>JAJTBE010000052.1 GCA_021287065.1 Bacillota bacterium
ACCGCATCAAAAATAAATAAATATCTGGGAAAAACCGGTCAATTCTGGCAGGAGCAGTATTATGAGCACCGGATAAGGAAGGAAGAGAATTTACTGAAAATTGTCGGTTATTGCAGAGAAAACCCCATGAGAAGAGGGCTGGCAATGGAACCGGAATCTTGCCCGTTCTGGAAATTTAAACCTGAGAATATATGAATATTTGATTCGTTTGATTTTGTTAACGGCGCCGGGTTTTCGCACCTGCCGGGGATTGGGAGTGCAGGCCGGCGTAGTTATCGAACCCTGCGGGTTCGCTTCGGGGTAAAAAACCCCTCCTACGATCGCTCTCCAGGTTTGCTGTTATAGGGTTTGCTGGCGGTTGGGTGCGGGAGAGCACATTGGCTCTCCTCTACAGGAATTCTTATATTTGCGGGATGGTGGAAATTTTACGGGGTTGGCGAAGGATTGACGCTTTTTTGGGAATATTGGGGTTTGAATTTGTATCGTGGGCGGACCTGCGGGTCCGCGTCGGGGTTGCAAACCCCTCCTACAATCGCTCGCCAGGTTTGCCGTTATGAGGTTTGTCTGCGATTGGCGATTTGTTTTGGGGGGGACAGGCGGGACGCCTGCGATCCGGCATTTATTGGCATTTTGTTTCCGTTATGAAGTTTGCATCTGGTTTGAGTTGTGTTGGGATCGGGCATATTGGGTAACACTCCGATGCCACTGAATTAAGGCATGGATTTACCTGATCACTCACGGGAATTATAACCGTTTGCCCAGCTCACGGAGAAAACTTTTTTGAAAAAAGTTACCCTGCGCCCACCCTGCGGGCAGGCACCTGCCTTTCCTGAAAAATAACACACAAACCCCTTTCAAACATTATAAAAATAACAGAAAATATTCCCACAAAAATTCTTCCTTAGTATTCTTCGGCTTTTTGTAGTTATAATTGCCTTCATCCGTCGATTTAGCCATATATCTGCATTGACAAAGGGATACAAATGTATTATAATAAGAGTGTGAAATATAAGTGTTAACAGGGAGGTAAAATGAATAATATTACAGTTATAACTCCCGGCGAGGAATGCAGGCATAATTTTATACAAGCCGGAAAACGCCGCTTCCGCTATGATAAACCCTATTACACAGCTGAATTCCAGTGTGAATTCTGCGGCAGAAAACGCTCCTTTGCCACTGATATGACAGGATACTGGCTTGCCAACGCCAGAACAGAGGGAGGCATTTATGTTTAAAATACTCTCCCGCTCCTGCAAAAAGTGCTCCGGCAGACTTACCGACGAAATGAAACTCGATCTGCCCGGAGAGATGGAAATCGTCTGCATCAACTGCGGCAACAGATTCTGGGAAAGCTCAGCTGCGGAAAAATATTACTCAAACCGGGAAATCAGGGATTGCTTTCTGGAAGACGAGCACAGGCAGATTCTGAAACATCAGAGCCCAAAATCGAAAAGCCGGAGGGAAGCATATAAAAGAAGACTTCCCGGACTCAGCTCAGTCTGGCTTCAGGTTTGAAGAGATTGTGTAAAAAACTGTTTTGAAGGACATTTTTCAGATTGAAAAATCAAATCCTGTAAAAATTAATGGTTTTAGTTTAGGGGCAAATACTATAAAAGGGAAACCAACAGAAATGGTTTAGGCTTGCGGTTATGGGATTTTGCCTTCCAGCAGACTGAAGTCTGGTATTGGCTCCAGGGCAATGTCCATGAATTAAGGCATGGATTTATCTAATAGCTCATGAGACTTGTGTCGGTTTGCCCAGCTCCCGGAAAAAACTTTTTGAAAAAAGTTTCCCCGCGCCCACCCTGCGGGCAGGCACCCGCCATCCCAAAACTTTTGGAATCAGGGACCAACCGGGGGGAATTGGGGACCGACGGGGGGTTGGGGACCGTCAGAGGGAACCACGCTTTTTTGGAAAAGCGAGGTTACCCTCCGAACCACCCTCCTTGAAAAACATGAGTATTGGACTGTAACTTTGAGTGAATTTTGCTAATTCAGTGGCATTGGGTTCCCGGGGCATCCGGTTTAGCGGAAACTCCCAAATCCGAGGTTTAAACAGGTTTAGAGTTGTGGTGAGAGTAGTTTTTATACAATCTCTGAAAATCAGCTCCGTTGCAGCTTGTTCGCCCGATTAAAAAATAATTTGAAAGGGGAATTTATATGAAACCCGATATTATTTCTTCCGCAGAACAGATTGTTACAAACAGAAGGCTCAAAAACGATGTGGGGGGTATCCTTGAAAAATGTCAGGATGATATTCAGGATGTCATTCTCATTTTTGTTACCACCGCCTGGGAAGTTGATGCCTACTGGACTTCATTGCCTTCAAAAAGCGTTCTCCGGGTTCTCGGCGCACTGGATAAGGGAATAAGGGGAGCCGGGGAAATCAATCCCTCTCACGAACAGGAGGCTTTTCAATGATCTGCAACACCGATAACGAAAAAATCAGCGGACAGCTCTGTTTTCTAAATATGCTTCTGTCCATCGGCAACGGAGCTGCTTCAGGCAGATATGTGTCCTGCTCCGAAAAAGGCAGCCGCCGGGTTGAGTTCTCCCTCACCCTGAATATGGATGAATCTCTCTACCAGCTCTGCCTTGATCTTGCCCTTCAGAAGCTTATTACAACGGAAAAGACGAAAGGAGGCGGAAGCAATGGCAAGCACAGCTCTCAGACAATCAGGAAAAAGCAGCCCGGCGAAAGAAAAAAGCCGGGAGAAACTGCCGGAGGCTGCTTCCTCCCCTGAACCTGCAGCTCCTGATGAAAATATAACTAACAGTATGCCCTTCACAAAAATTATGTCTCAGGCAGGAATAAACTCCTCACTTATCTGCTCCGTCATCAAAGACGGGCTTACCGCCAGCAAAAAGGATGAACCAGACTATTCAGCCCGCTTCAGATACCTCGAACTCGCCCTTCAGCTTCTCGGAATAATCCCAGTTGAGAAAAAGGAGGCTAAGAGCTATGACTTTACAGGAAAAAAATACGAAAACTTCACAGATGACGAACTGGAGGCGGAATACAGAGCAAGAACTGAAATGTTACGATTTGCTCCTGACAGATCCTGAACTTGCCTCCATAGAAAGAGAAAGATGCCGGCGGGACCCTGTCCACTGGCTTGAAAACTGGGTCTGGACCCTCGATGCCCACGATTCAGAAGAACCTGTCAGAAGATTTCCCAAACGGGAATACCTCCGCAGACTCACAACAATCTGGCAGAGGGAAAAACTTCTCCTCATTCCCAAATCAAGACAGATGATGGTTTCATGGCTCATTACCGCCCTTTATCTCCACGATGCACAGTTCAACCCCGGCAGATTCATCTTTTTTCAGTCAAAAAAGGAAAAGGATGCCGATTCTCTTGTGGACAGGGCAAAATTTATCTACAATAACCAGCCTTATTTTCTGAGGGAACCGGCAAAACAGGTTTATTGCGAACTGGCTTTCCCCCGTATAAATTCAATAATCAGGGGAATCCCCCAGGGCGGAAACCAAATCAGAATGCACACCGCAAGCGGTATTTTTATGGATGAAGCAGCTTTTATGTTTGAAGCTGGCGAAGCTTTTACCGCAGCTAAACCTTCCATAGACGGCGGGGGCAGAATCACTATGGTGTCCTCCGCCAATCCGGGCTTTTTCGAAATGCTTGTTAACGACCGACTTACTTAACCGGAGTAATAAATGAATACAGACAATCAGCCTGTTAAAGGCCTTGCCGAACGGCGCTGCCGGAACGGATTCTATGTGGCTCAGCTTCACTACACCGCCGAGCCGGGAAGGGATCCGTCAACTCCCCAAGGGCTTGTCTGGTATGAAAACGCCCGCCGGGGCATGCCTGAAGCTTCCTGGAGGAAGGAATACGAAATCGACTGGTTCGCCCGTTCAGGCCAGCTCGTTTATCCGTTGTTCAGGCGTGATGTGCATGTAGTTGAACCTTTCGCCATTCCTTCCCACTGGACAAGATACATGTCTGTTGATCCGGGTCTGCGGAATCCCACTGCCGTTCTCTGGGCTGCAGTGGATAACGAAAACAGTCTCTTTTTTTATGATGAATATTATGTGCCGGAAAAACTCATAGCAGACCACTGCAGGGCAATAAAAGCAAAAGAAATGGGAATATACATTTCAAGGCGTCTCATTGATCCTTCCGCATCAAACAGAAGCATCGTAAACGGAGCTTCAGCAAGGGATGAATACGCCGCAAAAGGTATTGTCTGCTCGCCGGCAAAAAATGACCTCGAAGTGGGAATAGACAGAGTGGGCAGATATCTCAGCATCGATCCCGTTTCGGGAAAACCCGGAGCATTTTTCTTTTCATGCCTTGTAAATACAATCAACGAAATTTCAAATTACAGATGGGAAGAACTGGAACCCGGCGGTGAGGAAAAACGGGATCTCCCTGAAAAACCGGTGAAAAGACAGGACCATCTGATGGACTGTATGAGATACATCATAATGGATGAACCCCGCTATTCGGCTAAAACCGTGGTTCCCGGATATAAACCACATTCCCGCTGGGAAGGTATGACAACAGGATATTAATTCTAACATGCAAATATTGTTGTGTCGGAAGGAAAATTATCCTGAAAGACAAACTATCACAGAGGGAGAAAATCGGCAAGGCCAATTGGAGGAAAGACTAATGGACTCAATGGAAGAATTGATGGAACGAGAAGTTACTATCGAAGACTTGTTGCATTTGATGGTGGAAAGAGGCGCTTCCGACCTTCATCTTAAAACCGGTTCTGCGCCTATGATCAGGGTGGATGGTGAACTCACTCCCGCTAGTTATGAAATAATGACGCCGGATACAGTCCGTCGTATGATTGAATCTATACTCTCCGACGAACAGAAAGCAAAATTTGTAGCGGACAAGGAACTCGACCTTGCATACAGTATTCCGGGCTTATCACGATTCAGGGTTAATGTATATCTTCAGAGAGGAACCTGGGGTTCTGCTATCCGCGTTATCCCTTCAAGACCTTTTACTGTTGATGAACTGAAATTGCCTCCCATATCAAAGGATCTTGCAATGAAGCCCAGAGGCCTCGTGCTTGTTACCGGTCCTACCGGATCCGGTAAATCAACAACCCTTGCCGCAATGATCAACCATATTAACGAAAACCGCCGCTGCCACATTGTCACGGTGGAAGACCCTATCGAATTTTTGCACAAGGACAAAAACAGCGTAGTCAGCCAGAGGGAAGTAGGGCAGGACACCCATACCTTCAGTATGGCTCTGCGCCATGTTCTCAGGCAGGACCCGGATGTCATACTCATCGGCGAAATGCGAGACCTGGAAACAACATCCATCGCTATCACCGCTGCAGAAACAGGCCACTTCGTACTGGCAACCCTGCACACCAACAGCGCTCCGGCTACTGTTGACCGTGTTATTGACATTTTCCCGCCTCACCAGCAGCAGCAGATTCGCATGCAGCTTTCAGTTACTCTCGAAGGCATCCTCTGCCAAACACTTATCCCCAAGGCAAAAGGCAGCGGACGAGTTATGGCAATGGAAATTATGCCTGTTACACCAGCTATCAGAAACATCATCCGTGAAGGCAAAACCCACCAGATTCCCAATGCTATTCAGGCAGGCGGACAGATGGGCATGGTCTCTCTTGATATGTCATTGAGAAACCTCTATCTGCAGGGACTTATCACATACGAAGACGCTCTGTCCAAAGCTTCAAGCCCGGATGAGTTCAACAGACTAATCCGCAAAATGTAATTTTTACAGAAAAACTCAAGGAGGTCGAATAGTTGAAAACCATTAATGAATTATTCACCCTGATGGTGGAAAGAAGAAGTTCGCATTTTCACTTCGTTCCGGGCAGCCCTATTATGATGAGGCAGGGAGCATCCATCGCCCCCCTGGATTCACATATTCTCAGCCCCGCTGATACGGCGAAATTAGCCAACGCCCTTCTTACCGACAAACAGAAAAGAATTTTCGAGGAAAGACTGGAAGTTGACTTCTCATATTCAATTCCGGGACTTTCCAGATATCGTATAAATGTATTCCGGCAGAGAGGCTCCATAGCCATGGTTATAGCCACTCATCCTCCAAGCCCTCCCACTATGGAAGAACTTGGACTGCCCGAATCCATCAAAAATCTGGCTGCTCAGGCAAAATCAGGGCTTATCGTGCTCTGCGGCCCGAGAGCATCCGGAAAATCAAATACTCTGGCAGCTATCATCAACTATATCCTTGAAACAAGAAATATGCAGGTCGTCAGCTTCGAAAACCCCATCGACTTCCTGCATAAAAACAAAAAAGGCATTATCTGCCAGCGTGAAAAAGGAACCGACTTCCAGACATTCGAAAACGCCTTCAATTCACTCCGCCACCAGGCTTGTGACATTCTGGTCGTTACCGAATTCGAGGAACCGGATGTCGTAGCACACGCCCTCAATCTGGCAGCAGGCGGAAACCTCGTCATCGTTACCGGACAGGCTCCCAGTGTTCAGGTTATGATCGACAAGATTCTCGATATTTTCCCGCCCCACCAGAGAAAACAGGCTCTCAATCTGCTCTCGGTCGGTCTGAATGCCATTATCTCACAGACCCTTCTCAGCAAAGCAGCCGGCGGCGGACTTATTCCCGCCTTCGAAATCCTTACAGGCGCACCGGCAATCCGCAACTGCCTCAGAGAAGACAAACTCATTCAGATCCATCCGTTTATGAGCAGCCACGGCAGAGAATACGGAATGGTTACTCAGGAACAGGCACTTCGCGCTATGCTCAAAAAGAACCTTATCACCAAGGACGAAGCTATCGCAAAATCAGTCCGTATCGAAGAGTTCAAAAAAGTCCTCTCACTGCCTTACTAATAATAATAGCTCACACAAGGGTGGTTCATCAGAATCACCCTTTTTTATTGTATGCGGTATTACAGTTAATAAGACTTCAAATTTCATTAATTCAGGGAGATAAAAATGCATTCATTTGAAAATAAAGTAGCACTGGTAACCGGCGGAACATCCGGTATCGGAAGGGTTACTGCTGAAAAACTTGCTTCCCTCGGTGCTTCGGTGGTTGTCGCAGGCAGAAGCAGCGAAAAAGGCGCTCTGACAGTCAATAGTATTGAAGCTGCCGGAGGTAAAGCTTTGTTCGTAAAAACCGATGTAAGTAATGAAGAACAGGTGAAAAATCTTGTGGAAAAAACCCTTGAAGCTTTCGGCAGACTGGATTTTGCCTTCAACAATGCAGGCGTGGAACAGACCCCTATGCCTCTGGGCGAAACCACTGAGGAACTATATCATTCCGTAATGGATGCCAATGTCAAGGGAGTCTGGCTCTGCCTCAAACACGAGATTCCCGCTATGCTCAAATCCGGCGGCGGAGCAATTGTCAACACTTCATCATACAGCGGTGTGATCTCCTTTGCCACAATCCCTCTCTATTCAGCCAGTAAACATGCCGTCGTCGGGCTTACAAAATCCGTAGCCCTCGAATTTGCAAAACAGAATATCAGGGTCAACGCCATTCTTCCCGGCGCAGTGGAAGACACAGGCACATTCGAACGCAGCTTCGGAGGCAATAATGACGCCATAGAATGGGCAAAATCAATCCACCCCATGGGCAGACTTGCAAAACCCGGAGAAATAGCTGATTCGGTAATCTACATGCTCTCAGACGCAGCAGGATTCATGACAGGCCACTCCCTCATAGTTGACGGAGGCTACACTGCAGGGTAGGATTCCTGTAATGAGATTAATTACAATTCCCTGCCAGAGGGCAGATAAGAACCATCTGCCCTCCTATCAGATTCTCCTGCTTCATCCCGTAAACTCAAGCAATGAAACATTATGCCAATCGTAGGGGCATTGCCAATGCACCGGCTTTTAGAGATTGTGTAAAAACAATTCTTACAACAAATCTAAACCCATTTTAACATTGTATTTGACTATCTTTCATTAAACCTGAAACCCCTGGAACCAACACCGGGTTTTAACCCGGTGGAAAGCAGAACCCCATAACCACGGGCTTTAAACCATTTCAATGGTTTCCCTTGCATAGAATTTACCCCTAAACCAAAACCATTGATTTTTGCTAAATTTGATTTTTAACCTGAAAAATACCCTTCGAAAAAGGTTTTTACACAATCTCTTTAACACGCTCCTGCCAACCGCCAGCCTCCCCCTTAACCACAACCCCCGCCAACAACTGCCGGATCGCAGGCATCCCGCCTGTCCCCCTTCCCAAAACTTTTGAATTGGGGGACCGACAAGGGACCGTCGGGATTTGGGACCCTCAGATGAAGCCACACTTTTTTCAAATAGCGGGGTTTCATCCGAACCTCCTTCCTTGAAAAACAGGAATATTTGGTTGGAAATCAGGATAATATACTCATCTTTACCGTTAGAAACCGAAAAACTCAGCATTCATGCCTGTATGCGCTATTTTGGAGAAAATTATGGGCACTACGATTCCGCAATTTTCATTCTCAGGTGGTGGGAAAATTTCCGATTTGATATACCGTACGCAAAAAGAGAGCCTTTGCAGGCTCTCTTTTTATATAAAGGTATTTCCGTCTATTTTTTAGCCGGTGGAGTATCTTTGGGGTTTATGCTGTCTTTCCAGACTTCCTTTGATTCTCCCACCAGTGCTGCTGTTGTTTTGGTTGAAAACTCCTCTTTGGGGGCCGGTTTAGCCGCCGGGGGAGTTGTTTTCTGAATCTGTTGTCCCAGGCTGACGGGTTTGATTCCGGGAATTGCTGCCGGGGGCTTTCTCTGAGCCACAGCTTCAGGAGCCGGAGCTTCAGCAGGTTTCTGCTGAGGAGCAGCTTTGGGCGCTTCTTCCTGTTTTACCTGAGGTTTCGATTCGATGGTTACGGGTTTAGCGATCTCTGCGGGTTTTTCTTCCGCTTTTGGTTTGGTAGAGATCTGCCCCGCTTGAACTTTGATTTCTTCTTTGATTACGGTTCTTTTAACTTCCTGCTTAGTTTCCGGAATCACCTGTTCAAGGGGGCTATGGGCTTTTTTTTCCGTACCGATTTCCTTCATTTTAGCTTTGAGTATATCGCCGATTGTGGCTCCCTGAGTGGCTACGGGTGCTGAATAGGCAGCTTTGTCATTCTTGTCAGCTTCCTGTTCAACTGTGCGCATTGAGAGAAGAATTCTGCGGGAATCTGCATCGATTTCAGCTATTTTAACTTCAATCTCCTGCTCTTCTTTCAGATTGGCTGCGGGCTTCGGAGCTTTTTTGTCGCTCATTTCCTGAATAGGAATTACGCCTTCCACTCCGTCCATAAGTTCTACAAAGATGTATTTTTTGGCTATTTTGGTGATTATGCCCTTAACGAGCTGTCCCTGTGAAAACTCCTCTGCAGCTACGCTCCAGGGATCGGGAAGAGCCTGTCTGAGGGAAAGGGAAATTCTTTCCTTTTTCTTGTCAACCTTCAATACCATTACATCGACTTCCATGCCAACCTTTACGACTTCCGAAGGATTTTTAATTCTCTTCCATGAAAGTTCTGAAATGTGAACCAGTCCGTCCACTCCGCCCAGATTGACAAATGCGCCGAAGTTGGTGATTCTGGCGATGCTGCCCTGAACGATCTGTCCTTCATAGAGATTGTCGAGGGTCTGATCTTTCATCAGAACCTTTTCCTCTTCGAGGACTTTTTTACGGGAAAGGACCACTTTTCTGCGGTTGCGGTCAAGTTCGATTACTTTAAGTCTGAGGGCTTCGCCTACGAAGTCCGACAGATCTTTAACGGGTCTTGTATCGACCTGCGATGCGGGAACGAATCCGCGCAGTCCCAGATCAACAAGAAGTCCGCCTTTTACATGTTCAACTACGGTGCCGGTAACGGTTGTGCCGTCGTTGAAAGCTTTGGTGACATTGCGCCATGCTGTTTCCAGCTCGGCTCTTTTTTTGGAAAGGATAAGTTCGCCTTCCATATCGTTTGTTTTGATTACAACGACGGGAACATCCTCACCAATCTGAATAACTTCACTGGGGTGCTCGATTTTCTTGTGGGTAAGCTGGTTCACCGGAACAAAGCCTTCCTGCTTGTAGCCGATGTCCACATATACTCCTTCGTTGGCGAGTTTAACGACTTTACCAATCAGATACTCACCTACGCGGATGCGTTTAAAACTCTTCTCGTAGTCTTCGTGAGAAGCCATGTTGAATTCCGGATCGTTTTCCATGGCATTTTTCACGTTGTCCTGTCCGTCCATACAATTCTCCTTTCAAAATGGTCGCAGTTGCAGTAGTTGTGCTTTCCGGTAATCACCCCGATTCTTATTGTTGTCCTGTTAAACTATAGGCGCGCCGCTCTTAACAGTGCGCCTGATATTCCAATTTTAAACCGTCGCCGGTATTTTACTGTTCATTTCTTTCCAGTTAATTCCTTCAGAAACTTTGATGGCTATCGGAACAGATAGCTGAACCACATGCTCCATCAGGTTTCTGAGATCGTTGGAGTATTTTTCCACTCTGCGTTTACGGGTTTCGATGAGCAGCTCCTCACGCACCTGAAGCATCAGATGCATATCCCTGTGGGTTCTGGCTACGCCTTCAAACACATCCACAAGGGTCTTTTTGATTATATCCGCTGCGCTTCCGGTTACGGCAAAGCTTATGGCGCCTTTTTCAGCAGAACTTCTCATATTCTTGTTTCTGCTGTCGATGTTTGCCAGACTTCTCTTCCTGCCGAGAATGGTTTTGACATATCCGGTTTCTCTTGCGGTTTCAACCAGCTTTTCAAGATAAGTAACTGCTTCGCTGAAATATTCGGCGTGTTTTGCCAGATAATCTTTCACACTGGCTTTATCGATTCCCAGTTCCCTTGAAATGGCATGGGCTGAAGAACCGTTGATAAGTGAGAAATTAATCTCCTTGGCGGTTTTTCTCATCTGCTCGGTAACTTCATCCTCAGTTACTCCGAAGATTACCGAAGCTGCATGCCTGTGGATATCTCCGTTGGCTTCAAATACCTGCTTCATTTTTGAATCACCTGACAGGTGGGCGAGGATTCGCATTTCCAGTTGGGTAAAATCGAATCCGATAAATGCTTTTTCCTGATCGGTGGGTACAAAAATCCGCTTTGTGGATTCAGGGATCTGCTGGAGGTTTGGCATTGTGGAGATAATTCTGCCTGCAATGCTCAGATTCTGGGCAAACGACAGATGAAGTCTCCCTGTTGTGGGAACTATCTGGTTTTTAATCGAATCAAGAAGATTCGATTTTATTCTCGCCATATCCCTGTATTTAAGAATTTTTTCGATGATGGGATGCTCATCAACCAGCTTCTCAAGAACTTCCGCAGAAGTTTTAAATCCTGATTCCGTTGATTCGCCGCCCTTAATTTTAAGCTCTTCGAAAAGAACTGTGCCAAGCTGTTTGGTTGAGTTTATATTAAACTCTCTGCCTGCCAGAGCGTAAATCTCATTGGCTGCTTCCTGCATTCTGCCAACCAGCCCGTTGGTTTCATCTTCGAGGGCTGCCGTGTCTATTTTAATGCCCCTTGTTTCCATAGCAGCAATAACTGATGTCAGAGGCATTTCAATTTCCTTGAAATAATCCAGCATCTCTTCTTTTTTGAGGCGCTTCTGCATTTCGGGTCCGAGCCTGTTTATGCGGACAGCTCTGCCTGCTGTAAAGAGTGAAAGATCCTGAAGCGGAACTTCCACAATACTGATCTTCTTCCGGGTTTTCTTGGGGTTTACTATTTCATCAAGGGATTTTGCCTTGAAGTCCGCATAGCGGTTCAGCACAGCCTCAAGACTTCTCGGAGCGTTGTCAGGCTCCAGAAGATAACCGGCAATCATCATATCGGCAAAATTTCTACCGGTGAAGTATTCGCCTCTTTTCAGATAGGGTATGCTGCCCTTCAGATCATAGATATACTTGGTTACAGACGGATTTTCCAAATGAGGCTTCAGTTCGTGAAGAACTCTGTCCCTTGAAAAAGTGGAAATTCCGAATGTGGATGAAATGCTTACGCCTTCAGGCATTACAAACGGGAAATAATACCCGTTGGTTCTGCCTTCTCCGATAGCAATGCTGATAAGTTCGTTGTTTTCCGCCATCCACATAATGGAGAAGGAACCGCTTGAGCCTCCCAGTTTGCCCAGCATATAATCGAGATCTTCGTCTTTTCCAACTATCTCTACGATTATGTCCTGAATCTCTTCCATCTCTTCTTCCTTAAAACCGAGTCTTTTGAGCATGGTTTTAAACTCAAGACGAAGGAAAAGCTGCTTGAGGTCTTCTCTTTCAGGTTCTTTAACCCGAAGGTCTTCCCATGTGTATTCAAGGGGAAGATGCTTTTCGAGGGATGCAAGCCTTTTCGAAAGATAAGCCTGCTCCTGATTTTCAAGAATCTGTTTTCTCCAGCGCGAAGGTATGCCGTCCGGATTTCCGAACATTGCTTCCAGACTTTCAAACTGGTTGAGAAGTTTTGATGCGCTTGCTTCACCTATACCCGGGATACCGGGAATATGGTCCGAAGAGTCCCCTGCAAGGGCTTTGTAATCCACCAGCTGCGGGGGATTGATGCTAAAGCGTTTTCTCACCTGTTCTTCGTCATATACCACCAGGTCGCTTATACCTCTGCGTGTGGTAACAACCTGGGTCTCAGGAGTGACCAGCTGGAGCATATCCAGATCGCCGCTGTAAATTCTTGTAAAAACTCCCTTTTCTCTGGCCGCAGTGGCAAGTGTGGCGATACAATCGTCAGCTTCGTAGCCTTCGGTCCAGAAAATGGGGATTTTCAGAGCAGATACTACTTCTTCGATAAAAGCAAACTGGATTTCCAGCTCCTCAGGCATTCTCTGCCTGTGGGCTTTATATTCTGCAAACTGATCAAGACGGGCAGTCGGCCTTGACTTATCAAAAGCTACACCCATATAATCAGGCTTTTCATCTTCTATTATCTGGTATAGCATGTTTGTGAAGCCATAGACAGCATTCATCGGTTCGCCCCGCGATGTTTTAAGTGGTGGCAGCGCGTAAAACGCCCGGTATGCAAGTCCATTGCCGTCAACAAGAATAAGTTTTTCTCGCATTTCGCCTTTGGTTTCCATAATTCGACTTCCCTGTATATAAATTTGTATCACTGATATTTACGAAAATTAAAAAAATTTCGTTTCAACTTTTAATTATAAATGAAATCAACATGATAATCCACCCCTGCTACAATTTCTTTTTTTTATCGGAAAACCCTTCTTATCTTATGTTCTGTCCTATAGCTTCGCCGGTATAAAAAAGAACTATGCCGTTTTTCTCCTGCAGAACGGTGAATGGTCTGGTAACTCTTGATGTTACCCTCTTAAACTCGTCCTTATGCATAACGATGTACATGCCGGGACGGGCGTTAATGCCTTTTACCATATCATCTTCAGAATGATACATCAGAGCTTTCTGCCCGGTGTAGTAAATAACCGAGAACTGCCTGCCGTAATTCCCCCTGAGAGCGAGAATGTCTCCGGGTTTCATTCTCTCTTTTATTGTTCTTGACATTTCAGGCTCGGGTTTAAGACTTTCCACCAGAGGAACATAAGAGAGCAGAACAAGGTAGGATATGGCGCTCATTGCCACTATTCCGTAAAATGCGATTTTTTTAGATTTGAATGTTAATATCAGTGTGAAAATTCCGCCAATCAACAGGGGAACCGCCAGAAGCGTCAGGTTGCCCGCATACTGATTGAAATAAGCAGGGTAGAGCTTCATTGCTGCTACGATGAAAGCTGCGATTACCAGAATCACGCTTACGGAAAATCCCACAAACGAATAGGTTGATGCTTTATGGAATTTTCCATTGGATACTATTGAATCCAGCGCCCAGCCCAGGGCAATCGACAGGGCGGGGTATATGAAAAGAATATAATTTGGTCTTTTTGTGCCTGCAAATGTGAAAAGCAGAAAAGTGAAAACGATCCAGCAAAGCAGAAACTTTGATCTCGGATCGGAAAATTTCTTAGCCAGAAAATAAAATGTGAGGGGTATAAAAGCTGTCCAGGGAAGGAAGCCTGCAAGGAAAAACGGGATGTAATAATACCAGGGTCCGTCCTGATTCATCACCGGAGCATAAATTCTCTTGAAGAAGAAATATCCGAATACCTGCTCCATAAAGGGTCTGCCGTAGATATCCGACATTGCCCAGTACCAGCTCACACCGGTAATCAGAAATAACGGAACTCCCCACGAGAATATCAGTTTGGGAATTTCATTCCATCTGCGGTGAATCATAATGAGGAAAAACGCATAAAGGGCAGGAAGAACAAAACCCACAGGACCCTTTGCCACCACCGAAAGCCCGGCGCAGAGCCAGAAACCGATATAATACCGTTTATCTTCCTTCATAAACCCGTAGTAGAACAAATATACCGCAGCAATAAGGAAAAACAGGAAAGGCATATCAAGAAGAGCCATCCGGGATTGAACCCATAGCTGAATCGTAGCCCCTGTAACAAGAGCTGCATAGAAGCCTGTTCTGCCGTTCACCATCAGCTTGCCGAAGTAATAGACGAGAACCATCAGCAGAACTCCGAATAATGCAGAAGGAAAACGGGCTGAAAATTCATTCCAGCCAAAAAATTTTGCTGTTAAGCTTTCCAGCCAGAAATAAAGCGGAGGATGGCAGAACCATGTGCCTCCGTTCCACTGGGTCGTTATATAGTCGCCTGATACCGTCATTTCACGGGCTATCTGGGCGTATAAAGCTTCATCGGTGTCCCAGAGCGTCATTGAACCAAGCATGGCCATGTTGATGAGGCAGCCGAACAATACTATTACCAGTAAATAGCGAAGCTCGGTTTTCAAACCTGTCTCTATATTCTCTTTTTCTCCGGGATTCTTATCGTTTTCCTGTTTCTCTGTATTCATTAAAAAAGCCGTCTAATAATCATGGGATAACCGGTTTACGGAAGATGAAAAAATTTTCTCCCGCACATACTATTCTTAAAAAGTTATCCGATTTTCTTCCATTCCCGTTAAAATCCTCTATTCCCTTTCAGAATAATATTTTAACCGATCTTGCGCAGCCGGTGATTTTTCCCTGTTTGGGTATTTCTCCAGATATTCCTTCATACACCGTGCCGCCTGCTTTATATCCCCAAGGCCGCTGTAACACTTGCCTGCATAATAAAGGGAATCAGGCTCCGTATTCTTTATTTTCATAAACATCTGCAAAGCTTTTTCATATTCTCTCTTTTCAAAAAGCAGAGTGCCGAGCTGAAACCTTGCCTGAGCGTTCTCAGGCTCCAGGCTTAAAGCCAGAAAAAGCAGATTTTCCGCTTTTTCATTGTCAAAAACACTGATTCTGTAGTTTATCCCGGCAGCTATATAATCGGAAGCAGAAGGCTGAATATCCCGGTTGTAAGGCTCAAAACCGAAACCTGCCGTCTGGCTGAAGTTCATAACCAGAGGTGTTCTATCCGGATATTGTTTCATAAACTCAATATTTTCCACAGGTGAAAGATACAGAACGCAGATATTTTTCTGTTTTTCCGGATATGGTGTGTTAATAGTATAAACAAAAGAGTGGTTGTTTGGCGCTGTTCTGATAAATGTAATGAATTTTTCCGGACTCCCCGGTTTCGGGTCGAGTAAAAATGAGCGAAGCCCTTTGTTGTTGCCGTATTCAGCCCTTGTAACCGTCATAAGTGAAGGTATGACAGAAACAATGGTGAAAATCCCCGCAGCAGCCACCCACATGCCAACCTGCCCCGCATACTGAATCTTAAATCTATCCCTCAGAAAGTCAAAAATCAGATATACACCTGATGCTGCCAGAGGAATAAGCAGTATCACCGCTGCCAGATAAAACCTTGCGCCAAACTCCACCTGTCCTGTCGATGGATACATAAAATAGAGGGCAGCAAATAAAACAGCGGGAAAAGTAAAAACCCCGAATAGATTCTTTCTCCTGATTATAGTCGCAACTGCTCCTGTGAGAATAATCGGAAAAACCCAGAAACTGCCTTTCATGGACAGACAGATAAAATTCCATAACCCCTTCAGAGGTGTATGCCCGTTTATAAACCCCACAGTTTCAGTCTCCCTGTATTTCCCAAAAGCAAAAGTCAGCATATTTCCCGTCTGCGCCTGATTAACCCCAAGAAGAACTCCGGCTCCTGCCAAAGCTCCCAGCGTGATGATTACCGATGGTAAAATCAGCCTTTTTTCCCTGGCAAAAATACATCTGTAACATAGAGGGATTATACCCCCTGCAAACACCGCCGCACCTGAACCGGGCCTGATAAGCAGAACAATTGCAGCGGAAAAGGCAGCTATAGAAGCAGGCAGAAGAGCGGGAGAATCTGCTTTCTGCATAATCCAGAAAACACAATAACAAAAAAGCAGCGAAAAAAATACTTCGGAAGAATGGGCAAAATATGTAGCTCCCAGAATCAGGAATGTCGGTGAAAAAGCTGCCATAAAAGCTGCGGTTATCCCTGCTTTTTCCCCTCCAAGTTCCTTCCCCGCTAAAAACAGAAGAATTATGGTCCCGCAGGAAAGAAGAGGATTAACCAGAGATGGAATTCCCATAACTTTACCTGACATCAGCAAAAGAGGAAATCCTATTGTATATCTGCTGTACCACTTATCAAGACATACCGTATTTGCAAATTTGAAGAAATTATTCATAGGAGGCGATTGAACATACAACTGCCCGTTTTTCAGCATATCCGCCTGAAACGAATATGAAAACTCATCACAAACATAAGTGTAGTTAAAAAGAATAAAATGCTGAACCAGCATAATCAGAATAAACCCCGTAATAACAGCGCCGCCGGCAAATAAAGCAGGCTTGCCCCTCCATCTTTCCCTGATTTTCTCCCATACCTCCGGAAAAATAAGATTTATACCGGAGCAAAAAAGAAAAATCGATGGCATGAGAAGCAAAAACACAGGAACAAGATACCCCGCCCCAAACTCAGGAATAAGCTTAAAAAAAGCCCCTGAAATGGGAATAATGGGGTGGATAAAATCCTTTGCAAGAATATCCGAAGAAAACCTACCCGATTCAGGAGAATAAAACACATTCCCAAACTTATAACGAAGCCCCAAAGCAACAAAAAACAACCCCCCGGCAACCGCCAGAAGTGAAACGCCTCTGAGCTTTTCTTGAAATGCTTTCTTCAATATCTGCCCTTTCCCAAACCAAAAAGGGGTCTTGCGACCCCTTAATATCTTTGAGTTTGTTTTAGTTGGCTTTTTTGCCCAGGCTTCCCATTATCTGTTGTTTCATACGGGCGATTTCCGGATCCATTGTTGATGGTGTCCTTGATTCGCCTATATTCTTCATCAGACCGGCTTTTTCCGACAGGAGCATTGCCATAAGGGCTTCGAATACCGAGTATCCGCCCTGTTTGCCTTCTCCGCCGCCGCCTGAGATTACCATACGGGGCACAACTTCCACTCCTGATTTTTCGATGGCATCGGCAAATCTGTCCATGACCACCTGCAGAACCTGGAACTGCGGTCCTCCATACGCCTTAACCTGCTCTTCAACTGCAATTGCTTTTGCAATACCGATACGGGCTTCTCTTTCAGCTTCCGCCTCTGCGATAGCTTTGATTTTGGATGCATCCTGAAGTGAACGCTGGTATTCAGCTTTACCTTCGTTAGATGCCACCGCAATCTTGATTTCCGATTCAGTCAGTGAAGTCTGCTGGTTGGCTTTAGCCTGTGATTCTCTGAGTTCTCTTTCCTTGGTGGCAGCTATCTGCTGACGGGAGAAGGTTTCAACCTGTTCCATAGCGATCTGTCTGTCACGCAGCTGAGTGAGAATCTTTTCAATGTCGGGATGCTTTTCCGAGTAGGAGGGAGTTCCGATAAGAACTTCTTCCAGCTCAAGGTTATAGTGGGCAAACTTGACCTTCATATCCAGTGAAGCTGCATCCTGAATGGAGCTTCTTTCCTGAACCAGTTCGATGAGGGTTTTGGTTTGTGCGATATTTTTGAAGTATGCACCTACCATGGGGTCAAGGGTCTGATCCACCAGAAGTTTGATATCTCCGAATCTCTGAATTACCAGAGGTGCTTTACGGTAGTCGATATGAACCACTACTGAAAGCGGCAGTGAAGGTTCGAATGCGTCCTTGGTGATAATTGCCACTTCAGAAAGGTTTTCGTCGAAACGGTGAACTCCGGTTTCCTCTTTCATCCATTTGAGGATGATGTTGGTGGTCGGAACGGGGACTATGTGGCCTGCATAGTTGTTGAATGCATATTTGCCCGGCATAAGGGGGGTATCCCATACGCCTTTGTAGCCTCTGCCCACAAGTTCGCCGTGCTTGTAATCATCACCGGAAATGTCAGCGCCTTTTTCTCCGAAGTAGGATACTACAACGCCTACATAACCTACATCGATGATCACTTTATTTATCAGTTCCACTGTTGCGAACAGCCTGTTGATGAAGTAGGTGCCTTCTGCAAGAACCTGATACTGACGGCCTCTGTAACCGCCGGCTTTCAGGAACTTTTCAGGATCCTGGAAGTTGTTGTGGTAGTTGGGATTGTTGGGCTTATCTCCCACTGTGGGGGCGATGATTTCGCCTTCAGGCAGTGAGGGACCGTCATGAACGGTTACGACTCCGGTTTTATCGTCTTTGTCTTTTACCACAAGGGGTTTAAAACCGGCACGCTCGTGGATGACGTTTGCCATTCTTCCGAACATCTGCTCGTCGCCTTTGTTTACAGGCAGATAGTGGATGCCGTCTTCAAGCATAACCACAAAAAGTGCAAGGTTGATGGCGTAGGTACCTTCACGGAGAATCTCTCTCTGAGGACCTCTCTGGCCGCCTCCTTCGAGGAATGCTCTGGCATCCTGGAAGGTTCTTCCTTCGATTATCACTCTACCGAGGGTCTGGGTGGGAGGAAGAGGTTCGCCGTCACGGGCGAAAATATATCCCATCTGGCCCTGGGGAATAGTTACAAGGGGCATTTGATGCACTCTGTAGTAAATGGGTGAAAGAAAGTGTATGCCTCCGCGAAGAACTTCCGGTTGATAACCTGCTTCGCCATGGAGGGCTATGATCCGATCTTTGAGTGAACCCTTGGGAGAGTTCCACTTTTCAACTATACCGATTCTGTTATTGGGAATCACCTGAATGCCGAGCGCCCACCAGATGATGCGCAGGACAATCAGAAACGCGATTAACCCTAAACCTAACGCGGCCCAGTTCATTAACACACCCCCAATTTATTTGATATACTGTGATCCTATTCAATCATGTTCGGGAATTCCCTGCATGATATAAAAATTATCAATCGACAAACCTAAGGTTTTCTGTATATCCAGTCGGTTTTTGAATACTTTTCTTCATAAAGGAGTTTTGCTTTTTTCTCTTCTTCCTCACTGTAATTTCCGCTATAGACAGTGCATCCCCATTGTTCTTCAAACCCTCTTATTAAAGCTTTTGTCAGTTCTGCTTCATCATAATCCGTTTTCATCTCGTCCTTCAGGCTTGTCATTTTGGAAAGAGCCTTTTCAAGTGAATCCTTCCTCTGGTCTTCGGTTTCAAATGCAAGCATTTCAAAGAGTTTGTCAAAATTGGGTTGAATCGGAATTGAACCGTGGATAAGCATAAAATCCCCGTATTTTTTCTGGGCGGAACCTGCAATTTTCTTGCCGTTGAGCGTCAGTTCGTATCTGGACGGAGAGGCGAAACAGGCGGGATTATGTCTTTTACCCCCGTCTGTTTCCACATAATCTTCAGAAGTTATGGGCAAAACTTTGGCGGGTATTCCTGAAATATTCAAACCGGAACCGATGCATTCGTGGATTGAGCGGAATATTTCCCACAAACCGCGCTGGTTTGCATTGAGAACCACGCAGAATGTAACTTCCTGCCAGTGAAGGACGGCTCTGCCGCCGGTGGGTCTTCTCACCAGCTCCGCACCAAGTTCATTTACTTTATCGGGAAGAACATCGGCAACTTCCTGAAAATATCCCAGCGAGAGAGTCGGTTTTTCCCAACTGTAAAATCTGAGGGTGGGAGCGCCGTTTCCTTCAGAAAGACCGGACATAAGAGCTTCGTCATAAGCCATGTTCATTGCTCCGTTTAATACCCCGTCAGTAATAACTCTGAGACGATCTATCTGAAAAATATTCATATTAATTCTCCTGTTATTAAATTTTTCTAATATTTATCCACAAGTAAATATAACACCTTTTTGAAAATCAAATATAAAATATCTTCAGAGTGACTGTGATGAGCGACGAGAAATACTCTATACTTGTTGTCGAAGACAACGACGACCACCTGTTTATTGCACGACGCCTCATTGAAAAAATGGAAGGCGTTTCATCGGTTTATGCTGCAAAAAGTGCTGCCGAGGCAAGAAGAGAAATCAACAAAAACGGTGTTGATCTGATTCTTCTCGATTATTCCCTGCCTGATGTCAGCGGCCTCGAATTCCTCGAATCCCTGATGAACGAAGGTAATAAAATTCCCGTTGTTATGGTTACCGGAATGGGAAATGAAAAAATAGCGGTTCAGGCTATGAAGCTCGGTGCCATGGACTACATCGTAAAAGACAAGGATTATCAGAAACTTCTTCCTGACGCCATCAAGAGAATTATAGAAAGAATCCGTCTCGCCCGCTCACTCCAGATTGTGGAAGCTCAGCTTCAGGAATCGGAAGAAAGATATCAGAAACTATTTGAAAATGCAAACTCAGGGTTTGTGAGCCTTAATCTGGAAACTGATAAATATATTAAACCCAATAAAAAAATGCTGGAAATGACCGGTTACACCCTCGAGGAACTGGAAAATATGCATTATTGCGAACTTGTTGCAGAAGAGGACAAAGAACGCATAAGAAGTTATCAGAGAGCCAGAGCACAGGGGGTCTTCGGCACTCCCGATTCACCTCTCGATTTCGAATTCTGGATGAAACCCAAAGACGGTAGAAAAAAATATGTAACCTGCACAGTTACACTGTTTCCGCAGATCGGCGAAGTTTTTATTACCCTCAACGATATGACCGACCGCAAGGAGCTTGAGGAAAAACTCCGCATTGCCCACGAAAAACTCCAGCAGCATGCCCGTGAACTTGAAAGTGAAGTGGACGACCTCAAAAAGAGGCTTGTTATCGAACCTGTACTTGAAGTTCCCACTGATACCGAGCAAAAGTATAACCTTGACATGGGTGTAAGTTATCTTATCAAAGAAAAAGTGCCTGTCAAAAGTTATGATGTATTCAAGGATTTTGTATCCCACGGCACATTCGGCCTTGTTATCACAAAGCAGCATCCCAGCAGAATTCAGAAACTATACAAACTGGAAAAAACGCCTATGGTGTGGCTTTCAAAAAATGACGATTCGGAAAGCTCCATACCCGGCAGCAACCTCGGCGCATTATCCCACGCCATAACCCAGTTTATCGAAAAAAGCGAAAAGAGCGTTGTTATTCTCGACGGTCTTGAGCATCTTATCAGTATCAACGGGTTTGAAAAGACCATTATGTATATTTATGACATAATCGAATTTGTCAGCAGACATAATTCAGTGCTTATCATTCCGGTGCACGAAGATGCGATGGATAAAAAAGAAGTCGCCATTGTTGAAAGGGCGACTGAGTCGGTATCAGCTGTGCTAGCCTGATCTTCTAATACATCGGGTCAAAGATGAATATTTCATCCCCTTTGAATCCCATTCTGGATCTGATTTTGTTCTCAATATTTGATTTCTCCGCTGATTTCAGAACTCCCGGATATTCGATGTAAACAGTCAGACTTTTTATCGAATAATCGCTGTTGGTGTCCCTGAAGGGAGAAAGAGTTGCAAATACCTGAACTCTGAATCCTTCTGAACCTTTTTCCTCTTTTAATATCCCGGCGATCTGTCCGGTATATCTTTTCTGAATCTCCCAGGTTTTTTGTTCCCTGACTTTGAGATCCTCTTCGGAAATAGGAGGTTCCATTATGTTTTCAGGATCCTGCAGATTTGCCGGTTGTCCGACATGTCCGGCGGAATCATCGGGAGAGGACCATTCAGGTCCACCCGGAGCTTCGGAATCAACACGCATAAAAGCTGTTTCGAGTCTCTTACTGGTGTTCACATCCGACGCATAAATAGTCCCAACACTGTCGGGGGCCATTGCTCCGTTTACCCCTGTCATTCCCGTTAACGGAAATTCCGATGGGCTTCCCGGGAGTTTGCCGTCTCCTTTGAGAACCGGTGTAAACTCTTCCGGTGGAGCGGGTGAGCCATTATCTATTGAGTTGACTGCCACTAAGTCCCTGCCGCCTCCATGAGGCTTATCCGAAGGACCGTTTACCATCAGAAATCCTGTTACAATCACCATCATAAAGATAATCGCCACATAAGAAAATCTGCGGGATGCAAAAAGGAAGTTCTGCAGAAATTCGAGAAATGCTGCAAAACCAGAGGGCTGCGCCTTTCTCTCCTGCTTTCTGCCGTAAGAATTCTGCCAGGTCTGTTTGAGGAAAGCCGGCATTATTACAGATTCGGTCGATTCCTCTTCTGTAATTTCCGGTGCTTCCGCAAGCAGTTGAATCTCTTCCTGACATAAAGAACATCTGGCTATGTGTGAAGCAATCTCCGAACTCTCTTTGGTTGTCATTTGAGGATTGGCGTTAAGCCATGAAAGTAGTTCTTCCGGTTCAGGATGCACCCATGCCTGTCTGATCTTTTTAGATCCGACACCCAGCGCGTTCATAACCTCAGTAAGGTTCCGAACTTCGTCCTGACATTTCTGACAGTCGCAAACATGGTCCGATATGGCTTGCATCTCGTCGGACGGAAGACTCTTTTCAATGTACGGTATTAACTTGTCTGAATATTCCGGTTTTTGGCATCTCATGCCTTATCACCCTCAATTCTGCAGACCTGAAAGGCAAATACAAAATCAGCCTTCCCTGCCTTGTGATTTTTGAAAACAGAATTGCTTCTGATTAGTATGTCGTTGAATGTCATGAAAAATTCCTGTTTTAACCAAATTTTTCAACATATATTTCCTTGAGCCTTAAAAGGCAGCGTTTAAGCCGGGAACACACAGTTCCCAGAGGCAGATTCAGCTCGTCGCAAATCTCCTTATAAGATAAATCGTCATAATAACGCTTTTTTATAATGTCCCTGCATTCCGCAGAAAGCTGCTGGAGAGAAGTCATCAGCTCCAGTGAATCTTCGTCAAAAACCAGCTCTTCTTCAGGATTGCCCATTGTGGACTCAACATGCAGAAAACGCTCATCGTCATCATCGGATTTTTTCTCTTCAAACACAAAACCGAACTCTTCCTTAGCCCGCTTTTGTGCTCCTTTGCGCCTTAAAATGGAAATACACTTGTTCTTGGTCAGCCTTGTAAGAAAAGTGGCAAGTGATGCCTCCTGACGGAAATTGGGAAGCGCCTTGATGAGTTCGAGGAATACTTCCTGAGTAACCTCCTCAACTTCAGCAGGTCTGAAACCCCACTTCTGCCAGGCAACAACGCGTTTAACCCTTCCGTAATAACGGCGGTATATTTCGCTCCAGGCTTGATCGACGCCATCTATGGCATATTCAATTAATTTATCTTCTTCAAGATTTCGCATTGTACTTCCTTACAATTTAACGGAAACTTTTGTTCAACGAAACCCCTTGCGGTTCCTTTTATAAATCATGAATGATATGGGGAGGATTGCCTGCCCTGTTGCAGGAATAGCCCCGGCGGAACCTGAAATATCTAATGTTCATTTTCCGTATTAATGTTTAATGCTTTTTTTTCAGCTTTAAACTTTTTGTTCTGATTTGAGGTCTATTTTGAAAAGTGACAAAAAAACAGCGGGAACATCCATGTTCCCCGTTTATCATAAAGGCAGGCCCGACGAGCGGATGCTTCTCGCAGTCATTACTATGATTTTCCTGCTTGCAATATACATCATCCACAGGTCCAATCTGGAATTTGGAAAATTCGATCCTACAATTACCGGATTTATTATACTTGCTTCTTTCTGGGCAATCCACTTTTTTCTGATTTTCAGAAAAGAAAAAGGAGACGAACTTTTTCTCCCTCTGGCTGCTTTTTTAAGCATTCTCGGATGGATTATAGTTTTCCGCCTCAGGCCCCAGCTCGCTTCTAAACAGATGATATGGATCCTCGCAGGGGAGGCGGTGTTTCTCCTGTGGATTTGCTTCGTTAAGGATTACAGGGTTCTTGAAGACTTCAAATACCTGTTTCTTGTTGGAGCCGTCAGTCTTCAGGCTGCTGTAGCCATATTCGGAAAAGAAGTTAACGGTGCAAAACTCTGGTTCGATTTTGGCGTTTTCTCATTTCAACCTGTGGAATTCGTAAAAATCTTCCTGACGGTTTTTCTCGCAGCCTATCTCAAACAAAACAGGGAAATACTGGATAAACCCATAAACAGAGACAGTATCGGGCTTCTGATGCGCTATATCATACCCCTCCTCGTTCTCTGGGGGGCTGCGCAGATGGTTCTCGTTCTTCAGAAAGACCTCGGTATGGCGCTTCTCCTCTTCGGAACCTTCCTCGGACTTTTCTACGCCTCCACAAGAAAAACAGGCTTCACTGCCCTCGGTATTGCTCTCTCTGTTGGCGGTGCATTTCTTCTTTACCGGTTCTTCCCCCATATGCGGGTCAGAATAAATACCTGGCTTGATCCCTGGGCTACCGCTCAGGATTCTGGGTATCAGATTGTTCAGGCTCTTTACGCCATTGCCAATGGAGGCCTCACAGGGGCCGGTCTGGGCATGGGCGAACCTTCTTCCATTCCCGCCATCTATACCGATTATATCTTCGCAGCCATCCTTGAGGAACTGGGATTATGGGGAGGAATCGTAATTCTTGGACTTTTTCTTGTGCTTATTCAGCGAATGTTTAAATCTTCAGTCTGTTCAAAAGATGAATTCAGCGCTTTTCTCGCTCTGGGTTTAGGTTTGATGTTTGCCACACAGGTTTTTGTAATTATTGCAGGCACAGTTAAGATGATCCCCCTGACGGGCATAACCCTCCCCTTTATCAGCTACGGGGGAAGCTCCATTGTGGCAAATTTCCTGATGCTGGCTATTATGTTCCAGATTTCTTCAGGCTGCAGAAATCAATAAGCTTTTACTGCCCCCATAAGCTCCTTTGCAGCTCTCACAGCATTCATCGCATCACCTGGTGCTGAGTCTGCGCCTATGTCCTTCGCCCATTTTTCGGAAACCGGCGCTCCGCCTACCATAATTTTATATTTATCTCTTTTTCCCAGCTCCCTGAGCCTGCTGATTAATCGTTTCTGCCCGAACATTGTAGTGGTAAGAAGAGCAGACATACCTATAATATCAGCATTATGAGCTTCCGCTTCACTTATGAATTTTTCTTCCGGCACATCAAATCCCAAATCCACAACATTAAACCCCGCAGCTTCAAGAAGAGCTGCAACTATGGTTTTTCCTATGTCATGAATATCCCCTTCAACCGTGCCAATAACAACAGTTCCTGAAGAAGCTGCGCCTGCCCTGTTTCCGGTCATTACAGGTTTGAGAACCCCCATAGCCGCTTTCATTGCTTCTGCGGACATAACAAGTTCAGGTAGAAAATAAACTCCTTCATCCCAGAGTTCCCCTGTTTTATTCATGCCCGGGGTAAAGCCTTCTTCGATAGCTGTCCGGGGATCAATGCCCATTTCGATCGAATCTTCAGCAAGCTTTATGCTTCCGGCTTTGTCCCCTTTTAAAACTGCATCTGCCATAAGGTTGAAGAGTTCGTTCCGATTCACGCTTTTCTCCTAAATTGTATCTTCATCTCTTGGGAAAACCAGATCCGTCGGGATGGTAAAGTAGAATGTGCTGCCTTCTCCCGGATTACTCTTCGCTCCGATTGTTCCGCCGTGAACTTCCACAATGTGTCTTGCAATGGCAAGCCCAAGACCTCTGCCGCCTGTTTTGCCCGCTCTGTCTTTTTCCACCCTGTAGAATCTTTCGAAAATCCGGTTGAGATGGTTCTGGGGTATCCCCACCCCTTTGTCGGAAACAGAAACCTGAACTTCGCGGGTGAGTTTTTTTATTTCCACAACCACTTTTTCGCCTTTGGGTGAATACTTAACCGCATTATGGATTAAATTAAGCAGAACCTGCTTCATTCTGTCTTCATCCACAACCACATTGGGTATATCATCGCCGGTTTTTATCACCAGTTCAACATCTTCTTTCTGCGCCAGATGCTGAAGAACAGTCAGGACGCTTTCAATCAGGGCTGTGATGTTTGTGGATTTAAACTGAAGCTCAACTTGCTCAGCTTCAAGCATGGACAGATCCAGAAGGTCGTTTATCAGTCTTTCCAGACGCTGTGATTCGTCATAAATAATCTGGAGCCATCTTTCGCAGAGGCTCGTATCTTTCATTGCCCCTTCCAGAAGAGTCTCGGTATATCCCTTGATTGAAGTAAGGGGGGTCCTCAGCTCGTGGGAAATATTGGCAATAAACTGAACCATAATCTCTTCGAGCTGCGCCTTAAATCCTGCTTCCTTACGGGCTTCGTAGATGAGCCTTTCCACTTCCATATCCGGATCGTCTTTGATAACCGTATAACCGGTGTGGAAATCGATCTCTTCGTCAATCCCCAGTATATCAGCATTTTCATCGATGACATTTTTCATCTTCTGCTTAATGCGGGTGGAAATCAGTTTGAGATCGTGGTTGGCGAAGCTGTCTTTTCTCCGGGGAGGGGAGAAGAGGAACAATACGAAATAGTCCAGCCCTTTTCCGCCTACAACAACAAGGTCTTCATCCCTGTAGAGCTTTCCTTTCTGCTGTTTCAGGGTGAATCCCACCAGCTTCAGGAGGTTCTGACATTTCTGGAAACTGTATTTCTCTTCCAGTCTTCTGAAGTTTACTATGTCAAAATACAAAAAACCCACTTCATCACGATTAATAAGCTGTGTCTTTACATGCGCATAGACATCGGATAAAATGGGCAGCCCTGTTAATTCATCATAACTAAATTTTTTATCGCTCATAACTTTAAAATATGCGGCAGTTTCAGCTTGAATATGGAGTATTCGTTCTGCACGCTTTCAACCTCAATGGTTCCTCCATAACCTTTCAGAATTTCACGGGTGATGGACAAGCCCAGACCTGTGCCTCCAAGCTCTGTTGCCAGTCCTTTCTGAACCCGGTAAAACTTGTTGAAGATTTTGTCGATTTCATCATCGGGAATACCTATGCCCGTATCCCTTACATGTATGTGGACATAAGATTCATCCGCCCATGCTTTCACTTCCACTTCGTGGTCTTTCTTTCCGATGGATGAATATTTGATGGCGTTGTCTATGAGATTAATCATGACCTGCCTGATCTTGTCCCTGTCCGCCAGAATACCGGGGAGATCATCAGGAACCGTTATTATAAGGTGCATTCCCTTTTCTTCTGCAATATGCCCGAAAAGATTGGCTGCATCCTTAATCACTTCCGGGAGGTTAATAGGTTCGCTGGTTTTCTGATGGCCGTTTTCCCTCATAATTCTGGTAAGATCCAGAAGACTGATGACCAGCCTTGTCATACGGTTTGTTTCGCTGTTTATAACCTGCAGGAATTTTCTCGTTACTTCAGGGTTTGAAAGAGCGCCTTCAAGGAGAGTTTCCACGAAGCCTTTGATTGAAGTCAGAGGTGTTTTCAGCTCGTGGGATACAACCGCCACAAATTCGTTCATTGTTTTTTCCATTTTGTGTATGGTTGTAAGATCTTCAAGAATGGCAACAGCCCCGACAACTCTGTCGTCGGAGTTCCTCACAGGGTGCATTTTTGCCAGAAAAATCCTGTTTCCGGGAAATGGCAGAACCTGTTCGAGCCTTGTGGGGTCAGAATTTTTTACAAGGGAAATAAAAGTTCTGGTAAAATCGCTGATTTCCAGAATATCCCAGATTTTCTGCCCCTGAACTTCCTCTTCTTTCTTTTCAAAAAGAGCCTCTGCCTGAGGGTTAAACAGGATTATTTTTCCTTCCTTATCAATGCCTATCGCTGCATCATTCAGGTTTTCTATTATTGCTTCCGATATTTTGCCGGTTGGTTTTCTTGCCATGGTCTGCTCCGGAGCGGCTTTTTACGCCGTGTAGATTATTCTTTTTCCTCATATTGGAATTTATATCCGATTCCGTGAACAGTTTTGAGATAAATAGGCGAACTGGGATCTTTTTCGATTTTCTGCCGGAGTCTCCTCATATGGACATCAACGGTTCTTGTATCTCCGAGATAATCATATCCCCAAAGCTGTTCAAGGAGAAATTCCCTTGTGAATACTTTTCCGGGGTTTGTTGACAGAAGTTTTAAAAGATCGAATTCCTTTGGTTTCAGATCCACTTCCTTGCTTTTAACCTTTACTTCATGCTTAATCAGGTTAATAGCCAGATCATCAAAAATAAGTTCGTCTTTTTCTTCTGCTTTCGAAGATGTGCGTCTGAGCACTGCTTTTACCCTCGCCACCAGTTCCCTGGGGCTGAAAGGTTTGGTAACATAATCATCCGAACCCAGCTCAAGGCCCAAAATCTTATCGATTTCTTCTCCTTTGGCTGTCGCCATAATTATCGGAACTCTGGTCTCTTTTCTGAGGATTCTGCACACCTCAAGACCACCCTGACCCGGAAGCATAATATCAAGTATTATCAAATCCGGTTTTTCCTGACGGGCTGTATCCACTGCCTGGATTCCGTCATAAGCGCAGATAACCTCATAACCCTCTTTTTCGAGATTATACTTTACCAGCTCCACGATGTTTTTTTCATCATCTACAACAAGGATTTTCTCTTTAGGCATATTTCTACCTCCTTGCAATTACGGCTGCCATTCTGCCCGAAGCCTGACCGTCCCTCCTGTATGAAAAGAAAAGATCACCCCTGCATCTGGTGCAGGTATCCGCCTGCACTATATTGTCATTGCTCAGTCCGCTTTGTATAAGCAGTCTGCGGTTCAAACCGGGAAGATCAATTTTCCACTTATTCTTATTGGATATTTTATGTGCTAAATCCTTCCATATATAGTATTTATCAAGAAATTCGCCTGCTACATCTTCTCCTGTTTCAAAACAGCATAACCCGATTCCGGGACAAATGCAGGCGATAATGTCCGGAGGGCTTGATTTATAAGCTTTTCTGAATGTTTCCACTGCTTCCATGGCAATGCCCGCAAAGGTTCCCCGCCAGCCTGCATGTATAACCCCACAGGCTCCCGAAACCGGATCCGCCATTATTATCGGAATACAATCCGCATAAGTTGTTACAAGGGGAATATTATATTCATCCGTTAGAATACCGTCAGCTTCCGCCGGATTGGGACCTCCGTTCAGATCTCCCGTTGTTATTACCTTATTGCCATGAACCAGTGATATAAGCTGCTTTATCTCAAGATCGCCAAGCCCCATGGCGTTCATAAAAATTTTTCTGTTCTCGATAAGATTCTGCTCCTCATCCCTTACTGTGAAACCCAGATTCATGGAATCATAAGGCGCAGGGCTTATTCCCCCGATTCTTGTTGAAAATGCGTGGTGTGGAAAACCGGCTTCAATCAGCCTTCTAAACCGGAGATATTTGACTCCCTGTGATTCTTCTATGATATATCCGTTATTTTGCATCAATTTTCCCGTCTTTCAGTATTAAGATAATATCGCCGAGCCTTTCCGCTTCAGTCTGGCTGTGTGTGATGTGCAGAGTTGTAACATTAATGCTCTTCTTAATCTTTTCGAGCATCACAAACAGATCTTCCTTCCTGTCCTCATCAAGTGAACTCAGAGGTTCATCCAGACACAGATATTTCGGTGAAAAAGCCAGCGCCCTGCCTATAGCGGCAAGCTGTTTTTCGCCTCCGCTGAGATTCACCGGAGATCTTCCCAGCAGCTTTTCTATGCCCAGCAACCCTGCTATTTCGCCAACTCTCGCCGCTGCAGCATCATTTTTCCATTTCCTTACTCTCAGGGGAAATGCTATATTTTCAAAAACCGTCATAGTGGGAAATAATGCTGTATCCTGAGGTACATAACCGATATTTCTTTCGAGTGGGTGGAAGCCGGTGGCGTCGGTGTCCCCAAGAATAATTTTTCCGGTCCGGATTTTCCTGAGTCCGCATACTGATTCAAGTATGGTTGTTTTGCCGCATCCCGATTTACCCATCAGAATGCCCCATTTGTTTTCCGGAATAGTGAAACTAATATTACTCAGGGAGAAATTTCCGCATTTTATGCACAGATTTTCCGATCTAATCAAACTGCAGCCTCCCTGTTGAGGCCCTTGCCGTATTTTCTAACAATAAAAAGAATCAGCGAAGAAAAAAGAATCATGACCAGTGCAATGGAAACCGCAGTTTCTATGTTGCCGGTGCTAAGTTCCAGATATACGCTTGTGGTGAGAACCTCGGTTTTCAGTCTTGTAGCTCCGGCAAAAATAAGTATGGGTCCGAATTCTCCAAGTGCTTTTGCCCAGCAAAGGGTAAAAGCTGAAATCAGACCCGGCAGAACCTGAGGCAGGAGAACTTTTACAAAAGCCTGCCATCTGGTGCATCCAAGGGTCATAGCTACATTTTCGTAACGTACATTCACCTGTTCAAAAACCGCTCTTGTTATTCTGACTGCAAATGCTGTTATAACGGTAATCTGTGCGATAATAACAGCCGGTACTTCGTAGATAACTGCAAAACTCAGTTTTTCCGGCATAAGCCTGAATAGAAGAAGCAGGCTCAAACCCACAACTACAGGGGGAAGAACAATAGGAATATCAAGGATAGCTTCAACTGCGGATTTTCCCCTGAAATTGTATCTTGTAAGGATGTAGCCGATGGGAACTGCCATCAGCAGCGCTGCCACCGCTGAGATCGACGAACTGAACAGACTCAGCTTCAGCGCATATCTGATTTCTTCCTGAGCGATTATTTTATGCAGAAACTCAGGTTTTATATATGTAAAATCACATATAAGCAAAGCTATGGTAAAAAGCAGATAAATGCTTCCCAACAGGAAAAAACACGCTGTAAGCGTGTAATCCCAAATATGTGCTTTCGAAATTTTCATCTTTTACTTTACGATATAACCGTTTGCGGAAAAAACTGCTTTTCCTGTTTTTGACTGAAGAAATCTGGCAAATTTCACCGCTGTTTCAGTTTTTTTGGAAGTTTTGATGACTGCCGCCGCAAGTATTGAATTAACTCCCTTAAACTGGGGCACATCCACTTTGTCCAGTTCTGCATACTGAACCATCATTGAATTCCATATAATACCTGCATCAACGGTGCCAAGTTTTATATCGTTGGCTACATCAGTAACCGTAGCTTTTGTTACGACCACATTGGCGGAAATATCTTTCCACAGCCCTGCTTTTTCCATAATTTCCTTTGTAACTCTGCCGATTGAAGCGACCTGATAATTGGCAAGACAGAGCCTGATATTTTTTGAGGAAAGATCCTTCAGTGATTTAACTGATTTGGGATTCCCTTTTTTCACCGCAATAACGGGATATGTGGAAGCAATATTAAAAACCTCTCCGCATAGCTGTTTTTGTTTGAGAAGATCGATATAATCCGTATCGATGGGGATGTAGAGGTCTCCTTTGCCTGAAGCCTGAATGTTTGAGAGCAGGGTGCCGGATCCGCCGAACTGAACTTCGATTCTGGTCCCTGTTTCCTTTTCAAACTTCTTTGCCAGTTCCTCCACCGGAACCCTGCCGACGGCAGCACAGTAAACAAGAATGGAATCACCCTTTTCAGCAGCAAAAACAGAATCTCCCCTGGAGTCTGGTGATAAAAGGGATCCTCCGATCCCTCCGTAAATCGCTGATAATAAAAATACTATAAAAAATAAATAAATTTTCCGCATATAAAAAAACCTCATCATACCGCAACGCACTATGCACCTTGTAACGCAAAGCTTCAGCTTTACTGTCCCCAAAAAAACCGCCGCCTGCGCCTTCTAATCCCAAACAACTCAAATCCCCAGCCCAATACTCCTGTTTTTCAAGGAGGGAGGTTCGGAGGGAAACCCGCTATTCCAAAAAAGCGTGGTTCCCTCTGACGGTCCCCAAATCCCCGTCGGTCCTAACCCCTCCGGTCGGTCCCCAATTCCAAAAGTTTTGGGAAGGAGGTCCGGAGGAAACTTTTTTCAAAAAGTTTTCTCTGGGAGCTGGGCAAACCGACACAACCCTCGTGAGCGTTCAGAAAAATCCAGGCTTTAATTCAGTGGCATTGAGGGCGAACCTGCGGGTTCGCGTCGGGGTTGCAAACCCCTCCTACGATCCCTGGCAAATGCTTGCCGCAATTGGGTTTGCCTTGCTGTCTCCACCCAATTCATATAAATTATAAAAATAATTTATATTTCCAGCCCGACTACTCTTGTTTTTCAAGGAGGGAGGTTCGGAGGGAAACCTCGCTTTTTTAAAAAAGCGTGGTTCCCTCTGACGGTCCCCAAATCCCCGTCGGTCCTAACCCCTCCGGTCGGTCCCC
>JAJTBE010000065.1 GCA_021287065.1 Bacillota bacterium
AATCCGGGCGAACCTGCCGGTTCGCGTCGGGGTTGCAAACCCCTCTTACGATCCTTTGCCAAGCTTGTGGTTATGAGGTTTGCTGGCGGTTGGCGGTCGGTTTTGAGACCGGGGGACAGGCGGGACGCCTGCGATCCGGCATTGTTGGCGTTTTATTCCCGCGTATTCCGATGATTTTCGGGCATCGGTTTGCATCGCGGGCGAACCCTGCGGGCAATACCCATGAATTAAGGTATGGATTCGTCTGGTTGCTCACAAGAGTTATAACCGCATGCCCAGCTCCCGGAGAAAACTTTTTTGAAAAAAGTTTCCTCCGGACCGCCTTCCCAAAACTTTTGAATTGAGGGACCGACCGGGGACCATGGGGATTTGGGACCGACGGGGGTTAGGGACCGTCAGAGGAGACCACGCTTTTTTGGAAAAGCGAGGTCTCCTCCGAACCTCCTCCCTTGAAAAACAGGAGTATTGGGCTGGGGGATTTGAGTGGATTTTTACTAATTCAGTGGCATTGCTTCCGAACCTCCCTCCTTGAAAAACAAGACTATTGGAGGTTAGGATTGGAGTGGTTTTTGCTAATACGATGATATTGAGATATAACCCAGGAGCAGGCGGAGCCTGCGATTCGGTGAATTAACGGTTTATAACAATGCCGAGGGGGGTTGGGGGATTCTTCCCCCGTTTGCTAACCTTTTTAAAAACTGCGAAGCAGATTTCAAAAAAGTATGAGTAAAGAAAAACAATGAAAATCGTTATGCACAAAGCAAAATTAAAGAGAGCGGAAAAATGATACACTGAAAGTTTTTGCCGGAAGGGTTTGGGAAACGAGCTTTTTTCAAAAAGCGGGTTTCCCAAAAAAAGATTCGTAACAATTTGCCCAGCTCCCAGAGAAAACTTTTTGAAAAAAGTTTCCTCCGGACCTCCATCCCAAAACTTTTGGAATTAGGGACCGACCATGGACCGTGGGGAATGGGGACCGTCAGAGGGATACATGCTTTTTTGGAAAAGCGGGTTTCCCTCCGAACCTCCTCCTTTGAAAAACAAGAGTATTGGGATTAGGAATTGGAGGGAATTGTAATAATTCAGTGGCGTATTGGGATTAATGGGGATGTTTTTAAAGAAAGGTCTTCTGCGGAATTCCGTCTCAAATTATGGACATAAGGTTCATCGGCGATTTATTGGTTCTACCCTCAGTCTTCCTCATCATCTGTCAGTTTTTTGATAATCAGGCTTTCTATCCGCTGGCGTCTTGTTTTTTCCACCGTTATTTCTATGCCCAGTTCTTCTATTCTGATATTTTCGCCCTGTGTGGGGATGTGGCCCATTACGCTGTAAACATAGCCCCCAACGGTTTCCTGTTCTTCCGGGGGCAGGTTTATATCAAGTTCCGAGTTGACATCTTCTATGATTGATCTGCCGTCAACCCTGTATGTTGTTTCGTCGAGTTCGGTTATCCATGGGGTTTCCCGGTCGTGTTCGTCGGTAATGTCTCCCACTATTTCCTCAAGAATATCCTCAACGGTTACAATACCGTCGGTTCCGCCGTATTCGTCCACCACAATGGCTATGGATATGCTTTTCTTTTTCATTTCCTTGAGGAGTTCATCGAGGTTTTTGGTGCCCGGCACAAAATAAGGAGGTTTTCTTGCTGCTTCTATGGCGGGGGCGTTGAAATTATCACAGCTTATATGTGAAAGTAAATCTTTTGCATAAACTATTCCGAGGATTTTATCCACTGAGCCTTCGAAAATAGGGATTCTTGAAAAACCGGAATCAGTAACTATTTTCATCACTTCAAGTATTGTGGCGTTTTTATCGGCACAGATCATATCCACTCTGGGAATCATAACTTCTTTTGCTATGGTGTCCCCAAAATCGAAAATTGAGTGGATCATCCTTGTTTCTTCCTCTTCGAGGACCCCCATTTCCTGGCCTTCCTCCACAATGCGTTTCAGTTCTTCCTCTGCCAGTTTAAGGGATTCTTCTTCTTTGGGCTGAATGCGGGAAAGTATAGGTGAGAAAAGCCATATCAGGGCGTTTGAAATGGGAACGGTAACAATCGCCACAGGTCTGATTATGGGATAGAGTATTATGGCAAAAACTTCGGGATTAACTGCCGCCAGTGAACGGGGGAGAATTTCGCCGAAAAGCACAACAAAGGCAGTTGTTATAATAATGGCGTAATAAAAGCGGAGGGGGACTCCGGGGAATGCGTAGAGGGTCCAGATGACTACGAGTGCGCCTACGATAATCGAAAGAACGGAATGGAGCATCCATAATCCCAGAAGAATCCTTTCGCGGTTATCTTCAATCAGATCGAGGAGCTTTGCGGCTGTTACATTGTTTTCCCGGGCTTTTTTCATCAACACGCCCAGTCTGAGATAGGAAACCGCCGCCGTAGACGCGGAAATCACCGCCAGCACCAGAGATACTGCACAGGCGGCAATGATAATACTGTGGTAGTCTTCCAAAAGATCCTCCTGCCCGGAAAGAATCTGTGAAAATTCGTTGATATCCGGTAAATTCCTCTATTTGACATTTCAAGGTGTTAACATAATTTTAACATTATCATGTTGAACACGCAATTATAAAGTTGTATTATATTATGGATATAAAGTGGGGAATTGTACCCGGGGATATTTTCAGCACATATATAAACCACACATCCTCAGTACTTCAATACCTTTTTCTGCAAATAAGGGCATATCAACTCATACATGGGGAAGGAGCGAAAGGCATGTCATTAGATAAAATAACTCCCTTTCATGCCAGCGGAACAGCATCAATCGGAACAAAGAGTGAAATCAAACAATCAGTAAAAACAGAAAAGCCGGAAACGCCAAAAGAAGCATCGGATACAGTGGATATTGGCGGAAAAGATCAGAAAACTGACGAAAACGGACCTGCAAAAAAACAATGGACTGTGCTTGCATATCTCAATGGAAAAGACGGCAATCTTCAGAAACTGGCTCCCGGAACACTCAGAGAGCTTGAAGCAGCAGGAACCGACGACAATCTGAACATCGCAGCCCAGCTTTCAAGACAGAAAAATTTTATCGACCGCTTCACCAAAGACTGGAGCGGAACCCGCCGTTACGAAGTGACGAGAAATACAAACCCGCCTACAATGCAGGAAGAAATGATGAATATGTTCATCCCTCCGTACACAAAGAACATCATTTCCCCTGTTGTTCAGGATCTCGGTGAAAATGTAAACATGGGAGATCCCGCCACACTCAGCGAATTCCTTAAATGGGGAATCGAAAAATACCCGGCTCATCATTATGCAGTTATAATTTACGGACAGGGCGGCGGATTTGCAGGAAGCGTTGCTGATGCAGACCATAAGAGCGTTATCAGCAATAAGGAGCTTGCGGGGGTACTTGCGGATGCTGCAAAACAGGCTGGGCAGAAAATCGATCTGGTTGCATTCGACGGCAACCTTATGTCCCAGCTTGAAGTTGCGGATCAGATGAAAGATTCGGTTAAAGTAATGGTAGCTCCCGAATCAACGGTGAGCATGAGTTCCCTTCCCATGGACGGCATTATGAAGGATCTGAAATTCCAGCTTGCCGACACCGGAAAGGTTACACCTGAAGAACTCGCCAAATTCTTTGTGTTTGAACAGAAATACCAGCCTGGTCCTTCTGCGGAAATGATGGCTCCAACTCTTTCCGCCATTGATCTGGACAAAATCGGCGGAGTTAAGAGCGCCTTCAACGAACTGGCAAGTGAGCTTTCGAGAGCGGTTGGAATCAAACCGGAATTAAAGGAAGCTTTAAGAGAGGTTATTTCAAATACTCAGGCGTTTGTCCCCAAAGATGGTGCAGAACCTTACAGAGATTACAGAGATATAGGACATTTTACAAAGCTCATTCTTTCCGATGACCGCTTCACCAATTATAATTTCCCGGATATGAAGCCTAAGGGTGAAAATCTTCTGAAAGCAATAGGAGCTTCATTGATTGACGAAGCCCATATAGGAAAGGCAATGGCGAATGCCACCGGTATTTCAGCATATATGCCCACAGATATGGGATTTGATCTTCCTCCCACTTTCTTCAAACCCGCCAACTGGGATCCGGCTCATGGTTACGGTGAAACCACGGTTTCAGCAGATACCGGCTGGGATGAACTTCTGAAAAATATTGCAAAAGACACCAAATTCCACGAAAGACTCCGTTCTATGGGAATGGGTGATGATGTAATCAATAAGGTGGATAAGATTCTTGCAGGAGGCAAAAAGGCTGCAAAAACAGCCCTCGGTTTTGCTTCAAAAGCTGGATATTACGAATCATATCAGGCAATGAAAGGCAAACCGCCGGCGTCATATTTTAAAATTCCCGGAACCATCGCCGCAGGTATAGGTGTGCCCGGTGGAGCGTGGTCGTCCTATCAGGGTGCTGCTCAGGCAGTTAATGCCATAAAAGATGATGAACTTAAAAACCGTGGTATGGCTATTTTCGACGGAGTTGCGGATTCCATATCCGGCGCAGCGGTTACCGCAGCCTGTATCGGTATGAGCTTTGCGGAAGCGGCAGCTATAGCCACCCCTGCAGGTTATGTTTCAGTGGCGGTTCCCATAGGCAAAGCGGTCTTTGATATGTACAAGCAGTTCAAACAGCAGGCTTCAGCCAAACAGGAATCGGAGATTCTCAGAATGTCTCCGAAAGAAAAACTGGCTATGCTTGATGCCGATAAACTCAAAGCTCAGTCGGAACAGTCCGATACATACATCAGCCCCATTGTCAGATGGCTTACAGAGGCTAAATCCTCCGGCCCCATCGATCCTAAGCTGTTTGCAGAGGGATAATGTGAGGTAGATTATGCCGTATAAAATCAGTGTTGTGATTTTTGGCAGCTATTGTTAATAGTTTTACAATATTTTAAGTAATGTAAACTCAGGAGGATACCTATGGATATAAATTCATTTAATCCTGTAGCTCATCAGAGAACGGATTTTACTACAGTGAATATGGGGGCGGCGACTCCTAAGGATGAGATTGCCCGCAAACCGGTAAGCGATCCTTCGGATCTGGTTTCCCTTTCTTCTTCTTCAAGAACTGAAAGCGGCAAGATTCCGATTATTATTTCCTCCAAAGAAAAAGACGGTCTTTCAAAGGCTAAGGCAGCAGTGAGGAATGAGATAAAAACCGAGGTTAAGGATGAACTGCCTATTATCAACGGTTTTACTACAGAAGTTGACGACGCCCAGTTTCAGAAGCTCCTCGAAAGAAAACCCGATGGTGTTTCCATATTTATTGATGAAAAGTATAAAATGATTGATGATCCAATCATCACCGGAACTCCGGAAGTCACCACCCGCACCGATAATGCAGTGGTGACTCTCGGCGTTGACAAAATCTGGCAGAAAGGTTTTACCGGCAAGGATGTTACTATTGCGGTCATCGACACCGGTATTTACCCCCATAAGGATTTTGCGAACAGAATCATCGGTTTTAAGGATTTTGTAAACGGATATAAAGAACCTTATGATGATCAGGGGCATGGAACCCATGTGGCAGGCGACTGCTCGGGAGACGGCACAATGTCCGCCGGAAGATACAAGGGAACAGCTCCCGAGGCTAAACTCGTGGGAGTGAAGAGCCTTGATAAAAACGGCGCAGGCAGATTCTCGGATATTATCAAGGGAATTCAGTGGGTGGTCCAGCATAAGGACGAATACAATATTAAAGTTATGAATATGTCCCTTGGCGGTCCCGCATTCCAGTCGTATAAAGAGGATCCCATTGCTCAGGCAGCCCAGAAAGCTCTTGATGCAGGCATTGTTCCCGTCATCGCCGCAGGCAATTCAGGACCCAAGCCCGGAACCGTAGGCTCCCCCGGCAACAATCCCAATGTTCTTACCGTCGGAGCATTTGATGATAAGAATACCGTAACCCCTGCCGATGATGAAATAGCAAAATTCTCAAGCCGTGGTCCCACGAAAATAGACGGCCTGACGAAACCGGATATTCTTTCACCCGGTGTAAATATTACAGCGGCTACTTCATACGGTTCCCCTCTGGACACAAATCCCAAGATTCCCCATGCGGGAACAGACTATATCACAATTTCCGGAACTTCAATGGCTACACCCATTATGGCGGGTATAGTATCTCTTGTTGTTCAGGCGAGGCCCGATCTTAAACCAACTGAAATAATCGAGCTTTTTAAAGGCACAGCCAGTAAGATGCCCTCCCTTGATGCCAACCAGCAGGGGCACGGAGTCGTTCAGCCTCAGGCGGCCCTTGAAAAAGCCCTTTCCACAAAGCCCACCGGAAACTGAAAGCTTTAACCCGCTTTCAGTAAAACCGGCATTAACATTAACAAACAAAGGCTGTCTGCAATCCGGGGTACTCCGTACCAAAGGCAGCCTTTTCTATTTTCGGGCGGATTTGATGGAAAATCAGCAGTTTTTTATGGTCGGCGTCAATTTCCCGGTTAGAAATTATAAAAACAAGTCCCGTTTTAAACAGATTTTTCAATATATCCCGGCAATATAATAATTTAAATGAAAATGCGAAAAGCGGATAAGCAGATATGGAATTTGACAGCAATTTTAAGCAGACCGGTTTTTCTGAAATTTCCGAAGATGATACAAAAATAATCCTCCATAATCTTCAGGAAAGGGTGAAGGAGCTGACAGCCCTCCACCACGCATCCACACTCCTCCAGAGCGAGGCAGGGGTGGGGGAAACAATGGAAGGAATTGCCGCTCTGATTCCCCCTTCGTGGCAATATCCGGAAATCACCCATGGCCGTATAAAATTTAAGGATATGGTCGTTACAACTTCCGGTTTCAGGGAAAGCAAGTGGAGGCAGTTCTCTGATTTCCGGACCAAAAACGGCGATAGCGGTATAATCGAAGTCTTTTACACAAAAGAGATGCCGGATATGCATGAAGGTCCTTTTCTCAAAGAAGAAAGGGATCTTATAGATTCTCTTGCCCGTATGCTTACTTCCTATTTTGAAAGGAAGGCTGCAGAGGAAAATCTTATCAGAATGAATGAAAGCCTTGATGAACTGGTAAAACTGAGAACGGATCAGCTTGAAAAAACCAATGAGGAGCTCCGGGCACAGATTGCAGAGAGAATTAATGCGGAAAAGGAAATCGGGGTTTATCAGGAGCAGCTCCGCCGGTTGAGCCTTGAGCTGTCCCTTGCGGAACAAAGGGAAAGGCAGAGTATTGCTGTTGATCTCCATGATCATATCGGCCAGGCTCTGGCAATGATCAAACTGAAGCTTATAAAACTTCAGGGAAATATTATTTTTTGCGGGTATGATCAAAATATAGCTGAAATCAGGGAGTTTCTGGATCAGACTATTCAATACACCCGTTCCCTTACTTTTGAAATCAGCCCGCCCTCACTGTTCGAACTCGGTCTCTGCGCTGCTCTGGAATGGCTTGCGGAACAAATGGGAAATAAACACAATATGACCATAACTGTTTTTTCTGATGAAAAACCGATTCAGTTGTCGGATGAGATCAGAATGCTGATTTTCAGGAGTGTAAGAGAACTTATCGTCAATGCGGTAAAACATTCGGGAGCTTCGGAAATGGACATCCGTATGAATTCTGACGATTGCAGTTTCAATATTATGGTTACAGACAACGGCACAGGTTTTAACAAAGATTTTACTGAAAACCAGATAACCCATCTTTCCGGGTTCGGTCTTTTCAGCATCCGGGAGCGTTTTAAATGTCTGGGCGGAAAAATGATAATCAATATGGATTCGGACAACGGAGCTGAAATAACGCTGAGCATACCTTTGAAATCTGGAATTTGCGGAGGGGATCATTGTGGAAATTAAAGTTCTTCTCGTTGATGATCATCTGATATTTATCGAGGGATTAAAATCCATGCTTGAAAAGCACAGGGACATAAAGGTTGTGGGTGAAGCCAGAGATGGCTTGGCAGCCGTTAATATGGCGGAATCCCTTTCTCCGGATCTGGTTATTATGGATATTTCCATGCCTATATTAAACGGTATAGAAGCAACCAGAAGAATTCTTGCAAATAATCCTGATATTAAGATAATTATACTTTCCATGCATTCTGATAAAAGATATGTATCTGAGCTTCTCAAAACTGGCGCTCTGGGATATCTTCTGAAGGACAACGCCTTTGACGAGCTTTCGAGGTGTATCGAATCGGTGATGAATAATACGCCGTTTTTAAGCAAAACCATAAATGATATCGTTGTCGGGGATTATATTAAAAATGTAAGAAATAACGGACAAGTGAACCAATCGCCTCTTTCCGCAAGGGAAACAGAGGTTCTTAAACTGATTGCAGAAGGCAACAGCACAAAGGAGATAGCATCAATACTTAATTTGAGCGCAAAAACCGTAGAAAGCCACAGAAAACAGATAATGGAAAAACTCGAGCTTTACAATCTCCCCGATCTTACAAAATACGCCATCAGGGAAAGCATTATTACCCTCTGATACAATTTTAGCAAAGTCTTATATTCTCATGATAAATAGAGGGTATTAATTCATTTGTTTTGAAATATTCGTTTGATTACCATTCATGCTTTCAACTGTTTTTTTAAGAAGTGACTTTTTACATCAGCCCTGTTCTGTTAAAGTTACTGCCATTTTACTTTTTCGGTATCGGTCTCTGATTATTCATTTACTTCTGTTCTCGGGGCATATGAATTTTAAAGCTTACTTTTTTCCGGCATAAGGATTTTGCAAAAACCCCTCCTGTATCCTGAAAGCTATCAGGAAAAATCCGGCTTTGACTCAGGTATTCCCTGATTGAATAAAAAAACACCTGATTGTACCATGGTACGGTAATTAGTTTGTAATTATTATATGGAGGAAATTAATGAAAAAACGGGTGTTGAGTTCTTTTCTGCCACTCATTCTCTTTTTGCTGCTCACAACAGTAATAGCATTTGCAGAAGAAGAAAGTAAAAAAGATGTCCCCAAAATCGGAATGAAATTCTATCTTCAGGGTTCGTCGCTGGCTAATTCCAATAACCCAAGCAGCAACCTGAATGATTATAGAATTCTGGATCAGAAAGCTAATTCAATCAACCTTGACCTCGTCGAAGCCTTCGTTTACAAAGATGCGACTAAGGACAGCAGCCTCGGTTTCAGAGTAAAGCTCGTTGGCGGTGAAACCGCAAGATATATTCACGCAAGAGGACTTTGCGCAAATCCTGATAACCAGTTTGATGTATATGAAACCAATGTCACCTGGGCAATCCCCGGTGACGGAAAAATGAAACTTACAGTCGGTAAAATGGCAACATTTATTGGAGCTGAAGTCATCGAAGCAGCAGATAATCCCAACTACTCGCGATCATATCTTTTCAATTATGCAGAACCGGTAACTCATACAGGTGCCAAACTCAGCTACGATTTCAGCTCCAAAGTTTCTGCAAGTGCATATTATGTAAATGGCTGGGATAACTTTGCAGATAACAACAATGCAAGATCTATCGGGTTTAGCCTCGGTCTTACACCTTCAGATAGTTTCTCAACAAGCTTTAACATTCTTACCGGTCCCGAACAGGACAGAAACACCAAAGACAACAGATTTCTGTTCGACTGGGTGGGAACAATAAAACCCTGTAAGAATCTTACCTTCCTTCTCAACTATGACTATGGTACAGAGCAGAATGTTCTTCCGGATGGTGGAAAAGCAACATGGAACGGTTTTTCCGGTATTGCAAAGTATGATTTTAATGATAAATTCAGTCTTGCAGTAAGAGGCGAACAGTTCAGCGATCCCGACGGATACAGAACAGGTGTTTCTCAGACTCTGAAAGAGTTTACACTTTCCCCTCAATTCAAAGTAAACGATCATATTTTAATCAGACCTGAATACCGCTATGACTGCTCGGATAAGAAGTCTTTCAATGATGGAAAGTCAAAAAATCAGAGCACATACGGCATCGGTGTAATGGTTAATTTTTAAACTACTTAACCAACTAATCAGGAGGGGTTATGAACAGCCCGCATGTATTTGATACCGGCAATACCGCATTTATGCTGGTAGCGACAAGCCTTGTAATGCTTATGACTCCCGGACTGGCATTTTTCTATGGCGGTCTGGTAGGCAGAAGAAATGTGCTTGCCATTATGATTCAAAGTTTTGTGTCCATGGGTTGGACATCTGTTTTATGGTTTGCCTTCGGATATTCACTCTGTTTTTCAGGTGGAGAAGGCGGTATAATCGGAGATTTTAAACTGGCGTTTCTACATGGAGTTACGCCGGATACGGTGTTTAGTACAGGAAACATACCACTATTTGTTTTTGTGGCATATCAGATGATGTTTGCCATTATCACTCCCGCTCTGATTACCGGAGCATTTACCAATCGTATCCGTTTTGTCCCTTATCTTCTTTTCCTCACAGTCTGGCTTATTTTCGTCTATTTCCCCTTCGTCCATATGGTATGGGGCGGCGGACTTCTTGCCAAGTGGGGCGTCCTTGACTACGCAGGCGGTATAGTGGTTCACGCTATTGCAGGTATGGCAGCTCTGGCTTCTGTCTTCTTTGTAGGAAAGAGAAAAGTTCAGGAAAGCGGCCCTCACAGCATTCCTCTCGTAGCTCTCGGAACAGGTCTTCTCTGGTTCGGATGGTATGGCTTCAATGCCGGTAGCCAGCTTAAGGTTGACGGTATCACCACACTGGCATTCCTTAACACCGACACTGCAGCTTCATTTGCAGCTATAACCTGGCTCATTATGGCCTGGATATTTGAGAAAAAACCCAAATTCCTGGGTCTTCTCACCGGTTCAATTGCAGGTCTTGCAACAATCACCCCTGCAGCGGGTTATGTAAGCCTCCCGGTGGCAGCAATAATCGGAGTAATTTCCGGTATAGTCTGCTACGGAGCCATCACTCTCAAGAATAAACTCAACTGGGACGATGCTCTGGATGTATGGGGAGTTCACGGAGTCGGCGGCACACTGGGAATCATCCTTCTCGGCGTGTTCGGAAGCCTGGCGGTTAATCCTGCCGGAGCCGACGGTCTCATCTACGGCAACTCTTCATTCTTTTTCAAACAGTTAATAGCAGTAGCCGGCGCAAGCGTTTATGCTCTCGTATTCTCTTATATCGCTCTGGTTGTCATCGATAAGATTACACCCGTCAGAGCAACTGAAGAAGAGGAAAACATGGGCCTCGATGCTTCACTGCACGGCGAAGAAGCTTATGTATAATAATTAGTTTAAAATATTCACAAGCGTGCCTATCATACGGTTTCCTAGTTTAACCGGAGGAGAAACTCAAAAGTCTCTGCCGGTTTTTTTTTATATTGTTCTGTCCGGCAGTTCGCCAAAAGCCCTTACCATTGACCATAATCCTCCAAGGATAAGGGAATGGCCTCCGCACAGGATGGGAATCGGAGATTTGAAGGCACGCTGTGTGAATTCTTTTACAAAAGGATCAGTTATCTCATCGATCAAGCCCAAATCAGAACAAAAACGGTCTTTGGGTGATACTTTTTTGCAGATATGGGCGAATATGACTCTTGTATCAATAACTGCACCTGCAGATGTTTCTTCTATAAAACGGAAAAAAGTCTCCATTCCTGTTTTTTCAATCATTTCTCCAACATAGGACCTTACGCCCCCTGTGTTGAGTTTTCCCGATGACTTCATACCTCTTTCCTCTGAAATAACCCTGTATCTGCAGGAAGAGCGCATATCGAGGTATCTGAACAGTGCCGATCCCACTCTGCCGTAAAGAAATATATCATTTCTGCCTTTGAGCAGTTCCGAAAAAAGTTTGTATTTTTCAACCGGCAGATCGATACCCGCAAGATACTCTGCTGTGTGTTTGCCGGTATCCGGGTTAATAGACATTGAAAGAAGGTCCGCAGGAGTGTCCACATCACCGGCTATTTCCACCGACGGTGCAATATAAATGGAATTCAGCCCCTTTTCTTTCCATAGTGAATTGGCAAGGTTGTTGTCCAGGGGGGGAGGCGGTATCTCAAGGGCAGCTTTGCCGGGTGTAAATGCCGTCCAGTCTGCGGAAAAGAAGTTGTTTGTATAAAGTATGTTTTCGCCCTGACAAATATCATTGCAGATTTTTTCTATGTATTCTGAAGTCATAAAAGGGGATGCTCCGGAACCCCAGTAAAAAATTTTTTTTAAATCAAATCGGGTAATACAGGAACGGAGCCACTCTCCGAATACGAACTTATCTCCGGGTTCAAAGATGTGAGGAGTCACTTTTTCCGAATAAGCTGCCGCCTCGTTCAGAAACCCACCATCATTGGAACTGATAATAATTTTATCGATAAGGTTTATGTGGCTTATTTTATCTATAAGATCATACACCATAGCCTTTTTTGTTTCATAAATCTGAACAGCAGCTTCAAAGTCTGTGTTTTTTCTGCCTGCAAGCACTAAAAATGTAATCTTTTCCAAAACTACTCCTGTTAAACTGAATCAAAAATCAATCCTGATTTCACCCCTGAACCGGATACTTCCTCCCGGTCAAATCATTTGGGAGAGAGGTTCTTTCAGAGGCAGATTTTTGGGAAGATATTTTTTCAGGAGACCGTTTTTCGGGGGACCGTTTTTCAGGAGACCGTTTTTCGGGAGACCGTTTTTCGGGGGGACCGTTTTTCGGGGGGACCGTTTTTCAGGGGGAACTTTTTTGAAAAAAAGATTCCCCCCGAACCCCCTTCAAAAAACTTTCATTGCATCATTCATCTGCTCTCTTTAATTTTGTTTTCTGCATATCGAGTTTTATTGAGTTTTTCTTCATTTTCTTTCTTTTGGAATGTTGTCTTTTTTATACCGACTTTCATTGCATTTTTTTATTTTTACTTTTTTGAAATCTGCTTCGCAGTTTTCAAAAAGGTTAGCAATTGGGGGAAGTATCCCCCAAAACCCCCACAGCTTGGGTATTAATGCAAATCTAACCAAATCGCAGGCTCCGCCTGCTCCTGAGCTAATCGTATTTGCAAAAAACAGCTCAAACCTCAAACCCAATACTCCTGTTTTTCAAGGGAGGAGGTTCGGAGGAGATCTCGTTTTTCCAAAAAAGCGTGGTCTCCTCTGAGGGTATCCAAACCCCAATGCCACTGAATTAGTAAAAACTACTCCAATCCCCAGCCAAATACTCTTGTTTTTCAAGGAGGGAGGTTCGGAGGGAAACCCGCTTTTCCAAAAAAGCGTGGTTCCCTCTGACGGTCTCCAAATCCCACGGTCCCTGGTCGGTCCCCAATTTCAAAGTTTTGGGATGGCGGGTGCCCGCCCACAGGGTGGGCGCGAGGAAACTTTTTCCAAAAAAGTTTTCTCCGGGAGCAGGGCAAACGGCTACGATTCTCGTGAGCAATCAGATAAATCCATGCCTGAATTCATGGGCATTCCGCATAACCTCCACCATCCCGCAAATATAGGAAATCCTGTAGGGGAGAGCCTATGTGTCTCCCGCAACACCCTCTGTCCAACCGCCAGCAAACCTCATAACCACTTTATTTCGCCAACGACTGCCGGATCGCAGGCGTCCCGCCTGTCCCCCGGTCCCAAAACCATCGCTAACCGCCAGCAAACCCCATAACCACAAGCTTCGCCAACGATCGTAGGAGGGCTTTGTAAGCCCGACGCGGACCCGCAGGTCCGCCCGCTACGCAAACTCAAACCGCAAATCTCCCGAAAGCGCGGCAACAAAATGCCAACGACTGCCGGATCGCAGGCGTCCCGCCTGTCCCCCGGGTAAACAACCTCGCAAGCTCTCTACAATCTCCGGAATAAAAAATAACTCCAACTACAGGGTAGGTGCCAATGATCTGACCCGAAATCAAAACTGTCTCCACTATGAATCGAATTATGGCAATGTTAGGCTGTCAGTATGATTTCCATGCTTGCGAAAGATTTGCAGCTTGAGTTTGCGGTGTGGGCGGACCTGCGGGTCCGCGTCGCGGTTGGAAACCGCTCCTACGATCCTTTGCTAAGCTTGTGGTTGTGAGGTTTGCTGGCGGTTGGCGGTGGGGTTTGGGACCGGGGGACAGGCGGGACGCCTGCGATCCGGCAGTTGTTGGCCGGGCTTGTGGTTATGGGTTTTCTGGCGGTTGGCGGTGGGGTTTGGGAGCCGGGGACAGGCGGGACGCCTGCGATCCGGCAGTTGTTGGCCGGGCTTGTGGTTGTGAGGTTTGCTGGCGGTTGGCGGTTGGTTTTGGGACCCGGGGGGACAGGCGGCACGCCTGCGATCCGGCAGTTTTTGGCCGGGCTTGTGGTTATGAGGTTTGCTGGCGGTTGGTGGTGGGGTTTGGGACCGGGGGACAGGCGGCACGCCTGCGATCCGGCAGTTTTTGGCCAAGCTTGTGGTTGTGAGGTTTGCTGGCGGTTGGCGGTTGGTTTTGGGACCGGGGGACAGGCGGGACGCCTGCGATCCGGCAGTTGTTGGCCGGGCTTGTGGTTATTAGGTTTTCTGGCGGTTGGAGATTGGGTTTGGGAGCCGGGGGGACAGGCGGGGCGCCTGCGATCCGGCAGTTGTTGGGCGGGCTTGTGATTATGGGGTTTGCTGGCGGTTGGAGATTGGGTTTGGGACCCGGGGGACAGGCGGGACGCCTGCGATCCGGCAGTCGCTGGCCGGGCTTGTGGTTATGAGGTTTGCTGGCGGTTGGAGATTGGGTTTGGGACCCCGGGGACAGGCGGGGATGCCTGCGATCCGGCAGTCGCTGGCGGCTGGTTGTGGTTGTGAGGTTTTCTGGCGGTTGGCGGTGAGATGTTGTGGGTGGGTTCATTGATTCATTGGTTCGTATCTGCAGGAATTCTGATGCCGGTTGTAAACTTTGCATGAATACTCGTTTTTTGGTAGTTTTTGAATTCATTATTTAAAAGATGGTTAAATTCGGTCAAAAGGATTAGTTCCGAAAACCTTTGCGGTATAATGTTTTGATATGCCTTTTGTAGTATAATATATGGCGAGGTGGTCAGAAGTGTTAGTTCAGATGATTTATAATTTTTTTGGATTAAGTTTGAGTTTGTGTCAGTCTGCGGTAAAATTTCAGGAAATTCTTATTGCAGGTGTTGTCATAGCAGCTTTTCTTGTGATATACACAATAATTCATATTAAAAACGAAGAATCGGGGTGCTGCGGAGGAAAGCATACCTGTCATGTATGCGCGTGCGGCAGAAAAATCAGAGATGCTGAAGAATCGGATGATAATATGCAAAATTCTTAATCGAAAGGTTTTTAAGGTGAATAAACGAATGATTCTGAATAAAAATAAGCGAAGGCTGGATATTTATGGCTAATGTGTTGATTTTCGGAGCTGGAGCGGTTGGTCAGTTTATGGGCTTTCTGATGACCCGTGCCAACAAGCACAAGGTTACAATGGTCGGTAAATATGACCACTATGATGTGATTAAGCTCAAGGGGCTTAATATCAGGCGCCAGGGTAAGGAAGACTATGTAAAAGCCTTCAACTTTTTGCCAAGCAGCGACAGGATTCCAAGGGATGAAAAGTTCGATTGGGTCTTTATGACAGTAAAAGCTTACGAACTGACAAAATCTCTGAAGGAAATCGCACATTTTATCACTGCAAATACAAAAGTGCTGCTTTTTCAGATGGGTGTGGGAAGTCATGAAGTTGTTACCAAAATCATACCGGAGGACAGACTGTTCCTTGCCACTCTTACCGCAAATGTGGCTATAATTCAGCAGGGCACTCTTGTTGAAACCAACAAGGGCGGCGGTATCTGCGTAGCGCCCGTTATGCTGAGAAACAATCTGTCGGAATTGTGTTCAATACTTTCCGGCATTGATATGGAAATAAGAACTTTTGAAGACTGGAAACCGATGAAATGGTCGGCTCTCCTTTATGAAATGCTGCTCAACGGTCAGTGCGGGCTGATTGACTATACACCTGAAAAGGTTCTGTCCAGTGCGCCTCTGTTTGAGCTTGAGCTTGATGCATTCATAGAGGCTATGAATGTTGTTAAAGCTATCGGCGTTGAGCCTATCGATTTGCCTGCTTATCCCATTAAAAAACTTATGTTCTATGCAAAATTTCCCGGATTTCTGCAGATGCCTATGTTTAAGGGGCTTCTCGTTAAAAAAGACAGTGTGAAGGTTCCCACGATTAAAAACGACATGGACAAAGGCAGAAAAGGTACGGAAATAGGCTTCATAAACGGTGCTGTGGGCAGATGGGGCAAAGAGAGAGGCATACGCACTCCGGTAAACGATTTTCTCACTGATGAACTGGTAAAAATAGTTATCGGAAAAAGATTGTGGGATGTTTACAGGAAAAAGCCCGAAGAGGAACTAGATTGTTATCATTTCTACAAACTGAACTATGTTCGCTAATTCAACTCTGGAGGAAAATGAATGACTACCCCTAATAACCACCACCCCAAATTCAGCAACCTTGCAGTGCTCGATTTCACTATTCCCGAAAACAAAAAGGGCATGGAGGATGCCATTGCAAAAGTAAAGGCTGAGTCGGAAAAAGAGTACCCTATTGTTATCGGTTCCGAAAATGTAATAACCGATGAAAAACTCAAATCATGGAATCCTTCCCATAAGAACCAGACTCTTGGCGTATTCCAGAAGGGCAATATCGACATAGCTGAAAAAGCAATGCAGAAAGCCCTCGAAACTTTTGAAACCTGGAAAAATGTCCCTGCCGCACAAAGAGCGGATTATCTTTTCAAAGCTGCTGAGATTATGAAAAACAGACGCTTTGAAATGGACGCTGTAATGATCCTCGAAATCGGCAAAAACTGGATTGAAGCTGATGCGGATCTTTGCGAAGCTGTGGATTTTCTTGAGTTTTATGCCCGTCAGATGCTGGAATATGCAGGAGGCAGATCTCTTACCGAGTTTGAAGGCGAAGATAACACCGCATTTTATATTCCCCTCGGCGTGGGCCTTGTAATCCCCCCCTGGAATTTCCCCTGCGCCATTCTTACCGGAATGACCGCTTCTGCCATTGTTGCAGGCAATACAGTCATTCTGAAACCCGCTTCGGATACTCCTCTTATTGCTGCCAAGGTAGTTGAAATCTTCCAGGAAGCAGGACTGCCCGAAGGAGTTCTTACCTTCCTTACCGGACCCGGCGGTTCAATCGGAGACTATCTCGTAGAGCATCCCAAAACCCGCTTTATCTCATTTACCGGTTCGATGGAAGTAGGCAAAGGCATTTATGAAAAAGCCGGAAAAGTATTCCCCGGACAGATCTGGCTCAAGAGAACAGTCATCGAAATGGGCGGAAAAGACGCCATAGTAGTTGACAGTGAAGCTGATGTTGAAAGCGCAGCTCAGGGAATCGTAGCATCCGCATTCGGATTCCAGGGACAGAAATGCAGCGCTTGCAGCCGTGCTATTGTGGATGAAAAAGTATATGATGAAATCGTGGAAAAAGTGATAGCCCTTACAGAAAAACTGACAGTAGGGGATCCCTGCGACCCTGCAAACTTTATGGGACCTGTCAGCAGCAAATCATCTTATGCCAAAGTTATGGAATACATCGAAATCGGCAAACAGGAAGGCGTTCTTGTTGCCGGCGGCACAGGCGACGACTCAGAAGGATATTTCATCAGACCCACTGTTTTCAAAGACATTAAACCCGGCAGCAGACTTGAGCAGGAGGAAATATTCGGACCGGTTCTTGCGATTATAAAATCAAAGGACTATGACGACGGCCTCAGAATCGCCAACGACACTATCTACGGCTTAACCGGCGCAGTTTATACCAAAAACGAGGATAAGATCAAGAGAGCTTACAAAGAATTCCATGTGGGCAATCTCTACATCAACCGTAAATGCACCGGCGCGCTGGTGGATGTGCATCCCTTCGGCGGATTCAATATGTCCGGCACTGATTCAAAAGCAGGCGGAAGAGATTATCTTCTTCTGTTTATGCAGATGAAATCAGTTAGCAGAAAAATCATAAAATAACCTATCCGCTCTGTGCGGAAGTTTGAATAATCATCAGAGGCTGTCCTGAGAGTCCGGAGTTTTACCCCCCATTATATTTGCAGGGTGAAACTGTTTCCGAAAGACTCCCGGGACAGCCTCTGATTTTGTAAAAATAATAATATATACAGAGGTGAGAATAATGGAAGCTAAGGTTTTTCCAATAGCGCCCGTTTCATCATCAGCGGCAACAGGTCTGCTTTTTGCTGTGCTTCTGGTTATTCTGCTTGTGTTTTTTATGGTGGGATATGTATTCTATTCCATGAAAAACTGCAGGTTTGAAGTCAACAACCAGGGGCTTCAGGTGAGAGGCGATATGTACTCAAGGCTTATACCATATAAATCAATTAAGATGGATGGTATCAAAATGCTTGATCTTTCCTGCGGGAGGGATTCTGAGTATCAGCCTTCCTTCAGAACCAACGGCGCAGCCCTCCCCGGATATCTTTCCGGTTGGTACAGGCTTAAAAATAAGGAAAAGGCTCTGCTTTTCGTTTCTGATAAAACAAAGGTGATTTATATACCCACCGGGGAAGGGTTTTCGGTTCTGCTTTCGCCTGATGAACCCCAGGCATTCCTTGACGCCCTCAAAGCTTCAGCTTCAAGGTAATGCATGGGAGAACAATGCCATTGGGAGAAGCTCAACGCCACTGAATTAGTAAAGTGTACTCAAATCCCGGACCTCATACACTTGTTTTTCAAGGGAGGAGGTTCGGAGGAGACCTTGCTTTTCCAAAAAAGCGTGGTCTCCTCTGACGGTCCCTGAACCCCACGGTCTCCGGTCGGTCCTCCAATTCCAAAAGTTTTGGGAAGTAGGTCCGGAGGAAACTTTTTTCAAAAAAGTTTTCTCCGGGAGCTGGGCAAACCTTTCCAATACTCGTGAGCGATCAGGCAAATCCATGCCTTAATTCAATGCCATTGGGAGAAGCTGCAGGTATCCCGGAGGGGGATTTTTTGAAAAAAAGTCACATCTAAACCCCCCTCAAAAAACTTTTATTGTATCATTTTTCGATTGCTGATAACTCAGCATTCTGAATATCAATAATTGATGCTTTTCTTCCTCAGATTTATCCTGTTGTTTCAGGGGATGCAGCCGGGAGCGGATCTTTTCCTTTTACGATGCCGAGTTCTTCATAAAGGGGTATGATTTTGTTTCTCAAAACAGGAAGCCTGACTGCAAAAACGATGGCTGCTGCAACGCAGACAATTCCTGCCACCATAAGCATTGCAGGCACTCCTGCCTTATTTACTATTGCGCCTGAAAGCATGCTGCCGAAGGGTGTTACTCCCAGAAGCGCAGTTCCATAAATGCTCATAACTCTGCCCCGTTTTTCATCTTCCACTATGGTTTGAAGGAGTGTGTTTATAGTGGATATGAAGATAACTGAGCTAAGTCCCACAAGATACATCAGAAATGCGGAAATAGAAGCCTGTTTGGCAAATGACAGGGCGAAAAGCGTAACCCCGAGGGCGGAAATAGCTATGGGAATAGTTTTCCAGAATCCTTTTACGCTGGATCTTGTTGTCATGTAGAATGCAGCGGTCAGTGCGCCCACTCCTGAAGCTGCCATGAGAAATCCCATGGTTTTTGGTCCTTCGTGCAGAATATCTTTAACAAAAACAGGCATAAGCATCATATAAGGGAAAACCACCAGACTGACTACCGTAACCATCATAAGGACATCTCTGATGGGGTGGAATCCGAATGCATAGGAAAAACCTTCCTTTAGCTGCTGGAAAGCATTGTCGTGGCGGTTTTGATTTCTTTGTTCCGTTTTTATGTTTATCATAAACAGTGCTGCGATAACTGCTATATAGCTGAGTCCGTTGCCAAGAAAGCATATTCCTTCTCCCATTGCCGCTATTGCGATACCGGCAACAGAAGGTCCTATAAGTCTTGCTCCGTTAAAAATAGCAGAGTTGAGTGCTATGGCGTTGGTCAGGTCTTTTCTGTCATCCACCACATCAACGAGAAATGCCTGTCTGACAGGCGTGTCAAGGGCGTTGACGATTCCCATGAAAATTCCGAGAACAAAAATCTGCCACATTTGTATTGTATTTGTAAGAACAAGATATGCCAGTAAAAGAGCCTGTACCATAAACAGGGTCTGTGTAATGATCATGATTTTTTTCAGATTATATCTGTCTGCGATCACTCCGGCAAATGGAGTGAGGAAGAAAACCGGCAGTTGTCCGGCAAAATCAACTGCTCCGAGAAGGAGCGCCGATCCGGTGATTCTGTAAACAAGCCAGGATAATGCTATTCTCTGCATCCATGTTCCGATAAGTGAAACACCCTGCCCGAGAAAATACAGCATGTAGTTTCTGTGGCGGAGTGCCCGGAACATCCCTGCCAATCCCTTTTTTTCGTTTTTATCGTAATTGTAGCTGTTTTTCTTTCTGCTCATACTTTTTCTATTCTCTGCCGCCTGAAATTTACTCGCTTTAATAATGTGTCGCAAAAATTATTTACTTTCCTTAATAATATTTGCCTTTATTATGGCAAATCATGAAGGAAATCTCCCGATACGGGAGAATAAGAATCTCTGAGCAAGTTGTATCTCCGTATATTACATATTCCAATAGTCACAATAAAATCTACAGACAGGTTCCCCGGAGGGAGTGAAAAAGTTTGCTTTTTAACTACAAAGCCAAAAAGAAAGACGGAACGGTGACGATAGGCCGCATTGAAGCGGTTAACGTCAACATGGCTTTGGATACTCTGGCAGCTACGAATTTAAGGGTTCTTGAAATCAAGCCCATTAAGTTTTCTGTTGAAACAATTGTCAAGCAGTTCAGAGGCATTAATGAAAACAGCGTAGCTATGATGACCAGACGTTTGGCAACCATGCTTCTGGCAGGTCTTGCTCTGGACAGATCACTTTTTATTCTTTATGAACAGGAAGCTGATCCGGGACTGAAACTGATTCTTCAGCAGGTTCTGCATGAGATCAGGGTCGGCTCGTCGTTGTCCTGGGCTCTTGCCAAGCATACCAAAGCGTTTTCCAACATCTACATAAGCATGGTCAAAGTCGGTGAAGCTACCGGCGAAATGGGATCCATGCTTAACCGTCTTGCCGACTTTCTCGAAAGAGACCTCGATATCAAGAGACAGGCGAAATCAGCCCTTACTTACCCCGCATTTATTTTCTTCTTCTGCGTAGGCGTGGTAGCGGTTATCTTTATCTACATTCTTCCAAGCCTTATGGGCGTTTTTGCCTCAATGTCGGCGGAACTCCCCGGACCCACAAAGATAATGCTGATGATTATCACTACGGTGAAAAACCCGTATGTTCAACTCGGCGTTGCGCTTGGTATTGTGTACTATTCGATATATTTCCGTGACTGGGTAAGAACTGCACACGGCAAATATAAGTGGGACAGAATAAAACTGACGATTCCAATTCTTTCAGATATTAACAGAAAGTTCATCGTTGCCAACTTCTCCAGAGCGCTGGGCGTTCTTCTGGCATCAGGCGTACCTCTGATTAAGTCGATGGAAATTCTTATGGAGTTCATGGACAACGAATATTTCAAACAGCTCGTTATCCAGCCTGCATACGACCGTGTAAGGGAAGGTCAGTCCCTTTCCCAGGTTCTCGGCGATACAGCCTTCTTCCCGGATATGGCGGTGCAGATGATTGCCGTAGGCGAATCCACTGGCGAACTTCCCCTTATGCTGAACAAGATTTCCCATTTCTATGATGTGGAAATCACATACGCACTGGACACATTCCTCAACCTGATCGAGCCTTTGATGATCGGTGTTATGGGTCTTGTGGTGTGCTTCGTTCTCATTTCAGTGTTCCTGCCGCTTTATCAGGTAATTATGAATATGGCATAGCCTCCCCTGTAAAACTGGTGAGGATTTATGGGAGGCTTTAGTGTTAAAAGGAACCCGTCAGGAAATTAAAAACGAACTTAAACAAAGAACTGAGAAAATTCACAGGAAAGTCTTTGAACTGTTTGGTGACTACTCAAGGGACATAGACTTCTCCTTTATAGGACTTTTCTCAGTTCTTTTTAATCATGAACTTAATCTTGAATCGGACGCCCCCGGCGCCCCTGCCAGAGACAGGCTTGTTGTTTCCAACCCCAGGACTCTGCCTTCTCTTATTGCGGTGCTTGCAGAATCAGGTTATCTCAACTGGAAAGAATGCAAAGCCACCATAATGCAGCTTCCAAAGCTTCTTACAAGCCCCAATATTGCCCTTTTTGAGTATTCGGGGATTGATCTGATTGCCCAGTCGTCTTATCAGGCTATGCTTTATTCCATAGGAGCTGCTTCTGTGGGAAAAGCTTCCAGAAACCCTTACAGGGTGTTCCATGTAATGACTGAAAAGCGTTCGACCATGCTTCAGGAAATTCTGATGTCCGCCTCAGAATCCAAACTGTCAAACCATATCTCCATTGTGCCCAAGGTGGATTTGCAAAAACGGGCATCCATTGTTCATTTCTGGTTTTCTATGGGCTGGCAGCTCGAAGAAGTAAGGTTTGATGATACCGCCTTTATATTTGAGGGGTTACAGAGAGCAGCCAGAACCAGGGAAAAACCTGTAGTAATGCTTGGGTAGGTTTTTATGAAAAAGAATTTCTTTTATATTTCTTCTATTTTGATCTTTCTCTTCGCTCTGTCGGCTAAAATACTTCCAGTGTTTTCCACAGAGCCTGTTTATCTTCATACTCCTTCAGATGGGTCGGTTATTAAAAATAACTGCCCAGTGATTAGTTTTTCCATTGAAGGGCTTGATCCCGACATAAAGACACTCAGGTTTGAAGTGAATAATGAAGATGTAACCCCATTTGTGATGAAAATGACCTCCCTTCTCAGTTATACAGTGATAAAACCTCTGCCCGACGGTGAAAACAGGGTTTCCGTCAGTTTTACAAACCGTAACGGAGAAAAGACCGCCTGCAACTGGAAATTTATTGTACAGGCTTCAAACCCAATTAAATCGGTGGAGCACGATGCAACAACCATTCTGGACGAAAGCAGAAAGCTTAATGTTACGATAAAAGGCGATTCAGGTTACAAGGCATTTTTCGATATTGGCGAGCTTTATAAGGGAATACCTATGAATGAGGTTTCTCCGGGAGTTTACAGGGGAATATACAGAATCGAATCCGGCGATAATGTGGTGAAAGCTGATATTCGGGGAAATCTTGTTGCCCCCGACGGTTCACGATATTTTATGAAAGCAGCTAATCCCGTTACTATCGATACAAGATTGTTTAAGGTTACTATCACCGAACCTGCCAACGACAGCTATGTGCCGCAGAACTTTATTCTGAAGGGCCATACCAAACCGGGAGCGCAGGTTAAAATCTCAACAGCGTTGAGTTACAGCATTTCCGGGGATACAACCACTGCCGCAGGCAAGCCTAATAATGTAGCCACTATTGATGCCGATGAAAATGGAGATTTTTCACAGCAGCTCGGTTTTCCCGCCTCCCTCAGAGGGATGAAAATGGTTGTTACCGTAAAAGCCATTAATGACAAAGGGGAAACATCAATTCCCGATACTCTTACGGTAAATCTCAAAATTGATTCAAAGTAAGCAGAAATGATAATAGATACGAAGAAGATAGTTGAAAAGGTCAAATCTCAATACAAAACCCCTGTTTTTTGCGTCCTTGGCGGAAGCAGATGCTATGGCATATATAATCAGGATACCCCCTATGTAATAACCGGTTCCTATGCTGCTTCAATTGTTGATGAGTCCGGCATTTATAAACAGGCACCGGAGGAGGAAGCTTCCATTCATAAGGCGCCAAAGGCTGATGCTCCGTTGATTTGGGAAATGCAGGAAATAGGTTATCTGGTAAAAAGGCTCAAATCCGATGATCTTTCTGCTTTTGAAGAAATAAACTCCCCCTTTGTTTTTCTCGAAACCCCTAAATTCAGGGAGTTGAAGGACATTAGCAGAAAAATCCTTTCCGCTGCCCTTCTCAAACCGATTCAGGAAAGGATAGAAAAAAAGAAACAGGTGTTTCTTTCCCATGAATCCCCCACAAATTCCGACATACTTGAGCTTGCCCGGGATTATATGCAGGGCGTGTATCTTTTCCGCATGAAAAAATTTGTGGTCAGTGTCAAAAGGCTCAATGAATATTTTGAACTGGGCATTATCACATCTATTCTTGATAATATGAACAGGAAAAATGAAAATTATTATCTTGGAAGCCCTGGGGATGCTGAAAAACTGTTTGCTTTTCTGCATGATGAATTTAACAGCGCCATAGAGTATTCAATTCTTCCCGAAACCGCAGAAAATAAGGATTCTATGCTGTCCGGTTATTTGAGAAGCCTGCGGTGATTTATGTTCATATCCAAGAATTTCATGTAACAAAAAGAAGGAAAATTATAATTAGGGTTGAAACCTTAATTACCATAACAAAATACCCGTCTTAAAAGGAAAACCGGCAAGAACAGAGTTAACCGCTCAAATGTATTGAGCGCGAAACGAAGGCTTTAGGTTTATGAAACAAGGAAAATTAATCTGAAGTATTGCCAGAGTTCCATATTAAAAAGACTGGTTAGAGAAATCATTGATTCATAGAAAGGAGTTGAATAATGAAAAAGGCAACTGGTATCCTGACGGTAGCAATGATGTTTGTTGCAGCTTTTCTGATGTTTGCAGCTATGAGCGGAACAGCGAGAGCAGAGGAACCGACATTCGTTAACAGTATCTATGACGATAAACTCTATGAAACTTATAACGAATATCACTATCCCTCCGGAAACCGGATGTTCTTCCTCGCCCGCAGACACGAGGTGAAGTTTGACGTCCACAATGGAAAATTTTTCCAGATCGGTTTCTTCCCCGCTTACAACACATCAGTAGCAGGAGCTTCTGAAATTCAGAATAGCGATTATTCCGTCTATTTTTACACTCCCACAGGCAAACTCTTCGGAATCAGAAGAGTAAAAACAATCGACTATAACCGGTATCATTCAATTCCCCACGATGACAGATCATTAAACTATGATCGTCTTATCGTAAAGGTTCAGAACAATACCGAGTATAACAAAGACTTCGTCTTCAAGGTAATGGATCCCGTTGATGCAGTTAAGGGAACTCCTATTAAAGGAGCCAACTTCCGGGTAATCCTCCTTGACTAGGTTTTAAAAAAAATGCGCGCTCGAAGAATATTCGGGCGCGTTTTTTTATTTAAGGGAATGGGAATAATCAATAGGAAAGATGTGTAATATAATCCGGACGACAATATTTCCTTTTTGGAGGCTGAAAATGAAAAGATTCATAAAACCGTTCGTAATAACTCTCTTCATCATAATGATGGCGTTGCAGGCGGGCATTGCAGAAGAGCAGTTCAGTATCAGTTTCTATTCGGATCGAAGTGTGTTCAGTCCGGGAGAAAATATTAATGTAAACATAAGCGGACAGTTTCGTTCCGCTTCAAAAAAGGAAATAACCAAAAATATTAAGCTGGAAATGTTTAAGATCTCTGAAAAAGAAGCAGAGAAAAGCCTGAATTTTGCATTGCTCAAAAACCCTCTGACCGCACAGGATCTTACTCTGAAGTTTCCCTACAACAACTACGAATGGTTCAACGCCAATGAAAAAGTGAAATTTAAGGGCCTCCCTTCAGGATATTATGCACTGCGGGCAACCTGCGAACAGAAAGAATTCTATTATCTTGTTATTGTTACAAGGCTTGGCCTGATAGTTAAAACAGATAAGGAAAAGCTTATCGTTTTTGCACAGGATACAAAAACCGGAGCACCTGTGCCCGGTGCCGACATTATTCTTGTTAATCCACAGAAAAAGAAAAATTATAAGTTCAAAACAGGTGAAAACGGAATGCTTAAAGTCCTCTTCGCAGATCTATCGGGCTTTAAAGCTCAGAATTCATTTGTTGTCAAAGCTTCAAAGGGACAGGACAGAGCTGTGTCCGGTGCCTATAATATGAATATTCAGCCTGAACTGAAAGGCTATATTTACACAGACAGGCCTGTTTACAGACCGGATCAGAAGGTTTATGTAAAGGGAATTCTCAGATACCTGAAAGATGGAGTATATTCTTTCAAAGCAGGTGAAAAGATTACCCTCACCGTTAAGGATCCCAAAGATAACGAAATCAAAAAGGAAGAACTTGAAACAGATAAATTCGGATGTTTTGATACAAGCCTGATTCTGACGGAAAATGCGGCGCTGGGTTACTATAGCATTATGACAACCTCCCCGCAGGGGACTTCTTATGGTAACTTTACTGTGGAGGAATACAGAAAACCTGAGTTTGAAATAACAGTAAAACCGGCAAAAGAGTATTATGTGCAGGGAGATTCCATAAAAGCTGATGTGGAGGCAAAATACTATTTTGGTGAAGCAGTTGCAAAAACCGATTTCACCTATGAAGTGATGAGAAGCTCGTATCTGCCTTATGACCGGTATAATTACTGGTGGGAAAGCGATGAAGCTACGGATAACGATATGTATGGTGAATCAGGTGAACTCCGTACCGGAAGGGCAGAGCCGGAACCTTCTTATTATGCGGATACAGTGGCAAATGGTTCCGGAAAAACCGATGATGATGGTAAAGCGGTAATTTCATTTGATACAAAAAAATGGGATTATGATGCAGTCTATTACATTAAAGTCAAAATGGTGGATAAAAGCAGAAGGGAAGTTACCGGTGGTGCTTCTGCAAAGGTAACAAGAGGTTCGTTCTACCTGAGAACCGAAACTGACAAATATTTTTATGCTACAGGTGATACTGTTAAACTATCCCTTAAATCCTTTACTTACACAAAATCCCCTGTGTCTGTTCCTGTAACAGTCAAAATCATTCGTACCATCTATAAAAATGATAAGAGTGTGGATAAGCAGGTTTTTGAAAAACAGATAACCACAAACAAGGCGGGGCAGGCAGCGCTGGAATACAAACCTGACGCCGCAGGTTATTACAAAATAAAAGCGGAATCCGGAGACGAAAACGGAAGCAGCATTAACTGCGAAAGCTATTTCTATTGCTCATCCGGTGATATTGCGTCATCGTGGTACAATTTCAGCAGTGCGGATGTTATCGCCGACAAAACATATTACAGCGCCGGAGATAAAGCTAAACTCCTGCTGGCAGTGCCTCATGCCGGAGCGGTGGTTCTCGTTTCAGTGGAAGGTGAGAAAATTCATCAGTGTGAAGCTCTGCCTTTCAAAGGCAATTCCCGTATGATGGAACTTCAGATCGAACAGGCTTATACGCCTAATGTTTATATCAATCTGTCATACTTTAAGGACGGTCAGTTCTACACAACCACAAAGAGGCTTATTATTCCCGCCAAAGAGAACTTCCTTACCCTGAAGATAAAAACTGACAAAGAGAAGTATAAACCCCGGGAAACTGCCAAAATATCAATTTCAACCACCGACTATATGAATAAACCGGTTTCAACCCAGATAACCATGGGAGTGGCTGATGAATCCATATATGCGGTAAAACCTGATTCCACCCCTAATATGCAGAAATTTTTCTATGGATTGAAATACAACAAGGTTTATACCACCAATTCCTTTTATTCGAGAGCTTCCCGTAACGACAGGCTCAAAGACAGCGCCGGCGCCCCTGCTGATGCAGAAGCTCCGGAACCTGAAGGTTCGATGCATTATTATAAGGGGAAATCAGAGAGTAAAAGCGGTGAAATGGTTCAGCCTGATTTTGTAAGGGAATTTTTCCCTGACACCTGCTATTTCAACCCGAATATCATAACCGATCAGAATGGAACTGCCAGCGTAAGCGTTGTTCTTCCCGACAGCCTGACTACATGGAGGGCTACTGCAAGAGGCATTACAACCGACAGCAAAGTCTGTGAAGGAACATACGAATTTATTGTTGGCAAGGATCTTCTGGTCAGGCTTATCACCCCAAGATTCCTCACAGAACGGGACGAACTTTTCATAACGGGAATCGTTCATAATTATCTGGCTGAAGATAAAAGAGCAGTGATGGAGCTTATCGCCAAAGGCGTTAAGATGATGACCGATTCCAAAAACACTTACACAGTCAACAGCAAATCCCAGAAGAGAGTTGACTGGCAGGTGATCGCCAATAATGCAGGCAAAGCGGATTTTCTTCTGAAAAGCCTCACTGATGAGCAGTCGGATGCGATTAAACTTGTGATTCCGGTAATACCCCACGGAACATCAAAGTTTGAGGCTAAAGCGGGTGAAACGGATAGTAAGGAAGAAGTGGAATTCTATCTTCCGCAGTCTGCCACACAACAGACAGCTCAGTTGAAAATTCAGGTTTCTCCATCCATAGCAGGCACAATGTTCGGATCCCTGAAATATCTCGCCGGCTATCCCTATGGATGCACAGAGCAGACTATGAGCCGTTTTCTGCCCACTGTGGTCGTTGCAAAAGCGTTTAAGCAGTTTGATGTGTATGAACCGGCTTTAAGCAAAGAGCTTCCCAAAATGGCTGCCAAGGGCCTTGAGAGGCTTTATAACTTCCATCACTCCGATGGAGGATGGGGATGGTGGGAAAATGACCCGTCGAACCCCCACATGACCGCTTATGTGGTTTATGGCCTTTCAAAGGCAAAGGAAGCCGGTTTTCAGATTGATGAAACCAAACTTGAAGCTGCGAAAAACTGGCTTAAAAATAATTATCCCAAACAGAAAGATCCGGCTGAACAGATTTATATGCTTTACGCCCTCACATGTGCAGGAGAAAGACTTCCTGACTGGGCGATAGAGCAGTACGGCGAAAGAAACAGTCTGGACAACTATTCCTGCGCTCTTCTGGCTATGATTCTTCAGATAAACGGAGAAACGGAAAAAGCACAGGAAATGATTTCCATTCTTGAAAATATGGCTGAAGATGCCGGAACATTCTGCACATGGAAAGCCAAAGACAACAGCTTCACTTGGAATGATAATCAGGTTGAGATTACAGCCTATGCTCTTCAGGCTTTTCTTATGATAAAACCGGAAAGCCCAATGACTGCAAAAGCTATGAGATATCTTGCCTTTTCAAGAACCGGCGACAGATGGTATTCCACAAAAGACACCGCTGCAGCAGTTCTTGCACTTACGGAATATCTGAAAAATACAACTGAATTAAACCCGGATTATACCGGTAAAATTACTCTCAACGGAACTGAAATAAAGCAGTTTGAATTTTCGGAAAGCGCCAAAAAAGACAGAGCTTTTTCAATGAAAATCTCATCGGGCAAAATACTGCCGGGAAAAAATACAATTTCGTTTGAAAAAGCCGGTAAAGGCACTCTCTACTATACAGTTCATCTGGTTTATTACACCAAAGAGGAAAATATCAAAGCTCAGTCTTCAGGATTTATTGTTAAGAGAGAATATTTCCTGGTCAACCGCAAGGTCAGTGAAGACGACAAACAAAGGCTTATACCCCTTACAGGCGACACCATCAGGGTCAAAAGTCAGGATCTGATTCAGGTGAAACTTACCATCACAGGCAGCAGAAACTATGATTATGCAATTATCGAAGATCCAAAACCTGCAGGCTGCGAAGTGGCGGATAAAATAGAAGGCGGTTACGGCGACTGGAATTACTGGTTCGCCCAGAGAGAGGTCCGGGATCAGAAGGTTGCCTTCTTTATTACTCATTACACCAAAGGCACAAATACCCTGACATATTCACTGAGAGCTGAAACTCCGGGCAAATTCCATGTGATGCCCACAAAAGCATCGCTGATGTATATCCCTGAAATCGGCGGAATCAGTGATGAAACCATTATGATCATTGAAGACAGGGATATGGCTAAAAAAGGCTCCGTATCCGGCAGAATGAGACCACCGGGGTTCTGGGACGAAATGATCGGATTTTTCCACTAACGGCAATTTAAAATAAAACAGGAAAGAGGCAAATTATGCTGACTCAGTCTGATATTATTTACTTTCTGTTTACAGACCGTTTCTGTAACGGGGACAAAAAAAATGATTTCAATATAAATCCAGACGATCCCCAGGGCTTCCACGGGGGAGATTTTGCCGGAATTATAAAAAAACTGCCATATCTGAAAAAACTTGGAGTAACAGCACTCTGGATTACACCCGTTTGCCAGAATATAGAATTTACACAGGAACCGAAATTCAGAAACAGAGCATATCACGGTTATTGGACCCTCGATTTTGAAAAAGTGGACAGACACCTTTATTCGGAAGATCCAAACATTCCCCCGGGAGACAGAAAATATCTCAGGCAGCTCAGCGATGCCATTCACAGCCACGGAATGAAGCTGATTCTTGATATAGTAATCAACCACACAGGATACGAACACCCCTGGCAGCAGGAAAAACCGTGGTGGTTCCATCCTCCGGGATATGAAGATGATATCCGCAGGTATCTTTACGGACTGCCGGATCTGAATCTATCCCACCCTGATGTAATCGACTATTTCACCCACAATATTATCGATTGGGTGAGGGATGGAAATATTGACGGTATAAGGATGGATGCAGTCAAACACATAGACAAACCCTTCTGGTACCATCTCAAAGCATCCCTGAGAGGCGCATGTCCGGGTATAAGCATATTCGGAGAAGCTTTCGATTATGATCCGGCACATATAGCTGATTATCAGGATTTTTACGATTTTGATTCAATGATCGACTTTCCCCTTAAAAATGCCATGAACGAAGTCTTTGTAGGAGAAGCGCCCTTTTACAGAATAGCCCGCCCCAGATTGTCGGATAATGAGACCCCCGGCGCCCTTGACATGGATCTGAAATACAACAATCCTTACAGGTTGATAACTTTTCTGGATAATCACGACATGCCGCGATTTATCACGGAATTGCTGAATCATTACGGTTATGACGGTGACGGAAGATACCTCGCCCTTAACTCGTATCTGGAAGCATATACTTTCCTGCTTACCTGCCGTGGAATTCCACAGATTTTCTACGGTGATGAAATAGGAATGGAAGGCGGCAACGACCCCGACAACCGCAGGGATATGCCCTGGCAGATTATGAAAAATGATGCCCCCAACCCTGCAGGCGCTCCTGAAAGCAGTATGATATTCGATTATTTCAGAAAACTGCTCAAAGCCCGCAATGACAACGCTGCTCTGCAGTATGGCTCCCTTCTGACCCTGTGGGTTGACAATTTTGTTATGATTTATCTTCGCTATATTGATGGCAATATCGTAGTCTGTGCCTTTAACAACGGCAGATACCCCATGGAAACCCATATCACCGTACCTTATCATACAAATGCAAATATTCCCACCAGGGTGAGGGAAACTATGGCACAAAAGAAAGTCGTTTATTCTGCCCTTAATGATTATGGAAAAATTACTTTCACAAACGAAGGTTTTGAAATTCAGATGAAAGCAAAGTCAGGAGATATTTTCCCTGTGTGTTGATTTTTAGTTTATCAGGAAATAAATGAGCCTGCCGAATCCTCCAATGCCGCTGAATTGGTAAAAATCACTCAAATCCCCAAACTCCAATGCCACTGAATTGGTAAAATTCACTCAAATCCCCCAGCCCAATATTCCTGTTTTTCAAGGAGGGAGGTTCGGAGGGAAACCCGCTTTTCCAAAAAAGCGTGGCTCCCTCTGACGGTCCCTTATTGCTAAGTTTTTTGGGAAACCCGCTTTTTGAAAAAAGCCGGTTTCCCAAACCCTTCCGGCAAAAACTTTCAGTGCATCATTTTTCCGTTCTCTTTAATTTTGCTTTCTGCATATCGACACAAACTTCAATCGATATAGGAATTCCTGTAGGGGAGAGCCTGCGTGCTCTCCCGCCCTCAGCTATCTCCAACCGCCAGCACCCCTCATCACCACAAATATTGCCAATAATTACCGAATTGCAGGCATTGCCGCCCGCCCTGAATCACCAAAACAAAACGCATACTAACTATCAGCAGACATTATAACCAGAGGTTCGACAGGCAATG
>JAJTBE010000084.1 GCA_021287065.1 Bacillota bacterium
GCTATTATCAATAATGGAGAGAAGGATAGGCTTAAATACTTTATCTGCCATATTCATTGCTCTTTCATCACAAGTAACCGTTAATGCCTCTTTTAAGTGATGTCTTTGTATATGTCCCATTGTTGTTGCTTTTGATTTAGCAATACTCTGAAACTCAGATAAATGAATTAATAACCAGTGGTAGTAAAACCATTTGGGATAATACTTTGAGGTAACTTTAAATAAATGTTGGTTTAAGGCTCCTTTGCCACCATACCAAAGACAAACCAAGAGACTCCCAGACCAGGAAAATACAATATCGCCATCCTGTAAAATGTATTTTTCATCAATATTTGGACTTGCTTTATTAGTAGAATCTTTTACCCCCGCCCTCAACTCGGCAATTTTTATCACAGGAAGATATTCCTTGTCATTTTCAGGGGGGTAGTTTTGAAGTGCCAAACCATTTAAGAAATCTGCAATTTCATCAAGAGCTTTAACCTCCCACCCCTCTGGTATCTCTCCCATGGCCGATTCTATAAGTTTATCCGGGAAAAGGTCTGCTATTTCTGCAGGAAGTCCTGTATCCCGGCCTTCCATCTTTGCCCTCACCGGGTCAAAATCCACAAACCAGGACTTAAACAACGCCCTCGCCACACCCTCAAGATTCTTATTCATCTGCCGGTTTAACTCAATTTTATCATCCAAAGCGCCAAGAATATGAGCTATGGCTTTTTGTTCTTCGAGAGGAGGTAACTTAACTTCAATCGATCTTAGAGATGTCAAAGGTGTTGCAATTCCTGGTGTGCCAACTTGCGATGCATTTTTCAATAGTTCATAACGCCCTATTGGAGAACGGAAGTAATAAAATAGAAATAGTGAATTAGCAATTTTTTTGTTTGGTGTTAATTTCATCAAACTTGTTGACAACATATAACGTTCAGAGCAATCACAACAAACAATACCCACTTCACCAATCAAACCTCGATGTGGAAATATCAAGTCATCATTAAAAACTAGACAAGAAGAAAGTTGCTCAGCTTTTTCTTTTGTAATATAAACAAAATCATTATTAAATTTTTTAGTATCAGAAATATTATTGCCACGAATTACCGGAGTTCCGGATTCAACATAACAGTTGGCTTTCATCCTTGAGCCAAAAGGGCCAATTGCCAGAGAATTTTTTGCCTCATCTTTTATTTCATCAACAGATAATATCTTCCATCCACTTGGAAGATAAGTTTCTGACCAGCGAGGTGAAGAAAGATTACAAGACATACTCAAGCCTCCACTGTTTTGTAAATTTACCTTTTAAAATTTTTACCATTTTTCAATCTTTTTCTTCCTAAGAAATTTTTGGGCACTTTCTTCTAGCCTCAGCTAATCCCAACTCCAGCAATTCAGTCTCATTTGGATTCAAGACTACAACTATTGGCGCCACGCCTTCCACATCTTCCGTTCTTAGTATAATTTCGCTCCCATCCGTTATACATATCTCTACTTCACAGGCATTCTGACTGCGTCCCTTTCTGCGAGCTTTAACAGAAATTATCAATTCCTCATCCCTGACTTGCTTCACAAATACCCCCTCCTTTTACCTTACTATCTTACCCTTTCCTTCACCACCACATACCCTTTCCCTATTATCTCCCTGAACTCATCCGATATTCTCTTCCAGTCCAGTATGTCAACCCTGAAGGGTAAGTCCGATTCCTGGAAAGCTTCTTCTATTTTTGCCAGTTGGGCTATACTTAGTTTTTCTTTGCCTACAAGAACAATATCCAGGTCGGAATACTGCCTGGCAGTTCCGTTTACCCTGGAACCAAAGGCTCTTGCCTCGTATTCAGGAACTTGTCTGGATAAAATATCCATTACAATTTTCAGGTGTTCAGCTTTTATATTCAGCATTTTTCTCTTCCATTACCTTCAGGAAGCTTTTTGCGTCAGGCAGAAAGTCCTGTGCCGCCATAAAAACATCCTCTGCATATTCTTCCCTGTATGTATGGGATGTAAGGTTCCTCGACCTGTTATAGGCAAACCACGCCTCCACATCCGATATAAGATGTTTTTGAGCGCATATTCTGAAAAGCTCCTTCCGATGAAGCCCATCCACATATACGCTTCCCATATCGCTCTCAAGATACTTCTTCATAAACTTCCAGCATAACTCAAAAGCAACCTCAAAATTCTGAATAACGCCCGACCTGAGAAGATTCCTTGTTTCCAAATCAAGCTTTATCATCATTTCCGAATTGTGAACTATTCTGATCGAATCATCAAGACATTTGATTGCCGCCCTTAAAGGACTCAGTTCAATTTTCATAGCAAAGGCTCTCCTTTATTTCAAACCCAGAATCTTATCAAAACCCTAACAATGAAAGATTCTTCTTTATTTCATCTTCCAGTTTTCTTGATTTTTCGAACTGTTCTGTTAATTCCCCTGTAAGTTTCCGCATTTTTTCCTCAAATGGTTCGTCATCCTCCTCAACTTCCTCTGCGCCTACATACCTGCCTGGTGTAAGAATATAGTTATGTTCCTTAATCTCTCCGATTTTTACCGATCTGCAGAAACCCGGAATATCTTCATATTTTGTATTTTCTTCGCTATCTCCCCTCCACGCGTGATATGTGGAAGAAATCCTCGTTATTTCCTCGTCTGTAAGCTCCCTGTGCACTCTGTCAACCAAAACCCCCATTTTCCTTGCATCAATAAATAGGATATTTCCCCTTCTGTCCCTGAACCTGTTATTCTTCTTGTTTCTTGCCAGAAACCAGAGGCAGGCCGGTATCTGCGTATTGAAGAAAAGCTGTCCGGGAAGAGCTACCATACAATCCACCAAATCTGCTTCTATAATATTCCGCCTGATTTGACCCTCACCGGATGTATTCGAACTCATACTTCCGTTTGCAAGTACATACCCCGCAAGCCCCGTGGGAGCAAGATGATGTATAATATGCTGTACCCAGGCAAAATTAGCGTTATTGACGGGAGGAATACCGTATTTCCAGCGCTTGTCCTCACGAAGCCGATCTGCGCCCCAGTCCTTCATATTGAAAGGAGGATTCGCCAGAATATAATCGGCCCTTAAATCCGGGTGAAGATCGTTATGAAAACTATCCGCATGACTGTTGCCAAGGTTAGCACTGATTCTACGAATAGCCAGATTCATTTTTGCCAGAACCCAGGTCGTGGGATTGGATTCCTGCCCATATATGGAGAGATCGCCAATATTTCCCGTGTGGCTTTCCACAAACTTTTCGCTTTGAACGAACATGCCGCTTGAACCACAACAGGGATCATAAACCCTGCCCTTATAGGGAGCTATCATTTCCACCAGAACCTTCACTACACAACGGGGAGTATAAAACTGGCCGCCTTTCTTGCCTTCCGCAGATGCAAACTGCCCTAAAAAATACTCATAAACCCTGCCGAGAATATCATTACTCCTATTTTCATCATCCCCCAGCCCGATAGTGCTAATAAGATCAATCAACTCACCCAGCCTTTGTTTATCCAGGGCAGGACGGGCATAAATCTTTGGAAGAACCCCCTTCAGGGTCTTATTGTCCTTTTCAATAGCAATCATAGCATTATCTATCAAATTACCGATTTCAGGAAGCTTCGCATTTGCCTTAAGTCTTGACCATCTTGCTTCTTCAGGTACCCAAAAGATGTTTTCCATAACATACTCGTCAACATCTTCGGGGTCTGCTTCGGAATCATTCTCCAGCAATATATGCTTCTGTTCGAATGTATCCGAAATGTATTTAAGAAAAATCAGCCCCAGAACGACATGCTTATATTCAGCAGCATCCATATTATTTCGAAGCTTATTTGCAGCCTGCCATAGTTTGTCCTCAAAACCAAGGTTGCCACCATTGGTTTTAACCACAATATCTTTTCCGTTTTTAGCCATTATCCGAATCTCCAGGACATAAATAATAGCCTTTTCACTTTTAAGGTGATCAGGCTATAAATACAGTATTTCAACCATTTTATTAAAAAACCTTGCATGAATGCAAGACTTATAAAACATAATAAACGCATCACTCCCACCCTCTTCACAAATATCCATCGTCCTAAACAGCTCAATGCATCTCACCGTAAGGGGAGATAAGCTCAGCCCCATTTGAACTGCACATATTTGATAAAGATGGGGGAGTAAGCATTATCTTCTTTATCAATAAGATTAAACTCACACCTTCACCGGAATTTCCCTTGTGTATCTTGCCTGTCTTCTTTCTATGATATGGGAATATCTTGCAGCCATTGATATGTTGGCGTGGCGGAGGGTTTCCTGGACTATTTTCACATCTCTTGTTGCCTGATATAAAAGCGCACCGCAGGTATGTCTCAGAGCGTGGCAGGATATTCCGGGGCTTTTCAGGCCTGCTTTGTCCAGATAATGATTAACAACACACCTCACACCGTCCCGTGTAATTCTCTTTCCGCCTGCCCGGTTTCCCACTGCTACAAACAGAGGCTTCTTGCCGGAAGTCGGGGAAGAACCCTGTGAACAGTTATTGTCTGTTTTCTCTTTCTCTCTTTTTTCTGAAAGATAATCATTCAACACCCTGAGGGTATCCTCTCTGGGATAAATGTAACCGTTCCTGCCTTTTCCATGAACAAGTATCCTGATTTCACCTTCAGCCATAATTTCTATATCGCTTTCATCAGCCCGCACAATTTCCACAGACCGCAGCCCCTCTATTGCCATTAGCGCAAGCATAGCTCTATCCCTCAGGCTTTTCAGGCTTCCATCCCTGCACACAGTCATAAACAGAACTTCCGCTTCACCTGCACTGAGGTATTTTATTCCTTCGGAAGATGCATCTCTTTCTCTCGGAGGTTTAACACCCTCTGCAGGATTAGCTTTTATCAGCCCCCTTGCAGCTGCCGCTTCATAAAACCTTCTGATTGCAGTCAGTTTTAGAGATATGGTTGAATGTTTCATACCTGATTCGGTAAGAAACCTTCTGTAGGCTTTCACATCATCAGGCAAAGCGGAACCCGGAGCAACACTATTGGAATAACACCACTCAATCCAGTTTTTTACCTGAAGCTGATATACCCTGAGAGTATCATCTCTGGCATCGCCATTGGCTACATCAATCATAAGAAAATCTGCAAACGCCCTGAGTAAAACTTCATCAGAACGGTTATTAATATACACAATATCATTTTCATCCTGTCTGCAAATCAGATCCATACTCACAACCCCTTAAATTTATCATGATAAAAATCGA
>JAJTBE010000108.1 GCA_021287065.1 Bacillota bacterium
ACTGACAGATGAACTCAGCTCATTTATAAATGTGCCTGTTATTGATAAAGGAATTGAAGGTGCTGAAAACACACAGACCGATGTTGTTTATGCGCCGAGTCAGGAAGAACTGGCCAACGGAGTTGATACTGACAGTGATAAACCTTTCTATAAAAAACCGGTTCACATAGATAATATCGAAAGAAAACTTGAGAAACATCATGAAGAGAATATACAGATTCAGCAAACAGCAGACGGCTATGAAATTTCCGTAACACCCGCAAAAGACGGACAAACACAGATGGATATACCGGAAAGCCTGTTTTATATGGCAGGTCCTTTCCTGCTGCTGACTATTATGGGATTTATAACTTTCTTTGTTGAAAAAAGATCTTTCTTCAATAAACTATACATCGAAATGTTTCTGGTGTGGCTGGGATTGGGAATAGCTATATTCATTATGGTGAAAAACAGTTTTGCAAAGCCTATGACAGTTTGTATTAATGAAAAAGACCTGATTTTCAGAATAGGAAAAAGAATCACCAAATCGGTTAAACTTGACAGTATTACTGATATTCACACCCAAGTAGGAATCCATGAAACCGCCTGGATTGAAGTTTACGCAATGACAGACCATATTACTGTCAGAAACTCTCTGAAAGTACCTACCTGCAGAGCGCTGTGCAGGGAAATCCGGAGACTGACGGCAGAAATAAAAAGCAGACCTGTTGAATAAACACTATAAAAGGTGTATAATAGAGGCAGGGATATATGACCGGAAAACAAATGGTAAAACTTTTCAGACAATACGGCTGGATCGTCAAAAGCGTGGAAGGAAGCCACTACAATATGATCCATCCCGATTTCAGAGGTAAGGTTACTATACCTTACCATACCAAAGAACTGAAAAAAGGGCTTCAGGAGTATTTTTTAAAGAAATTGAAAGAGGTTGGTTAATATGATTAGCTTCCCAGGTAGATTTGGCGAGGAATCAAATGGGTTCTGGATCGAATTTCCCGATCTGCCCGGCTGCGCAACAGATGGAGATACCATACAGGAACTTACTTCCAATGCAACAGAAGCTCTGTCCCTGCATCTTCGCTGTATGCTTGAAGACAATGACGAAATACCGGAACCTTCGGATATAAAAGGGGAAGATATAATTTACATAACCCCCCGTTACGAAGTGGCCCTCCCTATAATTCTGAGAAAAAGCAGGGAAGATCTTCGCCTTAGACAGGCAGATGTAGCTGAAAAGATGAAAATTCCGTATCAGACATACCAGAAACTCGAAAGAGCCAAACCTTTCAACCCAACATTAAAAACACTGGAAAAAGTAGCATCTTCACTGGGAAAGAAACTGGTTATTGATATAGTCTGAAAACTGCGGTACCAATGTACCCGCCTGCAGGATTTCCGCGTCTGCCGGTAATTGGCGGTTCGGGAGATGTTTTGGGATTCGGGCCGGCTTGTTTATTACATTTCCAGAATGGATTCCTTTATATCATTCTCTTTCTGCTTCAGGCTTTCGATTTCGTGCATAAGGAAAAGTTTACGCCTGTTCTCTTTTTCAAAACCGGCAACGACTTCCTTATGTTTTTTCATTTCATCGGCAAATTCTTTTTTATATGTCAGGTTTATCAGTATGGTTTTAATCATTGAAAGAAAAAGCAGAACCACAATAACTCCGCATACCAGACCCGCATAAATAAAAACAGGGCTTTGTTTTCCGTAAACCGTAGTACCTGCGTAAACTCCACCCAGAGCCATAAGGAAAAGAAATATGAAAATAATGGAGCAGGCAAGTGATTCCTTTTTGCACACCGGAGGCTCAGGTTTAGAGTTTTCTATCTCAGTAATTTTCTGCTCTGCTTCCCTTATCTTTTCCCTGACAATCTTCAGTTTAGCTTCCTGAGCCAGTATTTCGGTGTTTTCTGCCGTGATTCCGGTGAATGAAGCAGTCGTTTTGGAACTGAGGGATATTTCATCAAGAGCTTCCTCCACAGGTTTCAGGTTGACCACGCCTCCCTGTCTCTGAACAAGAAACTCATTTCCGCAGAAAGAACACATAAATCGATCAATATCTTCAGTCAGCTCAAGTTTTGCGCCACATGTATAACAGGATAGTTTCAGCAAGTGTCGTTATTCTCCGCTTAATATCTGTTTATTATATTGCCGTTTTTTTCTTTATTATTGTATATATTCCTTTTGTAAACAATCAGAAAATGACGAATCCGCCTACCCAATAGATTTAATCCCCCTGCTTTGACTGCGATCCGGCAGTTGGTGGGCGGGCACCCGCCATCCCAAAACTCTTGGAATCAGGGACCGACCGGAGGGGTTAGGACCGACGTGGATTTGGGGACCGTCAGAGGGAACCACGCTTTTTTAAAAAAGCGAGGTTGCCCTCCGAACCTCCCTCCTTGAAAAACAGGAGTATTGGGCTGGAAATTAGAGTGAATTTTGCTAATTCAGTGGTATTGGGGAACGGGACCAATGCCCATGAATTAAGGCATGGATTTGTCTAATCGCTCATGAGTATTGTGTCGGTTTGCCCAGCTCCCGGAGAAAACTTTTTTGGAAAAAGTTTCCTCCGGACCTCCTTCCCAAAACTTTTGAATTGGGGACCGACCGGAGAGGTTAGGACCGACGGGGATTTGGGGACCGTCAGAGGGAACCACGCTTTTTTAAAAAAGCGAGGTTGCCCTCCGAACCTCCCTCCTTGAAAAACAAGAGTATTGGGCTGGAAATTGGAGTTAGTTTTACTAATTCAGTGGCATTGGGAACGGGGGACCTTCAGAGGAAACCACGCTTTTTTGGAAAAGCGAGGTCTCCTCCGAACCTCCTTCCTTGAAAAACAGGAGTATTCGGTATGGGAAGTTGAGTGGTTTTTACCAATAAATAGACATTGGAGGCAGTCAGTTATCCTTAAACATCATAAAGTCCTGCAACCACAAGCTTCGCAAAGGATCGTAGGAGGGGTTTGCAACCCCGAAACGGACCCGCAGGGGCCGCACACGGCGCAAACCAAAACCACAAATCACCGGCATTATCCGCTTGCCCAGCTCCCGGAGAAAACTTTTTACAAAAAGTTCCCACCGATTCTAAAAAAAAATGGAGTTTTCAGATGAAAAAAAACATTGCCAAAAACAGATTAATATTCACAGTAATATTTACCATATTTACCATATTTACCATATTCGCCCTGTTTGCCGTATCAGGATGCAAGCCTGCCGGTCAGGATAATGAAAGCGCCCGGACCCTGTCGCCGGAACCTTCCGGAATTACATCTATGCAGCCTTCTCCTGTTTTATCTCCTGCAGCTCAGGTTTCATCAGAGCCGGAACTTATAATGATGAATTCCGCCTGTCCTAAATTCAGGAATGACAATTCAAACTCAGGCAGAAGCACAGGAGCCTGTCCGGAAAACCCGGAAATCCTCTGGACTTTTAAAACAGGAGGCAGTATAGCCAGGCCCCCTTCTCTTGATAATAAGGGAAATATATATTTCGGAGGCAATGATTCCGTTTTCTATTGTGTGAACCCAAACGGTAAACTGTTATGGAAAACAAAGCTGGATGAATGGGTGGATTCAACACCTGTAATAACAGGCAATGGCATCGTTATCGTAGGCTGCGACGACGGAAACCTTATCGCAATCTCGCCGGAAGGCAAAATATTGTGGAAATACTACCTCCATGCAGAAATCTCATCATCGCCATCTATTACATCAAACCTCGTATTTACAGGCTCGGAAGATGGTTCTCTTTATGGAATAAACGCCAATGGTGAAGTAAAATCAAAATTTAAGGCAAAAAGCAGAATTCTTGTATCATCCCCGGCCATAACAGAAGACGGCAACATCATAGCAGGCGCCGAGGATAGTAATCTTTACTGCATAAAACCTGATGGAAGCGTTGTCTGGCAGTATAAAGGGGAATGTGAGGAAGTTTTTGTTTCACCTCCGGCAATCACCCCCGACGGGAGTATCGTTTTTGGAACACCTGAGAAAAAAATGGTATGCCTCGAAAAAACAGGCAGGCTCAAATGGGAAATCCCGCTGCACGAAGAAACATCAGTCCCTGCAGGCATAGGCAAAGATGGAAAAATTTACGCTGTGGCTAATGATGGTGTTCTTATGTCTGTTGATCCAAACGGAAAGATACTCTGGAAAACAAAAGCCCCCGAGAGAGAAATCACAGGGGGGCTTTGTCTGTCATCCAACGACCGGATTATAATGTCCGGCACGAAAATTCATATTTATGATATTTCCGGTAAACTTCTGAAAGTTGTATCATCCCTGAAGGGCAAACTTACCGAACCCGTTCTGGGAGCCGATGGAAAGATATTTGCCGGAAGCAGCAGCGGCTTTTTATACTGTCTCGGTAAAAAATAGCATTAGTCGTTTTCGTTGAGAACCGACAGGAAATACCTCGCCGACATCTTCCATGGAAGTTCGTCCTGACAGTTTTCATACCCGTCAAAAATCATCGAAGCTTTCTTGCGATCAGAATCGCTTTTAGTTACAAGCCACTTTCTGTAGAAAGACTGTGCCTGCAGAAAACGGAACATCCATTTGCTGCTTTCCGTTTTTTCAATCTGCGATGCTTTTTCATAAAGGACGGCAGCTTTTTCGTAACAATCAGCAGCAGCGGCAGGGGATTCGTCAGCTCTTTCAAACCAGTATCCGGCAAAAGCCCGGAGAGCATCGGTATTGTCGGGATAAGCATTGATTGCACCGGTAAATGCTTTTTCAGCTTCCGCCTGTTTGCCCGCCCTTGCCAGAGATGAGGCGAAGTTTATCCGGGTCTTCAAATCCGCATCTCCGCCGTCAACCAGTTTTGCATAAAGCTTCGCTGCTTTTTCATTGTCTCCGGACATTCTCAGAAAATCCGCATATTCGCCTGTAATGCCGTTGTCTTCAGGATTGATTTTCAGGGCAATATCATAGGATTCTGAAGCTTGAGTGTTTTTTCCGGTTTTCCGGCAGATTCTGGCTATATAGAGATAAGCTTCACTGCTGTTGGGGTTTAATTCTGCAGCTCTTACAAATTCGAAAAGCCCAGGCTGCATATTTCCCTCATCAAAATACTTTCTGCCTCTCTCCATCAGACGGGCTGAGTCTTCGATATCCCTGTCGGGAGGTTTTGCGCCTTCTTTCCAGGCAGGCGGAACTTTCGGTTCCGCTGTGGGCGGGGCGGATGTACAGGAGCTAAAAACAAAGCAATGGCACATAAGCGCCATTGCTGTTAATATCATTATCAGTTTGTTCCGGTTCATGGTTTTGCTGTTCCTGCAGGTGAAGCTCCGGGTTCGGGAGCAGCCATTGATTTAACAATCATTTCCTTTACCATTGCTTTTATAGCAGGTGTAAGCCGTTTGTCGTTGGGGAATTTTTTGTAGAACATTTCCGCTGTATCGTTAGCTTCCTTAACCGGTTCTGCATTTGAAGGATCCAGTTCCCACCAGATCTTTGCCGCATCGAGGAGGCGTTTGTAGTTTCCGTCTCTCTTGTCGTCGGCTGCAATAGCTTTTTTGAAAAATTCAACGGATTTTTTATAGCATTCGATTCTCTTTTCCTTTTCGGGAATGCTGTGGCCCTTGTAAAAATATGTAAGGGCAAGACCTGCAAGAGCAGGTTCGTAGTCAGGTTTCAGGGCTAATGCCTGTTCGTAAGCTGTAACGGCAGCGTCAAACTGGTTGAGTTCTTTTCTGCATCTGCCTACGCCGGACCATCCGTCAACATTCTTAGGATCAATGTCGATTACATTTTCGTATGCTTCGAGAGCGTCGGGGAATGAGCTTTGGCGCATCTGAAGTCTTGCTCTTCCGTCAAAAGCCTGTGAGTTGTTGGGATCAATGGCAAGAACTTTGAAATAAAGAGCCACTGCTTCCGATATTTTATTTGAGTTTTCCAGATTAACCGCATCTGTGAGCATTTTGGCAACCTGTTTTTTCTGGGCATCGGTGAGATTGACCACTGGTCTGGGTTTTTTTGTGGGAGAAGGTGAAGGTGCTGCTTCACCAGTCTGTCCTGAACCTGTTGAAGGAGTTGTGGCTCCTGCAGAGGTCTGTGCGGGAGCAGCGGGGCTGTTTGCTGCATTTGGTGTATTAGCCGGATTTGTTGTGTTTCCGGTGTTTGCCGTTTCTGTGGTCTGTGCCGGGTTTTCCGCAGGGGGAGTTGCCGGTGATTTGGGACCGCATCCTGTAAAGGCTGCAAAGGCAAATAAGAATAAAGTTAATGATAGCAACAGGGTGTAAAACTTTTTCAAATTCTCAGCTCCTTATTTTAATTTTCGGATTCTCTGACCTGTAAAAATACAAGTCAGTTATCCTGTTATTATTCAAAGATATTTTTCAATAAAATACCTTTGCTTCCTGCTAATACCATACATTATATACAAAAGACGGAAATCCGTAAAATTCCGTAATTATCATAAAAGTTTTTCTGAAGGAATTTGAAAATTATTGTTATATACTTCCATACACTAACTCTATTCAGGTAGATTATATCTAAATGGACGAAAAGTTTCATTAAGATAAAAAACTTAACCCTATGAAACTTTCAACAATACACAAGAGGTGAACCAATGAGCAAAACTATGACAAAGAAACGGATCTATCTGTTCTCCGAAGGAAACAAGGACATGAAGGATCTGCTCGGCGGCAAAGGCGCAAACCTTGCCGAGATGACTTCAATGGGCTTCCCGGTTCCTCCCGGATTTACAGTAACAACAGAGGTCTGCAACGAGTATTACGCCAACGACCGCAAACTTCCCGAAGGATTCGGCGACGAGCTTCGTGAAGCAATGAAAGATATCGAAAACAAAAAGAATCAGGTCTTCGGCGGATCAGAAAACACTCTGCTTGTTTCAGTCCGTTCAGGAGCTAAGTTCTCCATGCCCGGTATGATGGACACCATCCTCAATCTGGGCCTCAACACCGAAACAGTAAAAGCAATGATCAAAAAGACAAACAATCCCAGATTTGTCTTTGATGCATACAGACGCTTCATCATGATGTTCAGCGATGTCGTAATGGATGTCAAGAAACACATTTACGAGCACGAATTCAAAGCCCTCAAAGCCAGACTCGGCCTGAAGGAAGACTATGATGTACCCGCTGAGGAACTCGAAAAACTCTGCACACTCTTCAAAGAGATCTTCAAAAAGAACACCGGCAGAGATTTCCCGGAAGATGTATATGAACAGCTCACCCTTTCAGTTGAAGCAGTATTCAGAAGCTGGAACAACGAAAGAGCTATCATTTACAGAAACCGCGAACATATCGATCACAACCTCGGAACAGCAGTAAATGTCCAGTCAATGGTATTCGGCAACATGGGCGAACAGTCCGGCACAGGCGTTGCATTCACCCGCAACTCACAGACCGGCGAAAATGTTGTAACCGGCGAATTCCTCTTCAACGCACAGGGCGAAGACGTGGTTGCAGGCATCAGAACTCCCCTCGACATAAGCGAGATGGAGAAGAGCCACCCCGAACTTTACAAACAGTTCCTCGACATCAGCGGAAAGCTGGAAAAACACTACAAAGATATGCAGGATATGGAGTTCACCATCGAAGAAGGCAAACTCTATATGCTCCAGACCCGTAACGCCAAAAGAACCGCTATGGCTTCAGTGAAAATCGCTGTTGATATGGTTCACGAAGGCCTTATCACAAAAGAAGAAGCTGTCAACAGAGTCTCCCCCGACCAGATCGACATGCTCCTTCACCCCTATTTCCCCGTTTCTGAGAAGAAAAAAGCCATCGAATCAGGCAAACTTATCGCAAAAGGCATCAACGCTTCACCCGGAGCCGCCTGCGGTATCGCCATTTTCGAAGCTGCCGACGCTATCAAAGCCAAAGAAGAAGGCAAGAGCGTAATTCTCACCAGACCCGAAACCACTCCCGATGATGCCGGCGGAATGAATGCTTCAGTAGGTATTCTCACCAGCACCGGTGGTTCAACATCACACGCCGCACTGGTAGCCCGCGGATGGGGCATTCCCTGCATCGTAGGCTGCGAAGCTCTCTCAATGGATACCGAGAAGAAGCAGTTCTCAGTGGGCAACAAAACATTTAAGGAAGGCGACTGGCTTTCAATCGACGGCGCTACCGGCGAAGTCTTCGAAGGCAAAATCCCCGCCATTAAACCCGACGAACTTATGAAAGAAGCACAGGAGCTTCTGTCATGGGCAGACGATATCCGCAGACTCGGCGTTTATGCCAATGCCGACAACCCGAGAGACGCCCAGAGAGCAAGAAACTTTGGCGCTCACGGAATAGGCCTCTGCAGAACCGAGCACATGTTCATGGAATCAGACAGACTCCCCGTTGTGCAGAAAATGATCCTCGTAGCAGGCGATGCTGAAAGATTCAAAAGACAGCTCACCAGACTCGAAGAAGAACTTGCCGCTGCCGATGAAAGCAAAAAAGCCAACATCGAAAAATCAATCGAGCATGTTAAAGCTGAAATGGCTGAACCCTGGGCAACCTACACCGATTGCCTCGCCAAACTTGCTCCGATGCAGAAAGGCGACTTCTACGGAATTCTCAAAGCCATGGAAGGCTTCTGGGTAATCATCCGTCTTCTGGATCCGCCGCTTCACGAGTTCCTCCCCAACCGCGACGAAACCATGGAAGAAGTAATCACTCTTCGCATCACCGGCAAAAACCCCGAAAGACTCAAAGAGCAGGAAGCACTTCTTGAGAAGATCAACAAACTCCACGAGTTCAACCCCATGCTGGGCCTTCGCGTATGCCGCCTCGGCATCGTTTATCCTTCCCTTTACAGAATGCAGGTCAGAGCACTGTTTGAAGCAGCCTGCCAGCTGGTAAAGGAAGGCGTTGACGCCAAACCCGAGATCATGATCCCCGGCGTAGGACATGTCAACGAAATGAAAACCCTCCGCAAAATGGTTGACGAAGTGGGCCACAAAGTAATGGACGAACAGGGCGTAAAGGTAAACTACAAAGTCGGAACCATGTGCGAACTTCCCAGAGCCTGCACAGTAGCCGGCAAACTTGCCAACCCCGCTGAAGGCGCACAGTTCTTCTCCTTCGGAACCAACGACCTGACACAGACCACATTCGGATACTCCCGTGACGACGCAGCAGGAACATTCATTCCCGTATATGTCGAAACCGGAATTCTCCCTGTGGATCCCTTCCAGGCACTGGACCGCGAAGGCGTAGGCAGACTTATGACCATGGCCGTAACCGACGGCAGAAACTCCTACAGCGACCTCGAAGTAGGCATCTGCGGCGAACACGGCGGAGAACCCAGCTCAATCGAATTCTGCCACCTGCTGGGCCTCAACTATGTGTCATGCTCACCCTTCAGAGTGCCCATCGCCAGACTCGCTGCCGCACACGCAAAACTGCGCAACGAAGACGACAGATTCAAATCAGGCCACTCAACAAAGTAAAAAACCGGAACAAAACCGCCTCCCCAAAAGGGAAGCAGCATAGTTCAGGTTAAGGAATATAATGAACGGGACAGACTACGGTCTGTCCCGTTTTTTTGGATCGAGAGAAAATATTGAAGGTAATAAACATCAGGAAGAGAATCTTCACTGAAAATCAGGAGAGAGAATATAATGACATTTGAAAGCAAAATATCAAAAGCAAGACAGATAATCGATAATAATATCAATATATTGAAAACCGAACAGGCAACAAAAGATTCTCTCATAAGACCTGTTCTGAATGCATTGGGATATGACACCTTTGACCCTGATGTGGTTGTTCCCGAATACACTTGTGATTTTGGAATAAAACAGGGTGAAAAGGTCGATTTTGCTATCTTTTTCAACGGAAAACCGGAAATCCTGATAGAATGCAAGCATCATAAAATCCCTCTCGATTCTGTTGTTCTGGCTCAGTTGCATAGATACTACACTACTACCGATGCAAGACTTGGAATATTGACAAACGGTGTTGTTTACAGATTTTTTACCGATACTGAAAAGAGTAATATTATTGATAATACACCTTTCCTCGAAATCAATCTTGCAGATCAGAATGAGAATTTGTGGGAAAAATTCCGTCCTTTTGCCAAAGAAAACTACAATCCTGAAAATATCCGTGATATGGCAGTTAAACTCAAAAACACCTCCATTATCAGAGATTATATAAAAAACCAGCTGCAGAAGCCTTCAGATAGCTTTATTAAGTTTATGATTAGTGAATTGAAACTGTTCTCAGGCAAATTGTCGGATAAAGTAATCAATCAGTACCGCTCTGTATGTGAAGAAGCTCTGAAGGATATAACCACAAACAGTATTACTTCAGGAAGCCATGTGCCTGTGGTGAGCTCTGCAAAATTGCCGGAAAATCAACCAGTTGCTGTAAGTCAGGACTTTACAGGAATGAAACCGGAGAAATTCATTTTTTTAGGAAAAGAACATATTGTAAAAAACTGGAGAGATATTCTTGTTGAGATCTCCTATGAGATTTATCTCAGACATAAAGATAAATTTAATAAGGTGTTTGAAATAAAGGGTAAAACACGGGATTATTTTTCAGCTGATCAAAAATTATTAAAAGATGCTGTTAACATAGGGGACTCAGGAATTTTTGCGGAAGGAAACCTGAATACGAATAATATAGTCAATATCTGCAAAAGATTGCTTGTTGAATTTGGTTACAGTGAAACAGATCTGAAAATAGAAGTAAAACAACTCTGATTTTCACTTTGAATTGTAACCTTTGATTTTTACCTGATTTGTTTTTTTACCTGAAAAATGCCCTTCAAAATAGGTTTTTACACAATTTCTGCAAACCTCTCCTTTTGTCTAAACTCTGATATCTCACCCTTAGCCTTTTGTTAACAACCATGTAACAAATCATGTATTGATTTTGCCTTTTTTCCAGTGATATTATGTATAAGAATTGAAAGTATGAAGAGGGATGTTATGAGAATCGCTGATTCCATTCAGAATACACTTAGCAATAAAATTTCCGGCATTATTCAGAAGCACAGGCCTGATCGGACAGAACGGACAGGCGGCGAGGGTAAGGATCAGTTTACCCTTTCTGATAAAGAGATGAAAGTTTATGACGAAGCCAGCCGGAGCGCCTGGAGTTCAGCTTTTACCAGCGGTTTTAAAGAAACCAATACGGGAGGCAGAATTCTCGGCGGGACAGGCGCAGGCCTTGCTGCCGGTGCAGTAGCTGCCGGAGCGGCTGCATTTGCTCTTCCCCTTGCCGCAGTCGGCGCTGCAGGATATGTAGGGATGAAAACCGCCAGAGGCGTGGAAAAGGGCGATCAGATGGTGGAAAGCCTTGATGAACACCTGAAATTCCTTGCTCATCTCAACGGCGGAAAGGGTAAAGTTACAGTAGAAGTCCTTCCTCAGAATGAAATACTGAAGAAGCTTGAAGCTAACAGAGCAGCCAAAGGAAAGGGAAGCCTTTTTGAGTAAACACTGATGCCGGTTTTGTCAAATGAGTTTTATGCCATTTTCGATGAAACGGAAAACAAAACAGAGGATTTATAAAAAAATGTCCGCAGCTGAGAGCTTACGGGCATTTTTTATTTGAATTTTCATATAGTAATCCTATTAAACCGGTCATGAAATAAGTTGTCAGGGAAGTTTCCTGACAGAGTGTTTTTGTGGCTGATTGATTGGAAAATCTATAACCGGATAAAAACTTTAGCGGAGATGAAGCTTTAGTGGAGATGAGAAATTGTTTGATCGGAAGAGTGGGAATACCGGTTTTCCATCTCCCGCAAACCGCCGGCAAACCCTATAACCGCAAACTCCACCAACAACTGTCGGATCACAGGCGTCCCGCCTGCCACAATGCCAATGAATTAGCAAAATTCACTTAAAACCTCAACCCCAATACTCTTGTTTTTCAAGGGAGGAGGTTCGGAGGAGACCTCGCTTTTCCAAAAAAGCGTGGTCTCCTCTGACGGTCCCCAAACCCCACGGTCCCTGGTCGGTCCCCCAATTCAAAAAGTTTTGGGATGGCGGGTGCCCGCCCGCAGGGTGGGCGCGAGGAAACTTTTTTCAAAAAAGTTTTCTCCGGGAGCTGGGCATGCGGTTATAATTCTCTTGAACGATCAGATAAATCCATGCCTTAATTCATGGGCATCCCGCCTGCCCCGGGTCCCAAAACCAACCGCCAACCGCCAGCAAACCCCATAACCGCAAGCCTGGCAAAGGATTGCCGGATCACAGGCGTCCCTGCCTGTCCCCCGGTCTCCAAACCAACCGCAAACCGCCAGCAAACCCTATAACCGCAAGCTTGGCAAAGGATCGTAGGAGCGGTTTTTAACCGCGAAACGGACCCGCAGGGTCCGCCCGCGACGCAAACTCATACCCTAAAATCCCCCGAATGCACGGAAACTCCTGCTATTGGCTATGTATCACATTATAGGAAATACAGACGATACGGGATTGTTTAACCGGGGGACAGGCGGGACGCCTGCGATCCGGCAGTGTTGGCGAAATATTGTGGTTATCAGGTTTGCTGGCGGTTGGCCAGAGGGTGTTGCGGGAGAGCACACAGGCTGATCTTTATATACATTTTTCAAGGAATTTTTTCGCTTTGTCACGAACGAGCTTTTATTAATATTTCATGCCTGGAGTGTAATTCTGATGGTTGATGGGAATGCTGTTGCTTTTGCTAATAAAGAGTTTCGGGGTATTGA
>JAJTBE010000120.1 GCA_021287065.1 Bacillota bacterium
TGACGATCATTATGATGATAATTCAACCCGAAAAAAAGAAAAAGTTCCCTCGGCGGGCAGCACATTTTTCACCGGTGCAGTCCTCTTTATTTCATTCGCTGTTGTTGCAGTTCTGGGGTATCAGTTTTATATGTATGATCAGGCGAACAGACATTATGAAATATGTAAGGAAAATTTAAAGAGAATTGGTACTGCCATAGAATTATACAGCACTGATAATAGCGGGCATTATCCATCGTTTCTGAGTCTTGTTGCACCTGGGTATATTTCCGAATTACCCACTTGTCCTGCTGCAAACAAGGATACTTACAGGGAAAGTTATTCTTCTGCCTGGAGTCCTGATACTTTTACAATATATTGTTCCGGTCAGCATCATGTCTTTACACCATTGGAACAGCTGAAAAATATAAATAAGTTTAAAGCCTGGAAAAAATCGGAAAACATGCCTCAGTATAATAGTATTTCCGGTTTGATAGACGAATGATTGTCAGGTTGATCTAAAAATTAAAAAAGGATGGAATTATGAATCAGGAAAGCGGACGATTGCCGGAAAAGTTTAATTACAGGATGATTATTGCTGTCAGTATTGTTTTTCTGATTGCCTGTTCTGCCGCAGGATACTGGTATTCTTATTATCAGCAGAGTCGAAGACATTACAGGGAGTGTAAAGCAAACCTTGAAATAATTGGAATTGCCATTTATAAATATGCTGATGATCATAACGGTAAATGTCCATTTTCACTTGAAGATCTGGTGCCTGATTATCTCCCTGCAATTCCATGCTGCCCTGCAGCGGGAAAGAATACATACAGCAGGCTATACAGGAAATCTGATGTAAACTGCAGCTTTTGCTGTGCAGGCGGGCACCATAAGGTTTATATTCCGCCATTTATAAGAGGGATGGAAGTTTTTCGTCATAACGATGCTCCGGAAAACCGTCCCGGCTATACTGCAAGCGGCGGTGTAATACCTTAGTGACAGTTTGCAATAAAGGATTACCGGAATTGGCACTTGCTTATGGAAATTTCTGTAGTGGAGAACCTGTAAACTCTTTCGGAACCAACCTGCTCCACGCCCTCCGAAAGTGAGGAAAAAACGTCAAATGATTCGGGATCCAATGCGTCCCCCGGTCCCAGAGATTTTTGCCAACCGCCAGCAAACCGCATAACCACAAGCTTGACAAGGGATCGTAGGAGCGGTTTTCAACCGCGACGCGGACCCGCAGGTCCGCCCGCTACGTAAACTCTCCGCAGTAGCGGAAACCCTGCTTTTTCTGCCACATTACCATAATTTGATTTGTTGTGGAGACGAGATTGATTTCAGACGAGTAAAAAGATACTGCCCCTGTAGTTGTCCAGAATTTTCCATTCAGGAGACTGTGGAGAGCATGAGAGGTTGTTTTACCGGTGGGACAGGCGGGACGCCTGTGATCCGGCAGTCATTTGCGAAATATAGTGGTTATAAGGTTTGCTGGCGGTTGGCCAGAGGGTGTTGCGGGAGAGCACATTGGCTCTCCCCTACAGGAATTCCAATATCGATTGCAAATCATGCCGGAATGTCAGTTCCCGGAGGAAACTTTTTGAAAAAAGTTTCCTCCGGACCTCCATCCCAAAACTTTTAATCGGGGGACCGACCGGGGGGATGGGGATCGACGGGGAGTTGGGGACAGTCAGAGGAGACCATGCTTTTTTGGAAAAGCGAGGTTTCCTCCGAACCTCTTTCCTTGAAAAACAGGAGTATTCGGCTGAGGTTTTAAGTGAATTTTGCTAATTCAGTGGCATTGGGTTGTGGGGAGGCTGGCGGTTGTCGGTGGTTTTGGGGATCGGGGGACAGGCGGGACGCCTGTGATCCGGCAGTCATTGGCGAAATATAGTGGTTATGAGGTTTGCTGGCGGTTGGCCAGAGGGTGTTGCGGGAGAGCACATTGGCTCTCCCCTACAGGAATTCTAATATCGATTGCAAATCATGCCGGAATGTCAGTTCCCGGAGGAAACTTTTTGAAAAAAGTTTCCTCCGGACCTCCATCCCAAAACTTTTGAATCGGGGGACCGACCGGGGGGATGGGGATCGACGGGGAGTTGGGGACCGTCAAATGAATATAAATGAAAAACGGACTTATACAAAAAATTCCCGCCCTTAAAAACAGAAGTTTGGGCGGGAAATTTGAGTCTTTTTGAAAATTCATTGCCATCGGCAATCAGTGGGGATTTATTTAGTTCCTCAGAGCCTGAAGGGGGGCGGGGATTCTGCCTCCTCTTTTTATGAAGCGGGCTGATGAGAAATTGTTAACCGGCATTACGGGAGCGGTTCCGAGGAGTCCGCCGTAATCCACCATATCTCCGGCTTTTGCTCCGGGGATAGGGAGAATTCTTACTGCAGTAGTTTTATTGTTGATCATTCCTATGGCGAGTTCATCGGCGATTATTGCCGCTATTGTTTCCACAGATGTATCTCCCGGCACTGCGAACATATCCATGCCGACCGAGCAGACCGATGTCATTGCTTCCAGTTTATCAAGGGAAAGTGCGCCCATCTGAACTGCTTTAACCATGCCCATATCTTCACTGACGGGGATGAAAGCTCCGGACAAGCCTCCGACATAGGATGAAGCCATGGCTCCGCCTTTTTTCACCGCATCAACCATCATTGCCAGTGCTGCGGTTGTTCCGTGGGTTCCACACATTTCGATGCCCATTTCCTCAAGAATGTTTGCAACGGAGTCGCCGGGGGCAGGGGTGGGGGCAAGGGACAGATCCACAATACCAAACTTATATCCAAGTCGTTTTGATACTTCTCTTCCCACAAGTTCGCCCATACGGGTTATTTTGAAGGATGCTTTTTTGATTGCTTCAGCTATTTCACCAAGGCTTGCATCATTCATGTGGGAAAGGACTGAACGGACCACTCCGGGACCACTGACGCCCACATTGATGGTGCATTCAGCTTCGCCTGCTCCCTGATTGGCTCCGGCGATGAAGGGGTTGTCTTCAACCATGTTGCAGAATACCACAAGTTTGGCGCAGCCTATGCCTTTGCGGTCGGCTGTTCTGAATGCGGTTTCGTGGATGATTTCAGCCATTTTGAGAACTGCATCCATGTTTATGCCGGATTTGGTGGAAGCTAAACTTATTGAAGCGCAGACGGTGTCTGTTTCTTCAAGTGCCTGAGGTATGGAATCCATAAGAATTGCATCCCAGGGTTTTAAGCCTTTGTGTGCCATGGCTGAAAATCCGCCCATATAGTCGATTCCCAGTTTTTTGCTGGCTTTGTCCATTGCATGGGCTATAGGGACATAAGAATTTGCGGCACAAGGTGCGGCAACGGAGGAGATTGGCGTTACTGCAATACGCCTGTTGGCAATGGGAATACCGAATTCATCGGAGATTTCGTCCACGATTTCCCTAAGATATCTGCCTTTGTCGGTGATTTTATTGTAAATATTCTGTGCTGTTGTTTCGAGGTCCGGATGTGAGCAGTCTTCAAGGCTAATGCCCAGAGTTACTGTTCTGATATCCAGATTTTCCATTTCAATCATTCTGATGGTTTCAAAAACTTCATCAGCGCTAAGCCACATATTTTCCTCCGTATGTTAACCGAGATACTTTCTCAGAATATCAGGAGCTTTGTGCCCTGATTGAGGAGCCAGTATCCAGGCAATGATTGTCCAGATTATTTCATCAGTTAAAGACAAGCTTGTGTATATTTTACCTGCAGGGTTTATTACCTCTTCAAAAAAGTTCAGGGTTTTTTCCAATGTTAATTTCTTATCGATTTTTCCCTGCCGGGAAAAAGCTAAATCCCTCAGAATTGAGCATTCTGATTTGCTGTTTGGTATGTTTCCCTTCAGATTCTCTTTTTCCTTGATGTATTCGTTATATTGATCCGGAAAATAGATTTTTTGCTGAATTTCCGGATTTTTTTCCATTTCTTTCCAGATTTTTTTCTTTCGTGAAAGCATCTTTGGGATTAAAGCAAGAGCTTCATCATAGAGATTTTGCGAACATTCGCAGAAACCTGCAGCTCCTGTGTAATCTCCGCACAGGTAAGAATACCTTGCAGCTTCAAGGCAGTGATCTGCTGTTGCTTCGTAGAGGTATTTATCTGATGATATTCTTGTGAAGCTGATTTTTGTTATGTTTGGGTTTTCCTGAATTTTTCCGGGGATAGAGTCCTTCATCATTTTGAAAACAGTTTTATTTTCGTACTGGCATAGTATTGATATTATCTTTTCCAGCTGAAGTTCATATAGTTTCCGGCAGTATTCACCGTTTATCGCTGTTTTTCTCAGCCAGTGGATAAGCATAAGATACTGATAGTCTTTTATTGTGGTTTTGAAGCTGTTTTTCCGCTGTATCAATATCAGGCATCTGCTGAAGAAGAATTCTGCCTTTGTTTCTTTTTCGAGCATAACGAAAATAACTGCTTTTTGAAAAGCGTCGGCTATAGAGTGATCAATGCTGAGAATCGGTATGTCGTTTGAGGATTGAATCTCCTCCGTTAAAATACCGAGAGCCAGCCTTTGCCAGTATTCCGGGTTTTTTGCCACTTCAGGCGGTATCTCCTATCGTTTATACAAGCCTGTGAGTTTTCCCTGAGTAATGATATGGCCTTTCATTGCCTCTTCAAGTTGAGCTTTTGAGCAGGCGGATGTCAGGTTGAGCATTGTATCCAGAGCGTAAACCGTGAAAATGTATCTGTGAGCTTTTCCCGGAGGGGGCATTGGTCCGTTGTAACCGATCTGTCCGAAATCGTTTTTGCCCTGCAGAGCGTTGTTTAAAACCTGAAGGTTTTTGGGAACATTTTCTGCAATGGTTGTGGTGGAAGGATCGATGTTGAATATCACCCAGTGAACCCAGTTGCCTGAAGGTGCGTCGGGATCATCGCATATAAGGGCGAAGCTTTTTGTTCCGGGGGGGATCTTGTCCCAGACAATAGAGGGAGATACATCGGCTCCCTGGCCTGAATGCTTTTTGGGAATGGTTTCCCCTTCTTTGAAGGCTGGGCTTGCAAGCCTGATTTCCATGTTGTTTCCTCCTTCCGGTGTTGAACCGTAGGTTGTAGAAACAGAAGGCGCCGGGCTTGGAAAAAGAGGGGTGTTGGCAGATTTTGAGGTCCATCTCTTTGGCGAGGGTTTGGGTTTTGGAGTTGTGTTTTCGATCAGGGGTCTTGAATCAGACGCAAGAAGAGGTTTTTCCTGAGCCGGTTCGGGTTTTTTCCCCTGACACGAACACAAAACAGTTAATCCCAAAATCATGCAAAAGATAAGGGAATACTTAAATCTTCTGTTCAGACTATTATTAAAATCCATTTTTTACCACCTTTTGGCGATGGCTGTTCAGTCTGTGCCGCTTCTTTATGATGCTGCCCAGACTGAACAGATTCAGAGAGTTTATTATTCCACGGTAACGCTCTTTGCCAGATTTCTGGGCTGATCCACATCTTTATCCCGCTTGTCTGCTATGAAGTAGGAGAGAAGCTGGAGGGGGATTGTCGTCAGCAGGGGACTGAGATTGGGGTGGATATAGGGAACTTTGATAATTTCATCCAGATACTCATCAAAGGATTCGTCGCCTTCGTTTACAATGCCTATGGTGATGGCATGGCGGGCTTTGACTTCCTTAACATTTGAGAGCATTTTTTCGAAAACCGGTCCGTGGTTGAGAATATTGACTACAGGGACCATATCATCTATGAGGGCGATAGGTCCATGTTTCATTTCGCCTGCTGCATAGCCTTCGGCGTGAATGTATGAGATTTCCTTTAGTTTAAGGGCGCCTTCCAGTGCCACCGGATAACCGACGCTTCTTCCGAGGAACAGGAAATCCCGGCTTTTGTAGTATTTTCTTGCCACAGTGCGAACCGGTTCGATGTCCTGAAGGATTTTTTCGATGAGAGCCGGTACTTTGTGGAGTTCTTCACGAAACATTCTGAAATCTTCAACAGAAATGGTGCCTCTTGCTCTGCCGATTTTTAAACCCAGCAGAATCATTGCCGTAACCTGGGCTGTAAATGTCTTGGTGGCGGCTACGCCTATTTCGAGGCCTGCCCTGGTGAGGATCAGGTTGGGAGTTTCCCTTGTTATGGATGAACCTACCACATTGGTTATGGCGATGGATTTGGCTCCCTGTGCGATTGCATTTCTGAATGAAACCAGAGTGTCGGCAGTTTCTCCCGACTGGGTGATTGCTATAACCAGAGTCTTATCGTCAAGAACCGGGTTTCTGTAGCGGTATTCTGAAGCTACATCCATTTCGACGGGAATTCTTGCATATTCTTCAAGGAAATATTTTCCCACTATTCCGGCGTGATATGCGGTTCCGCAGGCAGTAATAACTATTCTGTTTACATCTGCAAGATCGGTGTTGGTGAGTTTCATCTCTTCGATGGTGATGTCGTCGCCGTCAAATCTTCCCTTGAGGGTTTCAGCGATGGTTCTGGGCTGTTCGTAGATTTCTTTGAGCATAAAGTGGCGGTAGCCGGCTTTTTCTGCCATGGCTGAATCCCAGTGGACTTCAGTAACTTTGCGGGTAATTTTTTTGCCGCTGAGGTCAAAGATTTCTACAGAAGAATCTGTGAGAACTACCATCTCACGATCCTGTATGTGCTGAACTCTTCTTGTGTAGGGGAGAAATGCGGGTATGTCGGAACCTATGAAGTTTTCTCCTCTGCCGAGTCCGATTACGAGAGGGCTGTCCAGTCTTGCAGCTACAATCTTGCCTGGTTCTTTGCTTGTAACTACGCCGATGGCGTATGAACCTTCCACTCTGAGCAGTGATTTTCTTACTGCTTCGGCGATATCGCCTTTGTAGTTATGCTCTATGAGATGGACGAGGACTTCAGTATCGGTTTCCGATATAAATGTATGTCCTTCTGTTTCCAGTTCTTTTTTTATGGACAGATAGTTTTCGATAATTCCATTGTGAATGAGTGAAATTTCGCCCTTACAGTCGCAGTGGGGGTGTGCATTCAAATCCGAGGGAGCGCCATGGGTCGCCCAGCGGGTGTGGCCCACTCCGGTTGTGCACTGAACAGGTGATTCTTCAAGTAAAGCTCTCAGATTGGAGAGTTTTCCCTTAGCTTTGATGTTGTGTACTTTGCCGTCAACGATTGTTGCAAGGCCCGCAGAGTCGTATCCTCTGTATTCAAGCCTTGACAGACCGCTCATTAATATAGGCACAGCGGACTTTCCGCCGATATATCCGATAATACCGCACATATTTCCTCCGGTGGGTTGTTAATCAGTGGTTTAATTTTGAAATACCGTTTATTTCACTTCTTTTTCGAAGACCACAGGATCCGTTCCTGCTTCAAGAGGTATTGTAATTGATGCAACTGCTCCTGATTTATTCGGAACAAATCCGAACATCATTATTCCACCTTCTGCCATCTCAATTCCTTTAATGGCGAATGTATCTTTCTGCCAGTGTTCAAGGTCCGAATCGATACCTGAAAAATTGATATGCAGTATGCCTTTATTTTCTGTAATTATGCATTCTCCAAATGCCGGATGTTTATATCTGCCTGCATATTTTTTCAGGGGAAGTGATGGTCCGGTGTTTTTCATTCTTTTATCAGAAATCTGCTGAGTTGCATTTTCCGTAGCTCTGACGCCGTTCAACTGGGCTTCCCGGAATATATCCGACCATTTTTCCGGTTCGCAACCCAGCGCCCGATCCAGTGCATCATAGGCGATTATGCTTGCAAAGCTGCTTTTGAATGTGTTTGTGAGTACAACAACAGCGGTTTTCTTTCCGGGAGCGATGCAAATCATGGATGTGAATCCGTCAATTGAGCCTGCATGATTTATAACATAATTTCCTCTGTATGTCATGCTTCCCCAGCCAAGGCAGTATGATGGAGGGGACATAATATCCATTCTGCCTGAAAAATGCCTTCCTCCGGGAATCTGGGGATACATTAGCTGTTCGAGGGATTCCGGTGATATAAGCTGCTTTTCTCCTGCTTTTCCGTTGCTTATATAGAGACGGACCCATTTTTCCATATCTTCGATATTTGAATTGATGGAACCCGCCGGTCCCACTGCGGAAATATCATGGAAGGGAATCTCTTCAGGTGCGCAGTTATAGGCTTTATCCCTGCTGTCATTCATGATGGGGGAGCCGTGGCAGTATGGTTTTGAATAATTGTCTGATTTTATGCTCTCGTTTATATCCGTATTTGTCATATTCATATCGAGGGGAACAAAGATATTCTCTTTTATAAAAGTTTCCCAGCTCTTCCCAGATACTTTTTCAACCAGAACGCCTGCGAGGACATAGGTGAGGTTATTGTATTGGAACATATCCCTGAAGCCTTTGTTGGGTCGGAGATATCTAAGTCTATCCATAAGCTGGTATCTGGTGAGTTTGCTGCCGTACCAGAGAAGATCATATCCGGGGATTCCTGTTCTGTGGCAGAGGAGATCTCTTGGGGTTACATTTTCCGTAATATACTTATTGTTTAATCGGAGCTGCGGATAATAATTTTTTGCCGGTTTGTCCAAATCCATCTTTTTTTGATCAACAAGAATGCCTATGGAAAACGCTGTAAATGCCTTTGAGCAGGATCCTATGGGAAAGATGGTTTTTGATGTAACCGGTAGTCTTTTTTTAATATCCCGCATTCCGCATCCGTCTTTGAAAATCACCTGATTATCCCTTATGATCAAAACGGCGCAGCCTGGAACCTGCCATTTGTAAAGTTCTTCCTTCAGGTATTTCTTATACTGTGCTTCGTTAAACACAGATTCCGCATAAGCATTTGAGCCGAAAAGAAAAAATAAGGCAATAACAAATAAAAGATGTTTTTTCACCTTGAATCCCCCTTGCTTGTTTTTACCGGCACAGAAGTATGGGGCATCCCGTCTGTTTGAGAACCATATCCGTAGTGCTGCCGAGGAAAAGGTCTTTTACGGGATTATCTCCGTATGCACCCATAAAGAGGAAGTCGATGCTGAGTCTTTTTACAAGCCCTGTAATAGCGCCCACTGTGTTGAAGGGTTGAACATGCTGTACGACTTCCACTCCGCGGCTCAGTGCTTTTTTCAGAGCTTCCTCGTTGATTTCCTCGACTTCCTGTTGAAGCATTCCTGCTGTCAGAATATTCAGAGGAACCCTGAAGGCTTCTGCTGTGGCAATGGCATATTCAAGGGCTTTTTTTGCAGGTTTTTTTCCGTCATAACACAGAAGAAGGTTTGCTCCGATATTGTTGTCTTTTGTGCATGCCAGAACTGGAATTGTTGATTTGTGGATTACTTTGTGGAAGCTTTCGCCCAGTGTTGTAAAATCGTCCTCTTCTTCGTGGACTGTTTTGCCCATTACAAGCAGATCGTAGTTTTTTACTCTTGCAAGGATTTCAGTGTGTACTTCCCCGCTGCATTTTTCAAGGGTAATGTCGAGCTGGGGATATAGTTTCTTATACTCTTCGAAATAATCTGTAACAACTGATTCTTCCCTTAACATCTCTTTGTTGATTTCCTCAACTATCTCCGGTTCGTAACAAGGCTCCAGAGATACCATCATTTCCGGCATCTGGGCACAGGTTATGCATGCCGACTGAACCTTTGATAAATCGGTTACATAAAGACAAACAACCTGCGAACCGAACTTTGAAGCCAGTTCGCAGGTATTGTAAAGGGCAGTTTCAGTGTTTGGCGAATCGCCGAGTGAGACCAGAATTTTTTTGAACAATTCAGTTCCCCCTTAATATCGGTTTTTCATCCAAATTTATTTGCCGGGCTGGGGAGTGTCAAATCTCATCCAGTGTCCCGCAACTTTCCAACCCTTGGGGTATTTTTTCAGAACCAGCTCAAGGAGCATGTCTTTAGACTGCTTGCTGAATTTGCCTTTCCAGACAACTTTGGCCATGTCGTTCTGTTTGAGAACCTGATGGAACTTCAGTGAAGTCAGATTGCCCAGCTGTTTTTCCTGAAAATCGCAGAGTTCCATGAATTTTGCCTTTGTGAGGGCAGCTTTCATTCCGTCGTCGCAATCTTTAAGATACATGTCGAAATTTTTGGTTTCGATAGCCTTATTGATGTTGTCCATCATAGGCTGGGCAAGTTTCTGCAGTTCTGCATCAGTATCGGCAAAAGCTATGGCAGAAGCAGCCAGAACCAGAAGCAGGGTGATGATAATGCTGATTTTTTTCACAATATTTCTCCTTATAATTCAGGCTGCATACTTATTCAAATAATTGCTGATTTTTCCTTTATGAAAAATGAAACACTATACCCGCCGTAGAATTACTGCTATAATATGAAAAGAATGGAACGGGAAAGGTAACATAGATTAATGAACGAACTGTGGGCAAAAGCGGTATCGGAAGTAACTGAACCGGAAAATATCAGCAGATTTGAAGAGATTAAAGCAGGCGGTTCCGAACGCAGTTTTTACAGACTGTTTGCCAGAGACGGCAGCACATACATACTTCAGGAATCGAAAAAATATGACGAGTTTCAGGAATATATTCTCATTGGAGAATTTTTTCTGAAATGGGGCATCTCTGTTCCAAGAATACTTTCAGTGCTTCAGAAAGACGGGATAGCAGTGATTGAAGATGTGGGAGCCTTTACCATTCAGGCTGCCGCAAGAAAGTATCTTCAGGTGGAAAACTATTGCCGGCTTATCGAATTATACAAACGGATTCTGCTTGAACTTATAAAACTTCAGAGAATCCCCGTGCCGGAACTGCCCATACAGATTAGATCCAGAAGATTTGATTTTGATTATTACAGATGGGAAACCGATTATTTTCTTCAGAATTGTGCTTTAAAATTTTTCTCGTCTCAGGATGTCAACACTAAGGAACTCAACAGAGGCTTCGCCTCATTAGCTGCGAGCCTTCAGGAAGAACCTATGTTTGCGGTTCACAGGGATTTTCAGTCTCAGAATATACTACTTGATAAAGAAGAAGTGGAAGACGGCAGAATTTCCATAATTGATTTCCAATCCTCCAGACTGGGGTCCTGTTTTTATGATGTAGCTTCACTCCTGAAAGATCCTTATGTTGAGCTGCCTGCGGATATTCACGATCAGCTGTTCGATTTTTATCTGAAAGAACTGCAGGAAGAAGGAATAAGAAGGGAGCTTTCCCCTGAATCCGCCAGAGTTCTCTATAACAGAGTTTCACTCCAGAGGCTTATGCAGGCTCTGGGTGCTTACGGCAACCTCGGAATAAACAAAGGCAAAAAGGAATTTCTGCAATACATACCGCCGGCTGCCCGCCTGTTGTATTCCACCCTTGAAGAGCTTGATTCATTTCCGAATATAAGAAGTATTGCCGAAAGATTATTCCGCGATTTGGCGAGGTTTTTCAAGAAGTAGGCAGTTAATTGAATGCCCCTCAGCGGTAGTTGCCAAATTCCAGCAAAACCTGAATAAAAAGGTAACCTGAAGCCGTCTGAGCAAGCTGATTGTTTCTTGTTATCCGTTAAGCTCCAGCTTTAGCTCCGGTTCATATACAAGCAGTATTTCAGGCTGTTATTTGTTCTTTTTGATCTTAATTCCGCCGATGGTTACAAATTCGCCATCATTAGTGATTGTCTGCAGACCGGCTTTTTCTTTTTCCTGTTTTTCCCGTTTGTATTTTATATTTCCAATAGCTTTATCAACAGAATCGCTTGTGAGCATTGCCATTCTGAATTCATTTGATGCCTCTGAAATGCTCTGACCTTTGAAAAGCCCATCTTTTAATTCACTATTTATGAATTTAAAAGCTTTCCTTGTTTCTGAGCTGTCTTTGATTAAATTCCATAAACCGGTAAATCTTTCAGAAGCTTCCTTAATTGTTTCACCCTGATTAGTGTTGCCATTTACGGTTTTCAGATTCTCCATTGATTCATGTGATTGATGTTCTTCTTTATTGTTAACTAAAACAACCTTCTTAAGAGCTTTGAATTTATCTTCTTCAGGCTCTCTGGTATTTGTTTCCGATGCAATTTGTATGATTTGTTCAAGCACAGAATCCTGTTTCAAAACTGAGGCTATTTCGGTAAAATCCGGGAAAAGCTTTTCGTGATCGGCAAAACTGCTTTTAAACTTAGTTAAAAGATCTATTGTTTTGTCAAAAGTGTATCCTCCGCCTTCTTTTGCTTCATGGAGAAGAACTGCCTGTTTGGCATTTTGAGCTATATTTCCGCTGATTGCTGTTGGTGTCAGAAGTGCTTTATACATTTTTACGGGTTCGAGATATTTGCTTACAGTAAGCATTGCTTCCAACCGGTTATCTATTGTGGAGCCTGGTAAATCCTGTCTGATTATATGTGCTGCTTCTATCATATCATCATAATGCTGAAAAGCTTTCAAAACCTGTACTAATCTCTGAGTGTCTTCAGAATCCTTAGTAATGGTGCTGCTGAGATTGCTAAAGGCATTACAGATTTCATCTGATCTGTATCCATTGTTTTTCATTGGTTTATAGAATACCGCAAATTTATCAAAAACATCAGTAAGAGATTGGTGTCGATCGGTATTTTGGCAAATAAAGGAATAATAATCCTTTTTTGAATCACCTGAAGTGAGTATGTGGATTTTTTTTGCAACTTCTGCTCTTTCTGAGATATCAGAATTTCCCACAGGCTCTTTTATCTGTCCGAGAGTTTCTCTGGCGGCCCAATGATTCCTGAAATTTATAAGGAAATCTTTGTATAATGCCGTATCTTCAGGCTGATTTGACAGTTTTGTCCGAATAAATTCAAAAGCCTGAATAGAAGTGTACCCATTGTTTGAAGGGTCATTTACTGCTGTATTAAGATCCCTGAAATCAGAATAGGCTTCTTTCAGGGTTTCTCCCTGTTTCAAATTTCCTTTAATTGCTTCGTATGCCTGAATTGCTGATTTTTTGTGATTTGCAGCCAGATTTTGCAGCACTTCCAGACGTGCCTCACGGGTTTCGTTTCTGACCGGGAAGTTGAGAATTTCAGTTAGCCATTCTGCTGTCTTTGAGTCTTTTGTAACTTCCATAAAATGTTTAAATACCGATGCTGTTGCCTTATCTTTTCTGCCCTCGGTATTAAAGTATTGTATTGCCCTGATAGCGTCTGCTCTCTGAGTCGGGTCATAACTGCGCGGTTGAAGTTTTATGTAAAAATCAACTGATTGCTTAAATTCGTTTTCATTTTTGCAGTTATCCAGAATCAAAGCAAGTGTTTTTCCGGTAATATCAAGCCTGTTATCGGGCTGCAAAAGCCTGCTGTAAGCTTCCAGCTTTGATTCAAAAGTAATTCTCCCTGTTTTTCCTGTAACTGTCCTGAGACTATTATCATCCTGTTTTATGAGTTGCATTGTCTTTTTGGCATTGGTAAGTCGTTTGCCAAGTTTTTCCATATCAGAAATATCTTCAGGTTTAATCGTGAAGAACGGAGTGTCCAGTTCACATACTTTTATCTCTTTACCGCTGTTGGGATTTTTCAGATCGTTATAGGCTCCGTAGGGCCCGGTTTTTTCTCCCTCACTGTTCTGAAATTCATAACCATCTTTTTTCAGATCCGTAATCAATTCTCCAAGTTGCTTGTTCTGAAGTGAATCAACACTACCTGTAAGATAAAATGCCTCGAGTTCTTTTATATCCCCACTGTCGAGAATGGGTAAATAAGCTGAGTTGTTTTCCCTGACCCGCAATTTCTGTTTTTCTTCTGTTGTACCCCGGCTGATTGTTCCTGCAGCTTCACCTGAATCGATTTTGTCGAATTTATCCTGCAGAAGGGGAATGTGGAAGCTTTTTTCACGGAAGAATTCAACACACCGGTTTTCCAGTGATTTCAATGTCTTTTCGATATTTGCCTGATTTGCACTGTCGATGACCGCAGCGGCCGGTCCTGAAACCAGCGAAGCTGTAATTGAAAGAGAGTGGGGCGGTACCGCTTCCTGTGTTTGTTCAGGCTTTATAACTTTAGTGTTTGAAGGTGATGTTTTTATATCAGGTTTTACTGTTATATCATGTTTTTTATTTCCTATTTCAACAGTGTCGCCTGGGGTTTTGTCCGAAGCAATGGAGGGCTGAATATTCTGTTTTGCTGTGTAATCTATGTTTGACAGGCAGATTTCTCTTCTTATTTCCATTATTTGCACCTCAAACTTTATTTTTCCGATTATATCATATAGATTAATAATAGTTGTATCAAAAATGTTAAATTATATTAAAAAAGCGAATCATTAGTATCTTAAAATGATTCGCTTTAACTGTATGAAAATCCGATTATTCGGTTTTTTTCTTCTTCAGTTTTATACCACCGATGATAACATATTCATCATCCTGACTGATTGTGTTTTTTCCGTTGCCGCCGGTCTGGGGTGCTGCGTTGTGAATAAGCTGTTCTTTGGCATCTTTGAGGTTATCGCTGATAAGAAGCTCCTTAATAAGGTCTTTGGTTACTTCAGCAGTGGTTTTGCCGAGGAATGTTCCTTTGGCGACCTCATCTGCGATGAAAGTGAAAGCATCTCTTGCCGTAGCTCCGCTTTTTTCATTTCTGAGCATATTCATAAGGGATTTGAACCTTTGGGCTGCCTCTGTTAATGTTTCTTCAGGAGCCAGTTTGGAAGTGATGGTTTTATAATCCTCAAAGGCGTCCGAAGGTGTTCCCTTTGCCTGTGCTTCAATATTCAGAAGTTCGTCCTGAATTTTTACCCTGTCATCATAAGATTCAGATTTGACCGGTTGTTTTACGGTTTTCATTGCTTCATCGGCAAGATTCATTTCTTTGAATTTATCGATAAAGTTAATGTATTTGTTGAATTCACTGTGGTCGCTGCTGTATTTCTGTTTCATTTCAGCAAGTTTGTCTGCGGTTTTTTTGATGTCGCCAGTGGTGTTATTGTTACAGGCTTTATGAACCGCAACAAGCTGATCCGCACCCTGACTTACAGTTTCACCGGGGAAAAGTGAAGATGACATTATTACATAAGCTTCTTCAAATAAGGGATAATTAATGATTTTGGCAAGGGCATCGGTTCTGTTGTTGTAATCGGAACCGGGAACATCAGTTCTTGCTCTGGCAATGGCTGCCTTTGCAGGCGTAAGGCGTTTGCCTGCCTTTATGAACTTAACCATAGACTGGGTTTCAACCGGATCTCCCTTTAAATCCTGTTTTGTATAAAAGTATGCATTTGAAGCTACATCCAGAGTTTCGTAAGTATTATCCATAGCTTCGAGGAGATCTGAGAAGAGTTTTGCATTGTCCGCAAATTTTTCACCGGGGAGAGTGTTTCTCGTAACAAATGTAAAGGAATCGTTGGCAAAGTTAACATACACATGTTTGAGAATATTTGCCATCAGTTCTGATCTTTCGCTGAATGTGCTGTCTCCGGCGGGTTTTTTCAGGGTTTCGATAAGTTCAACGGTCTTTTCCACATCGCCGAGCTGTTTGTAAATATCTTTAAAAGCCTGCGTCTCCTCTGCAGAATCGGCAAGTTTTGTTTTGATATATTCATAAGCCCGCTGGGTGTGTGAAGTGTCCTGAACAGAGTTGTTTTTGAGTTTCATCAGGGATGAAAAATCCTCTGCCGCCTGCTGTAATGAATCTCCGGGTTTCAGGAACTGAACGACTGTTTCATATGCTGATACGGCGTTTTTGCCTGCTGTTTCCGCAAGGGATATAAGAGCTTTTTCCCTTGTGTCGAAACTTTCGTCTGCCACCGGTGTGGTCATAACTCTGAGACCTTTAATCGATTCATTGATATCCAGAGTATTTTTATAGAATTCGATAAATGATTTTTCGAGTCTGGGGTTCGATTTGAGATTGACCCTTGCATAGTTGAATGCCTGAAGAGTTTCGAGGGTGTTGGTTTTTCCGCCGAGTTTTCCCTGCATATCGAAAAAGATGTTTGCCACATCTGCAAATTTTTCACCAGAATCGGTTCTTTTTGCTATTACTGAATATACATTATCGGCGTTATCCGGTGAAAATTCCGACTTTAACAGGCGTGCGTGTATATTGGCGCGTTCTGCGAAGGATGTGCCTGATTGTTCCTTTGATACGAGTTTGAGGGACTGGGGATTTTTTTCAAGCTCATTGTAAGCATTCCAGGCTTCTTTGAAGTCCTGTTTTAGTCTGAGGGGATCCGATACTTTTTCTTTGTTGAGTGAAAGTATGGCAACGCCGTTTCTGTTGAGTTCCACCGCTGAGCTGTTTTCAGTCTGTCCGGGCCAGCCTCCTGTGAGTATGTTGTATGCTCCGTAAGCTCCGATGTTTTCACTATCCGGAGTTTTGAATTCGAGGCCCGACACTATTGAATCGTTGATAAAGCCTGCAAGTTCGGGGTGGGGGATTGAAGCTGTATTTCCTGTAATGTGGAATGCTTCAAGTTCCTTTACATCCCCTTCGTCAAAAATCGGCATTTTAATATCGCTCTGGGTCTGGACTTTCAGGCGCTGTTTATCTTCAGCGGAGCCTTCTGTAAGTATTTTTGCTGTTTCGTCTGCGTCTATCGATTTGAATTTTCCCATAAGAACTGGAATGTGGAGGTTTCTCTCCTGAAAAAAGGCAACCTTGTCTGATTCGAGGTTTTCGAGGATTTTCTTCAGGTCGTCTTTGCTGAGTGTGCTTACGACTGCAGCGGCAGGTCCCGGTACTGATGAAGCTGCTAATGCCGATGGTTCGCAGCAGGTTTGTGCTGGTTTGTTTTCTGGGGTTGACAGGTTTGTTTCCGGTTTCGCCAGGCTTCCCGATTTTACATTTTCCGCTGATGAGCCTAAGCTTATCTGATCCTGAATTGTTGCAGGTTTTTCCTCTGTGCGGGCAGATGTCTGAATCTGCTTGTAACCGGTCTGGTTTATGTTTATTTCGTTTCCGATTTTCATTTATTTGACCCCCCGAATCAGGTTGTTAATATATGTAGCAAATTATATCATATCAATCAGCAAAAAAATGTTAATGAATTGTTAAAATCTCACCTGCAAATGTGAAGGAATTGTAAAGAATTTATCTAATTTAACAGTGAATAGATGGGGGATACTTCATGAAGAAGTGTTATGAAATATATCAATGTAAAGCGCACGAATATCTTTCCTGCTCGGCAAAAATGTCGATGCGTAATTGCTGGCGTCTTAAAAACGGATGCCAATGCCGGAAAGACACGAGCCTGACATGTGAAAACTGTTTTATCTTTCAGTCCCATCAGGGCGAGATTCTTGACCTGGTTCAGAAAGCTCAGGATAGAGATACCGATGCCATTGACGAACTTGTGGACGAATACTCAAGATTTGTCTATCAGATTGGCAAAAAGTTTTTCCTTCCCGGCTCATCAAAAGAGGACCTTGTTCAGGAGGGTATGATTGGGCTGTTCAATGCCATTGTAAATTTTAATCCCGGATACAAAACTTCGTTTGATGATTATGCAAGCCTTTCTATACGCAATAGAATTCTGCGCGCAGTGAGAATGGCGACTCAGCTTAAACAGAAGGTTTTAAGCGAAGCATATTCACTGGATGAAGATCCGTTCTATTACGCATCCATATTTTCTGAAATGGATGTGGAGGAGCATGTTCTGGGATCACTTTCCGTTGGCGAAATGTATCAGTCGTTCAAAAATATTCTTTCGCCTATGGAATATGAGATAATTTCAATGAAAATTGCCGACTCGTCAGTTGATGAAATGGCGCAGCATTTCAACTTATCCAAAAAGCAGGTTGAAAACGCCCTCTTCAGAGCGAGGCGAAAGATAGCTATTTTCCTGAAACACGAAATCGAGCTGCGTGGTGAAAACGGCGGCGAGGAAATTATGGAATAGTTGTCTTTCACATACCATATCCGTTAAAAAAACTAAAATGGAGTGAGATTATTGAAACTTATAAGTTTCAGGGATGTATTCACAGCGGATCCTGAGCAGTCTTCCATTATTCTCGTTGAGGGAGCGGCAGGAACGCTCAAGTCGGCATTATGCTTCTCTCTTATGCTTGAAACGCTCAAAGATAAGGAAGATGCCGGACTTTATCTTACTTTTGAGCAGACCTGGGAAAGCCACCTGAGAAATATGAAGTCTCTGGGTTTGGAATCACCTGAAAACCTTCTCGTCAGTGATTACAATTTTATGAGAAAAGAATTCAGGGATGAAGAAATGAATATCAACATCTTTGATTCTATTCTTGGTATGGTGGAAGCCCTTAAAAGCGAGAAGAAAGACCACTTCAAGATTTTTGCACTTGATTCCCTCAATGCACTTTATTCCATATTAAGTCATGACAATCTTGAAAATGCAAAAATTTCATTTTTCAGAAGGCTGAAAAGTCTTGGGGTTATTACTCTCCTGATTTTTGAAAAAACAACTGAACAGGACAGGAAAAACCTCAGGGAAAGATTTCTGGCAGACGGAATTATCTCATTGGGTATAATGCATAATAAGGGTGATGTTGTAAGATATCTTCAGCCGGTAAAGCTGACATCATCCGAGCACAGTCTCAAAAGAAGACAGATGGCTGCCAAAAGTGACGGTTTAGCTCTTCTTGGGCCTTTCTACAGGTAAAAATGATAAAGATGTGAGATGGTAGCATGAAAAATATTTCCGGAATAGAAAAAGTGGTATTCTCAGATATGCCTCCCTATACAACTATTGTAATTGAAGGGGATACCGGAACTCTCAAAACAACCTTCGCACTTGAATGCATCAAGGCTAACCTTGAGGCTGAGCCTGATAAGGTGTGTCTTTATTTCAGCCTGAAGGAAGACAAAAGCTATTTTGAAAACCACCACAGCATAAAACCCCTTATAGACCAGAAAAGACTGCTTGTTATTGATTATGCGGGTCTGGTCGAATTATTGCAGCCTCAGGTGCTGAGAAAGAATATTTTTGAGGGAATTTCAAACGTTGCATCCGGTTATAAGAAAAAACTTGGCGAAAAACTTTCGATGATAGGCATAGATCCCATTAATGTGCTCGAAACTTTCATTAACCAGAAACACATCAGAAGGTTCCTGTTCCATTTCTTCAGTGAACTTAACGATCTGAAAACCACCAACTGGATTGTCATGGAGTCGTATGATCTCACCGGGGAATCCACAGCTATACTTCCTTACCATTTTCTGGCAGATGGTATTATCTGTCTCGGAATGTCGGAAACCCTTGATGATGTGGTTCGCTATCTTGAGATAATAAAAATGAGAGGCGTATGCCACTCACTTAAAAAATTCCAGATATCATATAAAAAGAGCGGATTTAATATTCTCAGCGCAATATACGAAGATTAATCAGATCAGGCAGAGTCTGCCGATTTTTCCGGATAAACCTTCTGTAGGCCTTACGCATGTTTTAATGCTGGTAAGAAGTCTTTCCATATCGAGGGGTTTCTGCAACAGTTCGGCAGCGCCTTCTTCTCTTGCTTTCTGTGCGTAGTCGGTCTGTGAAAAACCGGTCATTACGATAACTTTCGGATTATGCCGGATTGATTTGAGTTGTTTTATCGCTTCAATTCCATTCATGCCAGGCATTTTGATGTCAATAAGGAAGCAGTCGAATTCGCTTTTCTGAGCCAGTTCAAGGGATTCCTCCCCGCTTCTTGCCAGTGATACCTCATATCCTTCCAGTTCAAGGATATCTCTCAGGGTATCTCCCATGTTTTCATCATCATCCACGATGAGTATGTTTTTCTTTGCCATGTCTATTCCTCATTTTTTTCCTGACAAAGTGTTACCGTAAATTCCGAACCTTTGCCAGGGACTGATTCCACAGTGATTTCGCCGCTGTTCAGTTCTATATATCTTTTTGCAATAGCAAGCCCAAGCCCTGTGCCTTTGGTGCGGGTTGTGAAGAATGGGTCAAAGATTTTCTGAATCTCCTCGGGTTTAATGCCGCTGCCGGAATCTTTGATCTTAACGATTCCGCATTTACCGGCTTTCCGGACTACAATTTCAACCAACCCTCCGTCAGGCATTGCCTGAAACGCATTCTGAAGAATATTCAGAATCGCTCTTGAGATCTTTCCCTTGTCCCCGTAGACGAAAACATTGATTGTGGACTCAGGAATGACTACTTCTATACTATCAGGAACGTGAATAGTTTTCAAGATATATCCCACAAGATCTATGAGATTGATTTTTTCTTTTTTTATCTGGGGTTGTTTGCTGAAATTAAGCAGTTCGTCAATGAGATTGCTTGCATAATCTATGGATTTTTCCATTATATCCAGATGCTTAATGCTTTTTAAATCCAGATCCTGATGCCGTTTTCTGAGATAATAGGCTGAATTTTTAATAGCGCCAAGGGGATTTCTCAAATCATGTCCGATATTTGCAGCCATTTGTCCCAGAATGCTCAGCTTTTCCGCTTTGTGAAGCTCATCCTTTGCCTGAAGAAGCTCCTGGGTTCTCTGCTCCACTCTGTGTTCCAGTTCCTTATTGAGTTTTACAATCTCCTGCTGGCTTTTTCTTCTTTCTGTGATATCTCTGACCATTACAAGGGCATAATCTTCCCCGCCTATGGCATGATGGCTTATGCTTACTTCCACATCAATCATTTCGCCGGTCTTTTTTTTGTTTTGTGTTTCAACCAGGATTGATTCCCGGCATTTCAGAATTTCGACCAGTTCTTCCATAGATTCTTCAAATCCGTCGGGTGTAAAAACAGAAGCATTCATCGAAAGCAATTCTTCCCTTGAATATCCGAGGAGTTTACAGGCACTTTCATTTACTGAAATAATATCACCTTTGAATGTTTCGAGGAAAACTGCATCGCTGGCATGTTCTATAAGACTTCTGTATCTTTCTTCCGAGTCTCTCAGGGCTATCTCCATTTTTCTCCTTTTTTCAGAGGTTTCGATATGGAAGAAAGCCAGCCCGATATCCTCGGATAATGTTTCGATAAGATGGATCTGTTCTTCGTCTTCTGTCATTTGGGAATTCAGGATTATTATCATTGTTCCGTAATTTTTGCCAAGACAACTGATATCAGCAAAAACCGGCAGTTTATCTTTTCCTGTTGCTTCCTCCCATTGAGCCTCAGTCTGATTTTCTCCGTAAAAAGGACAGATTATCTTCTTTCCTGTCTGTCTGAATTCCTCAACAAGTTCTCCCAGAGATGGAAAACCCTGGGGTATGGTGCCGGTAAACAGTTTAGATTCTGCACATCCGCTGCCATGCAGTGTTTCATGTTTGAAATCGGTGAAATGGAGCCAGGAATTCTCGTATCCTTCTATTTTTTTGAGAAAACAGCAAATTTTAGCAGCAAATTCCTGTTGATCTGCCTCTTCGAGAACGAGCCTGTTCATCCGCCTTGTAAACTGGAATATCTGCTCCAGCCTTTGTGCGTAACCGCACTTTTTTTGTCTTACTTCTGTGGTATCGTGCGGCTCAACCCCGGTATTCATATGCTCAACCCCCTGGAATTCCTATTTGTCGGTGAAGCAATAAAGCAACCCGTCATCCGATGCTATATATATCCTTTTACCCGATGCAATGGCGGGTGAGGATTTTATCTTTTTTCCGGTTTTATATTTCCATAGCAATTTTCCTTCTTTGGAAATGCAATAAATATTGTAGTCTCCGCTTCCTATGTAAATCGTGCCGTTTTTATCAACAGCGGGAGAAGAGTTTATTTCTCCCTCGGTTTTGAATTTCCAGTTTAATTTTCCATCAGGTGAAATATTATAAACATAATTGTCTTCAGAAGCTGTTGTAACAGAGTTGTCGGGCATTAACGCCGCTGAAGAGCCGATGGCATGTCCTGTTTCGTATTTCCATTTCAGTTTGCCTGAATTATCAATGCAATAATGATTGTGGTCCGTCGAACCTATATGGATGTTGCCATTTTTGTCTATCATTGGTGAAGCGGTGATTTCATTACCTGTTTCATATTTCCATTTGAGAACTCCCGTATTATCTATGGCATAAAGGGAAGTATCCTCGGAACCAAAGTAAACTGTGCCGTCATTATCAATGGCAGGTGCTGAAATTATGAAACCCATGGTTTTGTATTTCCACACTTCCTTACCTGCTGAATCAAGTTTGTAAATGTAATTGTCATGGGAGCCTACGAAAATTCCGTTTTTACCGTCGAAAACCGGCGAGGACTCTATGCCTCTGTCAGCTTTGAATTTCCAGTCAAGCATACCCTGCCTGTTGAGGGCATAAAGGAACTCGTCAAGTCCGCCTATCAGGAGGGAGTCTCCGGGCATTACAAGAGCGGAGCCTGTAACTCTGTTTCCGGTTTTCATTGTCCACAAAGCTTTTCCATCGGGTGAGATAAAATGAATACGGTTGTCCTCGCCTCCGATTATTATGCAGCCGTTTGATGTTATTACCGGTGATGAAGTCAGTGGGAGGTCTGTTTTGTATGTCCAGAGGAGTTTTCCGTTTTGTGGTCCTTCAAGTGCCGAAAGTCCCGTCCTTTGCGAATCATGCTGAAAGCAGGGCCAGTCCGATGCAGGGGGAAGCCCGTTATCTTTCCCCGGCTCCGGTTGTGCAGAGCCTTTACATCCGGGAGCCAGCAGGCAGATTATCAGCAGAAATGCTGCTTTTATGAATAATCTTTTCATAGGTGTTTCCTTTAGTAGTGATAAAAAACAGTTTGATAAAATCCTGCCAAAACCCTCCATAATATTGACTTTTACATCTGTTAACAAATTGTTAATATAATCATGTCGAAAATTTTTTTTTGAACTGATATAATGTATCATATCAAAGTTGTAAACAGGAATAACAGATTATATAAACTGCCGGGAGGAATACGATGAATATTTCCCAAATCGGATTTAACAACACCCAGAGATTAAGCGGCGAGTCAGCGGGAGTCAGAAATCAGGCTGCTGATAAGCCTGCGATGATAGATACTTCCGATAAACTGCAGAAAAGTGAAGATACAGGGTTTTTCTCAGGATTAAAGAGTTTTGTCCGTAAGAACATCACCGGCGGTTCCGAAACCAAAGGATGTTGCAACGATTTCAGTCCATCAGGCAGTTTTCTGAAAAAATCCGCTGTTGCGGGCACCGTAATCGGCGGTGTTACAGGTTTTGCTGTGGGATATGCAACCACAGAAACCGATGTTTCAAAAATGCCCTTACAGACAGCCAATGTAGAATGGAAGGAACCTGTGATGAATCCCAGATATCTGGGAGATATTCCGAGAGATCATTATGCACCGGTTGAAAATGCTTCCAAGCCCATTGGCAAGGAGATTGCATCGATTTTCCAGAAAATCGGCAACAACATCCAGCAGAATCTTGATCCCCAGGTTCCTGTTCACGCAGATGCTCCTGTAAGAAATATGGACGGAAGCGTTATGATGGCGGACAGACATCAGATAGTAACCGGCAGAGGCGAGCTTCATGTAAAGTGGGAAACCAAACCCATCGGCGATCCCGTTATGAAGGAATACATCGATGATCCCAAATTTGACACCCACAAAGAAGTTATCGGAAAAACTCCCGATGGTTCGCCCGTTACCAGAGATGTGGTTGACGGTGTAAGCCACCATTTTAAACCGGAGATTCAGTTTAACAAAGTAGGGGAGTATAAAGTCCCTACCAGTGCTGAATTCGGAGCACCCAACCCGTGGGAAAAAGCGGGAGAGGGCCTTGCAATAGGAGCGCTGGCAGGTCTTGGAATCGGCACCCTTGTGGGCTTGATTCACAAAGTTATCGCAAAACCATAAAATTTTCATAAAAACAAAAGAGGCTGTCCTGAAAACCTTTGGCAATCATCTGCAACAGCAGGCTTTCAGGACAGCCTCTTTGTTTTTTTTCAGACTTTTTCTCCAAGGAATCTTTCAATGTGGCCGAGGTTCGCTTCAAAATGTGCGTACTGGGTCAGAAAATCCCTGCAGAAATTAATAATCCTGCTATCTCCGATTCTTGTTTCGAGATACTGGTATATCTCATAAAAATGCTTTGTATGGGGATCTATTGTCTTCATCATTGTTGAAAGCTGAACCAGTGGGCTTCTTGCTTCGGTAAGAAATATGCTTACATCGCTGAACACCCTGTCAAGGGAAACATCAGTTCTGCTTATCTGAACCGTGGCGTTGGATTTGCCGAATTGCCTTCTCTCTATTTCCAGATTGAAAAGCTCATTGTAGTAGGTTCTGACGGCAGTTATTTCCTGATCGAGGGTTAGCATGAATTTTTCCGTGCCGATAAATGCACTGCCCTCACCTGTCTGGAATTTGGTAATGGCAAGTTTCAGCGGGCTTAGGGTTTCGAGGATAGCTTTGATTAAATCCTTAGCAGTATTAAGGGTGGGGGTTTCGAGATGGTGGAACATCACATAATCCTCTATCTGCATGAGAATGCCCACAATCTTTGTCAGGAGAAGTTCATCGGCTCCCCGTTCTATTGAGCATGTTCCGAGATGATAGGAGTCGATGTGGTGGATCTTCAGACTCCACTGTTTTCGGGTTTCATCAAGGCCTGCGCCATGAATGATGCTGTAAAACGGATTTTCCTGAGTGATTGTTTTGTGGCAGTATTCGAGCATTTCGAAGCCTTCCACCTGATTGTTCCACATTTTGGACTGAATCACCACTATTGCAGGTTTAAGCTGTTTAAGATTGAGAGCTGCGATGACTTTGTTTCTGAAGCTCTTAGCCATAACATTCACACTGCCGGTGAGTCCGTAATCGTTCAGTTTTTTACTGAGTCCGTCTATGAGAGCCTGCGCTTTTTCAGTATCCTCATAGATAAATACAATATTCAGTTTTTGAACTGGTGCTTGTTCTGTCATGTTTACTATAATCCGGAATCTAATTTTTCTGCCTGAAGCATCAGATCGTATCCTTCAGACCTGATTCTAATATCATAATATACCAGAGTCATAGCTATTATGGGAAGGGGGTATGTAAGAAATACCAGAAATGATCCTAAAAAAGGAATGAAAGTGGCGACTATGGTTAGAGCATTTATCAGATAAGGCACGAGAATGATTTTCATCATTGAATTCCGGCTGCTTCTGAAAAGCTCGTAACTCCGCTTCAGTGATTCCACAACTCCTGCATCTTCAATGACCAGAACATATGGAAACAGAAAAATGCAGAAAGTATAATAGATGGCAAAACCAAAGGGGATAATAGCCGCTCCCGCTGCCAGATACTGGTTTGAAGTAGCCATGGTGACGCCGGCAAAAACCATCCCTGTTATAACAAATAAAACTGCAAAACCTATCCCTGAGAGAATAAGAGCCTGAGTCATTTTCCAGAATTTTTTTATGCTGAAGGCGCAAGCTTCCTTAAACGATGTTTTTACGCCGTTGTAGAAGTCGGATGACATCTTTATCAATGCATTCAGATAAAAAATCACAATCAGAAAAGATACTGCAAAAGTAACAAAAATGAAGACCATGGCGAGGATGCTTTCATGGTCTTCGGGCATAGTCATATTAATAACGGTCAGGATCAGCATCAGCACTATAGCTGGAGCTGCCACAACCAGGCTCGTTATTGTGAAATCCTTGATATTCTTCTTGAAAAGATCAATGGTTGCATCAATAATTTCGCCTAAATTCATAGGTTCCCGCAGGTAGAACCTGCGGGAATCGTCTTTTTGTTCCATTTTTATCCCTTTGGTTTAAACTGTGGTTTTCTCTGAGACATTGATTTTGTCCATATGTTTTTCGAACTCGTCCAGTTTTTCACGATAAAGGGGGAATTGTGAAGTCAGTTCTCTTACTTCGTTTTTCACTTCTTCTTTGACTCCGGCGTCTTCGGCATTGTGAAGAACTTTGCTGATAAGCTTTGCAATGGTCTTCATCTGTTCTTCCTTCATGCCTCTTGTTGTGGAAGCTGGTGTGCCAAGTCTGATTCCGCTGGTGATCATAGGAGGCTGGGGATCCCATGGGATAGCATTCTTATTCGCAGTGATTCCCGCTTCGTCAAGGGCTTTTTCCGCTGCTTTTCCGGTCATGCCTTCAATGCTTCTCATATCAACAAGCATCAGGTGTGTGTCGGTTCCGCCGGAAACAATCCGGAATCCTTCTGTTTCCATTGCTTCAGCCAGTGCTTTTGCATTTTTGACTATCTGGGTCTGATAAGCTTTAAACTCGTCGGTCATAGCTTCTTTGAATGCAACAGCTTTTGCGGCAATGACATGCATAAGTGGACCGCCCTGCATTCCCGGGAAAACCTGTTTGTTGAGGAGCTTTTTATGTTCTTTTTTGCAAAGAATCATGCCTGAACGGGGTCCTCTGAGGGTCTTATGGGTTGTGGTGGTTACAAAGTCCGCATAGGGGACCGGTGAGGGATGAAGTCCTGCGGCAATCAGGCCCGCAATGTGTGCCATATCCACTACAAAATAAGCGCCGGCTTCATCGCAGATTTCCTTGATTTTTGCAAAATCGATAATTCTCGGATAAGCACTGGCTCCTGCAAGAATCATCTTGGGTTTGTGTTCCTGGGCAAGTTCCCTCATTCTGTCGTAATCTATGGTTTCAGTATCTTTTTTTACTGTGTACTGAATTACATTGTAGAGCATTCCCGAGAAATTCACCGGATGTCCGTGTGAAAGGTGTCCGCCCTGATCAAGGCTCATGCCGAGGAATGTATCTCCCGGTTTCAGGAGAGAGAAATACACTGCCATATTTGCCTGTGTGCCCGAATGAGGCTGCACATTGGCATGGTCGGCTCCAAAGAGTTCCTTTGCTCTTTTTACTGCCAGTTTTTCAACTATATCCACATATTCGCAGCCGCCGTAATAGCGTTTTGAAGGGTAGCCTTCCGCATATTTATTGGTGAGAACGCTTCCCTGAGCTTCGAGAACAGCTTCCGATACAAAATTCTCGGAGGCAATCATTTCGAGGTTTTCGCTCTGCCGTTTTGTTTCAAGATATAATGCGGAATAGACTTCCGGATCTACATTGTAAAGTTTATCATTGTGCATCATACAAACTCTCCTTGATGGATTCAGGTTACAGATTCTGATTCTTATAATAATTCAGGATTCCTGTCTGTTTATTTAAAATGAGTGCAGGATTAAAAATGACAGGAAACCTTATTCGGGCAAAGAATTATGGGAACATGAACTTTTTTAACAACAAAAAACAGCAGAAAGCAAAAACCGGAATCGATGTCAAACTGGCAAACAAAAGCTTCAGGGAAGGTCTGGCTCATTACAAACACAACAGAAAATTCGAAGCTTTAACTGCATTGCAGAAAGCCCTTGAATATGATCCCGATTTTATTGCTGCAAAGAAGAAAATAGCCGGCATTTTTATCGAAACAGGTGATAAGATCACCGCAGCTTCGTATTTTGAGGAAATTCTCAACACCGACCCAAAAAATCAGGACGCCATAGAGTTTCTTTATGATTATTACATGCAGGCCGGTTATCTGTCGGATGCTGCTGCTGTTCTGAAAAAGAAAGCTTTCACCCATAAGAAGAAAGAGAAAAAACGTGAAGATCTGTTTGCTGCTGCGGATCTTTATTTCAAAGCAGAAAACAACGACGAAGCAAGAGCGACTTATCACGAACTGCTTCTGGAAGAAGTCTATAATCCTGTGATTTACCAGAAACTAAACGAGATTTACCACAGGGAGCAGAACCACAAGAAATGGAAGGTCTGCGAGGAAGTTCTTTCCCTTAATAAAAAACTCCCTTCGGGTAAGGTTACAAAACATATTAAGCTCATCAGCGCCCCTGGTCCTATAACTTCGGAAATCTATGAAAAACTTACTCATCCCGGAGAAAAAACTTTCAGAAAATATCTGAGCTGGCTGAGTCCCCTTATTAAGGTTATGGAAGCGCCGACGCCTCCTGAAATTCTGCGGGTGGCTGAAATGGTTCCGGAGGATAGTCAGGATTATAAAATCTACAAGGAATGCTGCCATTATCTGAATATGGATATTCCTCCCCTCCGTCATTACAGGGGTCCTTCCAGATTCCGTTTTATTGCCGATCCCCTCGAGGGCGGCGGCGGATATTCGCTGATTTACAACGATGTTTTTCTTGAACAGCTCAATGATGTTGAAAAGACATTTCTTTTTTCAAACCAGCTTTCAATTATAAAAAGCGGCTTTGTTTCCCTGCTGAATCTGAGCCTTGGTGATGTGGCAAAAATTCTTATGGAAACAGCAGCATTTGTATTCTCTTTTCTAACACTTGTAAAAGGGCTTCCGTTTGAAAAAGCTGCAAAAATCATAGAAAAAACAGGTGCGATGAAATTATTCAATCTTGTTCAGAACTTTCAGAAAAAACTGACTTCTTTTAATATTCTGGGTAAAAAACCGGAAGAACTTGAAACTCTGGCAAGAAAAAGCGCAGGAATGCTGCCGGAAAAATTTGAGTCCGGCGAATTTGACAAAAAGTCATTTCTCAAAAGAAGCATGCTTGAATCTGTCCTTCTCGGCTTTCATCACACTGCGGACAGGGTTTCTTATTATCTGACAAGGGATCTCGTGGGGTCAAGCCGGGCTATGCTGTATATGCTGGCAGGGAAGGATTCCATAGAGCGTATCGAAAAATTCGGCCTTGAACCTTACATTACGGAATGCAGAAACGAAGCCCTGAAAAAGAGGCTTGGGGAGCTTTTCTTTTTTGCCGTTGATACTGATCCTGATAATGCATGATTTGGGGATTTGTTAACATATCAAACAAATTTCACTCTTTTCCCGGATTAATAAGCTTCAGGAGTTTTTTCATCCATTATTTGTATGGGCTTTGTTATTTACTTTTGGTTAATTAAAGTGATAATAATTACAAGTATGATATTGTGCTTATTGTAAGATTCAATAAGCCCTTCAAATGGCAAGGTTACATATCGGACTGTATTTCCACGCCCTTTGGGCTGATAGGAGAGGTTGAGCATGGGATTCGGAGTACATAACTGGCAAAAGTCTTTTTACGATTATCAGAAGAACTCAAAAGCAGAGGATGAGCAATGGGAGGCGCATCGAGATTCAAGAAATCAGAGTGATGAAAATCTCATGGATATGTATGCCCAGACAGATTCGCCTGAGCAGAAAAGTTCATCATCCTTAAAGAACAATATTTATGAAACTATTCTGAATGATACAAAGAAGGCAGGCCAGACCTCGCCCCAGGATAGCAATGATGTAAAACGCTCTGAAGAAAACAAGGCTCAGGAGCATTATGACAAAATGGAAAAAGAATGGAAAGAAATGAAGGAACAGGGCATTCTTTCCGATGATGTCGTTATGCTTGACGGTCATTTCCAGAAAGTTGAAAAAGATGCAGACAAACTCCAGAGTGCTCAGTCCGATTCTCAACAGCAGACAAACGAAACCGATCAGAATTCCCAGGGCAAGGATTTGAAAACAGGCTCCCAGTCAACCCAGACAAGCCAGTCCACACAGGAACAGCAGAAAAGTACATATCGTTCGCTGCTTGATCCCCAGCAGGGAGATTCAGGATCAGCAAACCAGACGGATGCTCAGAAGAAGAGTACATACCGTTCCCTTCTCGATCCCCAGCCCGGAGAACTGCCGGAACAGTCACAGACGGATAAGCAGTCCGATATCAGCAGACAGACTTCCAATTATCAGGCTTCAAACACACAGGAAAAACAGGAAGCTGGAAAACAGACAGGTTCAGAAGCTCCGGAAGCCGGCAATAAACAGCCGGGCAGCTCTGGGGATAAAAATCGCGACCTCTCAGCATCAGGCCGTTTCCATTCTGTGGAAAATCAGGAAGAAGTTCCTTCGAAATACGAAGCTGAATTTAAACAACTCAAAACATCTCAGGACAAACAGGAATTTTTCGACCGCCTTGCCAAAGGCTCTTCAACCCAGGAAGGAAAGGAAGAGACTGCAGGCTTTATGCAGAATGTAAGCCGGAATCCGGAGAAGAACTCTGCATTCTTCAGCGGACTTTCCGAATATTCGAATTCGAAAGAAGGAAGAAAAAATACAGGCGAACTTCTTAAAAATCTCGGGGACAACAGGGAAGGCGCTGCCTCTTTCCTCGAAGGGCTTAATAATTCAACCGAAACAGCTCAGGGCGAAAAAGATTTCCACAACCTGATGAAAAATATGAGTCAGGATCCTCAGGCAGGCTCATCATTTATGAAAATGCTTGCGGGCGGAACAGGCACAAAAGAAGGCGCACTCAATGCAGGCGCCATGTTCGAAAATATTTCCTCACATGAAGATACTAAAGCCGGTTTTCTCAAACAGCTCACTGACGCATCTGCCAACCCCGCTTCAGCAAAAGATGTGGGAAACATGCTTTCCAATGTGGGCAAAGATTCCTATGCGTCAGTCAGTTTCCTCAAAATGGCTTCATCGGGTGTTGGCGCAAAGGAAGGCAACGCTCAGTTCTCAAAACTGATGGACGGCGTATCTGCCAACCACGAATCATCAGCCGGTTTTATTTCCACAATGGCGAGAGCTTCCTCCACAAGGGAAGGCTCCCAGCTTTCGGGTAGAATTCTCAACGCCGCTGCAGGCGATAATCATGTTTCCGACGGGTTTGCCAGAACTCTTACCAGTGGAACTGAAACCGCCAAAGGAATGGCTGATTTTGGCAGATTTATGGGAAATATCAAAGATGATCAGTATAACTCCGCAGATTTTACAACAATGCTTGCCCGTCAGACCAAATCACCGGAAGGGCAGGGGAGAGTAGCGGATCTTTTCTCAAATATGAAAGCTTCGCCAAAAACCCAGTCGGAAATGCTCGGCGTTCTTTCCAGCGCCACAACAACCGACGAAGGCATGCTTGCCAACCGCAATCTTCTCCATACATTCGAAAATAACGACAGAGCGCGCTCAGGCTTTATGAATGCAATGGCTCAGGGAACAGAGAACAACGAGGGGCTGAAATCCCTTGGCGGTTATATGAAGAACATAGGTCAGGATGACAAGAGCCAGACTTCATTTATGAATACTCTCAACAAAGGCACAGCAACAGAGAGAGGTGTTTCTGATTTTGGCGGAATGATGGGCAATATGAGGACCGACTCGGAAACCTCGGCACAGTTTATAAAAACCCTTTCTTCATCCACAGCTACCGATGCCGGCAAAGCCAATCTCAGGGATATGCTTTCGCATACCAAAATCAACTCGGAAGCTACCGCCAACTTTATGGATGTTCTCAATTCGGGCACACTCAGGAATAACGGCGTAAAACAGTTCGGCATTCTCACCGACAATGTGAGATCCAATCAGGCTCTCAACAGTGAATTTATGTCCTCTGTCTCAAGGGCTACATCCACACCTGACGGTGCAAAACAATTTGGACATCTGCTTGACAATGTGCATAAAGATCCCGCTGCTTCACAGGGACTCAGCGGTATTATTTCAGATGCCTCTTCCACAGCTGCAGGCCTGAAAGATATTGCACAGATGAGCAGAAATCTGAAGGCTGAACCTGATGCATCCGCTTCATTTATCAGAAATATGGAAACAACAGCCTCGTCGCCCAAGGGTGCCGGTTCTGTTACCAAAATGTTTGACAATCTTAAAAATGATTCTGCTTCTGCGTCGGAATTTACCGGTATGCTTGCTTCCGGGACCGGAAGAAAAGAAGGTGTGCAGAGTCTTGGCAGAACTATGCAGGCCATCAATTATGACCACGATTCGTCTGCTGCTTTTGTGGACACCCTTAACGCCGCAGGAAAATCAAAAATCGGTGCGGTCGAGGTTAAAAATCTTCTTGGCGGAATCAAATCGGATTCCCACGCATCAGGGGAATTTATGAATACCCTTCTGTCCGCATCAAAAGCCGACGGAGAGGGAAAAGCTTTCAGCAGCTTTATGCAGACTGTTCACAACAATCCGGAATCTTCAGCCAATATGCTGGGAGTTCTTAACTCAGGAGCAAAATCCCACGATGGTCCCCAGAGACTCAGTGGGTTTATCAATACTGCAGGCAAAAATCAGGAAGGCGCAAACGGTTTTGCAGGTATGATTTCCAACGGCGTAAGCACGGAAACAGGCCTGAAGGAGTTCAATTCGCTTCTTACAACAGTAAAAGGCGACAACAGGACGGCAACCGCATTTGTTTCAAATCTCGGAACCGCTTCCCAGAGTGAAGCCGGTGCAAAAAATGTTGCCGGTATGTTCTCGGGAATTCACAGGGATGAAGCTTCATCGTCAGTTATGCTCAGAACTCTTGCACAGCAGTCCCAGGGTAAGGAAGGGGCGGTCAGCGTAAATAACATCCTGTCCGGAACATCAGGGAATCAGGCTAATTCCGCTGCATTTGCATCATTCCTCAGCGCAGGCACAAGAAACGAAGAAGGCTCCAACGCCTTCAGCCAGCTTATGGACGGCGTAAAAGGCAGTCCTCAGGCTTCCGCCAGATTTACGGAATCCCTTAATAAAGCTGCTGCAGATCAGAATGGACTCCGCGATGTGGGCAACACCTTCTCCAATGTCAAAAAGAATTCTTATGCAGCTTCCGACTTTATCGGTGTAATGTCATCATCGGCAGGAAGTCCGGAAGGACAGGCAGGCATTACGGGCCTTATGAACAGAATGGGTTCAAACAGCAGAGCTTCCGGCGAACTGATGGGAGTTCTCGCCAGCGGCACTTCCAAATACGAAGGGCTTGCCAATTTCGAAACGCTCATCACAGGAGCCAACAAAAACGAAGGATCCTCCAGAGCGATGGCGGCAGCTATAGCTTCAGGAGTTCAGACAAAAGAAGGCGCCTCCGGTCTCAGCGGGCTTATGAAAAATATCCATTATTCCGCAGAATCCCAGGCTGAACTTCTTCATACAATGTCCAACGGCGACAGCAAGCAGATTGGATCTGTTCTCAGCGCCGTTTCAAAAGACAGCCAGCTTAACAACAGATTCTTTGAAACCGCAGCAGGCGGAACTTATATGAACCGGGGCCAGCAGGCATTCGGAAAAATTATGGATGCAACAGCTTCCAGCCATCAGGCGTCCCTCGATTTCTTCCAGGGAATGAAAAACCATACCGCTGATGCCAAGGGAGTTCATCAGGCAGGTGAAATTCTGGGCAATATCAGCAGAGATTCGGTTTCTTCAGCCAATTTCTTCAGAGCTGAACAGGCCGCCCTCGGTGCAAGCGGCGGAACATCAGTCCTCTCAGGGGTCTATAAACAGCTTGGAAACAGCCGTGATGCGTCAAATTCATATTTCAGCGCTGAGGCAAAATCATTGAGTACAGGCGAGGGAGTAGGCGCTTACTCATCAAAAATTAATACCATAAGCGGCGACAAAAACGCAAGAATGAACTATATGAGCGCCCAGACCGCTTCGCTTTCCACAAGGGAAGGCGTCGAGTCATTCGGCAAAACAATGGCAGGAATCTCCAACAGCAGGGAAGCATCAGCAGGCTTTATGAAGGCGACGGCGGCAAGCCTTGGTGATTCGCCGGAAGCCAGAGCCGGTTTCGCTTCGAGAATGTCGGCGGTATCTTCGGATCCTGAAGCAGCCCGCAATTTCATAACCGCTCAGACCAGAGCAACAGGAACTCAGGAAGGCAGACAAGCCCTTACCGGTATGTTCAACGAAATGGGTAAGGATGAAAAAGCCCTGATGGGATATTTCAGGGCACAAAGCGCTGCAGGCAAAGCTGATGTGGGAACTGAAGCTGTAAACGAATTCAGACGTGCCGCAGGTATGTCGCCTGAGCTTTCTTCCGCATATAAATCAGCAGAAGGCAAATACGGCGCTCTCCAGAGTGAATACAACACCCTGTCGGGCCAGCTTACCGACGCTTCCCGCAGCAGCGGTGACAGAACCGCATACTTCAACAGACTTGCGGGAGATATGTCAAAACCCGACGGTGTAAAGAATTTTGGAAGAATGATGGAAGTCTTCGACAGAGATCCCGAACTGGGTTCAATGTTCTACGACAATCTGGCAAGGCAAGCTTCATCAAAAGACGGCGCAGCATCATTCGGCAAATTTATGGACAGTGTATCGTCCAACCCTCAGGCAAGAGCTGCATTCCATGGATCTCTGGCAGGATATACAGCCTCTGCGGAAGGAATGAATACCTTCACAGCAATGATGAATGGTGCATCAAGAAATGATACGGCGCAGAATGCACTTCTCAACAATATTGCATCAGGAATCGGCGGCAAGGACGGCGGATTCAGACAGCTAATGGGCAATCTTGCTGCCAACCCCGATGGAGCCAATGCTCTTACAATGTCTATGGCTCAGGCGGTTTCAGGAAGACATGGCGCTAATACGGTCAGGGGAGTTTTCGAAAAACTTCAGGACAATCAGGAAGATCGGGAAGCTTTCTTCAAAACATGGAATAAGTCAATTTCAACACCTGAAGGAATGCAGGCTCAGAATCTCTTTAATGATAACACAAAGAGCAACTTCCTTGTGAGAAACCAGATGGTTGATACAATGACGGCTCTTAATTCCACTGAAGACGGCAGAAAGATTTTTGCTGAACACATGGAAGCGGTTTCCGGTGATTCAAAGGCTAATCTGGCATTCTTCGAACAGCTCAACAAAATGAGCCTCGATAAGAGAAACGCACTCCATCTCGATCAGTTTATCAAAAATGTGGTTAAATCTCCTGAGAGTAAGGAAGCATTTGCTGACGGCCTTAACGAAGTTGTCAGTGAAAAGAAAGGCAAGCTTCTTATGGCAGGGCTTCTCAAACAGTCGGATGTCAATAAGATGATTAACATTGACAGACCCGCTGCCGATGAAGCTTTCAGAAGAGAACCGGAAATCAGAAATGATATGGTCAGGCCCGGATCTGCACATGTTTCTTCAATCGGCTCGAATGAAACTTTTGCAAACCACCTGAATAAACCTACTGTGTATCTCCTCAGCCAGCAGTCGGGCCTTACTCAGACAAAACTGAGAGAAACCAGAATTATGGGCGATCTGGACAATATGGTTTCGGATACGCAGAACATGATTCGGGTTCATAATATCCTCCAGTCCCAGAGCGGTGGAGCCAATTATTCCGTCAAACAGTCCGCTTATGCCGGAAGGATCTTTGACGGAGGAAGCGCCGCCACTATGCAGAACATCGCCGACAAGAGGCTTGTGGGCCTTGCAACTTCCAGCCAGAAGGATAAGATCGACAGAGTTTATATAGATCTGGCACAGAAATACCCGCCTCAGGATATCAGGGATATCTACAACGATGCAAAAGTCCGTTATCAGAGATACTGCGGAGACTGCGGCAATCAGGAATCAGGCAACAGCAGATCATTCTGCGATCCCTGCGGAACTGATTACAAACGGCTTGAAGTCATGAAATCAGCTATCACCTACAAGTTCAGGGAAGGTTATCTTGAAACCAATCCTGATGTAGTATCGGTATCCCCCGAAGCTGCGAGAATGTTCGAAGCCAGGGAAGGCAACGATATTCTGGACATCGAAACTTTAAGGGTTACCCCCACTGTCAGGGATATGATGAAATTATACAGGAAGAGCGCGTAAGCTTAACTGAATTATGAATATATACGAAGAAATAATCTCGGATGTGAAAGCATCCGGGATTTTTGTTGACAAGGAAATTGCAGCGGAGAGAATCTGTGTCGGAGTTCATTATACATGCGTAAAACTCTCTAACGGCAAGGCCGGTCTTTGCTGTTCATGTGCAAAGGATCAGCTCAGGGATGAGGGAAGGGATGAGGGAAAGGATGAGGGAAAGGATGAGTTTATCAATTCCTTTTCCGGTCCGGCTGAACTTGAAGGCAAGCCTGCCCTTGAACTTGCAGGTTACGCAGGAAGCTCCAATATACTGAAATCGGTTATAGGAGCTGCAACACTCAACGCCCTTATGGCTTCAATGCCCCAGTTTGACGGGGATAATTTTGCAAACAGCTGCAGGGGGGATACCCTGAGCCTTCTGAATATCAAATCATCAGACACAGTATCTATGGTTGGAGCTTTTCCTCCATACACTGCAAAACTGAAGGGTCTTGTAAAAAAACTCTATGTGATAGATAAAGATCCTGATATAGAAATATGCGAGGGTTTCCCTGTGGTGAGGGGGGAAGAAGCATACAAAACCATCTCCGGTTCGGATGTTGTTATTATAACCGCCGTTACATTCGCCAATGCCACCCTTGAAGGACTGCTGGAAATTTTGGTTCCGGGTCAGAGAGCTGCCCTTGTGGGGCCGTCGGTTGCACCTTATGCAGCACCCTTTTTCAAACGGGGAATCACACTGCTGAGCGGTTCACTTGTAACGGATTCTGATAAAGCAATGTCAACAGCATCCTGCGGAGGCAATGTCCACGCTCTCAAAAACTATGCCCGTAAGATCAATATTCTGAAATCGTGATTATTTATTTGCTTTTTTCAGTGTTATGCCGCCAATGATCACTTCCTTTTCAGTTTCCTGAATCGTCGGAGAAGCTTGTTCCTGAGCAGGAGCTTGCTCAGTTTCTTTTTTGAATGCTTCAACCTTCTGTTCGTTTAAGGTTGACATGTTAAACTGTCTGACTGTATTGTTCTTGTTGTCCACAGCGGTTATTGTCTTTGATTTTGTATCCACCTGAAACTGTGTAAGTTCTCCGGGGGAAATGGCGGCGCTTGTAATCTGGCCGCTCTGCCCGTCGAGACCGTAAACTCCATGTTTGGTCAGAACAAAGAATGATCCATCGTCTGCTTTAGCTGCTTTTTTTATGTCAGGCATCTCCTGCTTTCCGTCAGGTCTGAAAAACTGCTCATTTAATGAAACAGTCCATTTTGAATTGCCGGTGGCAGGATCCAGAGCTTCCAGAGTTCCTGTGTCTTCGTCGGAAATATGAATAATAGTGTCTTTGTCAACATAGAGGGGACCCTTGAAAATGGAACCGGCGCTGTCTTTTTTCCAGTAAGTTTTATTGAGATCGTTCTGATCAACACAGATTATCTCTTCGCCGGATTTTGTCGTTCTGAGGGGACCTTCGGCATAGCTCTGAAGAATCAGTTTGCCATCTCTCGAGTCAACGAATTTTATATATTTGTGCTTCTGTTCGCCTGCTATGGTAAAGAATGTGTCGCCGCAATTTTTCCCTGCGAGGTAATCTTTTTTCTGTATCCAGACTTCCTGACCATTGCTCTTGTCATAACACTGAATTCTGTCATAATCCACCCTGAACAATCTGTCGGGATTATCGCTGAATGATGCCGGAGGATCAAAACCTGATACTGTCCACTTTATTTTATCATCAGGAGTGATGCAGTATGTGAGAACATCCATTGGAACATAGTTTGTTCCCTCTTTTTTGCCTTCAAGCACAAACCCCTGAACGAGAAGGTTTCCATCAGGTTCTTCATTTACAAATATTGTTTTGGAAATAGGAGGCGTGCCGATAGGTTCATCCCAGAAACCAAGTTGGATTGTATTCTTTTCTTTACCGTTCTGACCTAATCTTGTGAAGCAGAGGTGATCTTCAACTTTTCTCATCACAGCTATATCGCCGTTATTTAAAACCTTAACAGGGGTGTTGAAGGCGGCGCCCAGATCCATATTCCATTTTTCATCTCCCGTTGCCGGGTCGAAGGCTCTTAATTTATTATCCTTGCAGTTGGCTAAAACCGAGCCGTCTTTTCCTTCGATAAGAGGTTCGTTGGTGGCAGTAAATGGCGATGCCAAATCCCTGACCCACTGGGTATCTCCCGTCTTTCCGTCAAATTTGCAGAATCTGTCGTTTTTTACCGAATAGAAGCTGCCGTCTGAACCAAAAAGGCAGCTGTTGTATGAATTTTCAAACCCGTCAAGTTTTGTTTCAAAGTTGGCGGGGGTTGACTGGGTGGATTTAGGTCCCTTTTCAAATAGAGAGCTGATTTGATTCTGTGAGAGGCCGAATTGAGGTTTTACCTGTCCTGTTGTCTGGACCTGATCGTTTCCGAAAACTGACGCTGCCTGCTTTGGTGCAGGTTTTCCCTGGGTAAGATATGGATTCTGTATTGAACTGCTGTCATTGATTTTCATAATACGGCCTCCGGTTTTTTGTATCTTTTTATCTTCCTGTAACTTAATTATAATCCTGTGGAAAAACATGATCAATATAAGATTGGGTGAACAACTTTAACATAATGTAAACAAATGGGAAAAAAAGACAAAATCCCCAATGTTTGTGGGGATTTTCACCTGATAAACATAAATAATCATGTAATTCGGAATTAGAACCGGAAGAAAGCTTCTAACTGTTGCTGTTCTTTTTAAGGGAAATTCCGCCTATAATAACTTCCTTTTCAGTTTCCTGAATGGACGGGGGAGCAGGCTGCTGTGCCGCAGCTTCTTCCTGTTCCTTGTTAAATGCTTCCTTTCGCTGTTCTGCAATAGATGTTGTGGGATATTGTCTGATGACATGGTTTTCCTGATCTACAGCGATGATTGTCTGGGATTTTGTATCAACCCTGAACTGTGACAATTGACCTGGTGAAATTGCTGCACTTTTCACGCCGCATTTCTGTTCGTCAATGCCAAAAACTCCATGATTGGTCATTACAAAAATTGAACCATCGTCAGTCTTAATTGCCTGATTTATCTTTGTTCTTTCTTTTTTGCCATCCTTTTTTTCATCGGGAATGAATGATTGTTCGTTGATGGCCGCAGTCCATTTTGTGTTGCCGGTGGCGGGATCCAGAGCTTCCACTATTCCTTTGTCTTCGTCGGCAATATGAATAATTACATCTTTATCCGTATATAAAGGCCCTGCAAAAATAGATCCTGCGCTGTCTTTTTTCCAGATTACTTTGTTCAGATCATTCTGATCCACGCAGATTATTTCTTCGCCTGATTTGGTTTTTCTCAGGGGACCTTCGGCGTAACTCTGGAGAATGAGCTTGCCATCCCTTGAGTCAATAAATTTAACATATTTATGTTTCTGTTCGCCGGCAATTGTGAAATATTTGTCGCCGCAGTTTCTGTCCTGAAAATAATTTCTCTGCTGGTTCCATACCTGCTGACCGCTGGTTTTGTCAAAAGACTGGAGCTGATCGTAATCCACCCTGAACAATCTGTCGGGGTTACCGTTGAATGAAACAGGAGGATCAAAACCCGATATTGTCCACTTTACTTTATCGTCGGGAGTAATGCAGAATGTCAGCATATGGCTGGGAACATATTCGGTGCCTGTCTTTTTGCCTTCACGAATTGTGCCGTGTACAAGAACGCTTCCGTCAGGTTCTTCACTTAATAGCTTTGTTTTGTCAAGAGAAGATGTGCCGATAGGTTCATCCCAGAAACCAAGTTTAATTGTGTTTTTCTCTTTTCCGTCCTGGTCTAATCTTGTCAGGCAGAGCTGGTCGTCAATTTTTCTTGCCACCATAATATCGCCGTTGCTGAGTACTTTTGCAGGGGCTTCAAAAGCAGTGCCCAAATCGATGCTCCATTTTTCATTTCCCGTAGCTGGATCATATCCCCTGAGCTTTTTGTCTATAGAGTTGGAAATGATTGTTCCGTCTTTTCCTTCAAGGGGAAAGTCGCCTGCTGAACCAACGGAGGAAGTTGTCTTTTTTGACCAGATTACATCACCGGTTTTTCCGTCGAATTTGCAGAGTTTATTGTTCTGTGAGGCGTAAAAATTGCCGTCTGAAGCTAACAGGCAGGTTTTCTGGGAGCCGGCGAAATTACCAAATTTCACTTCCCAGTTTGCCGATGCTGAAGGAAGTGTCTGGGGTCCTTTTTCAAATATGGAGTTTATCTGATTTTGTGAGAGGCCGAATTGAGGTTTTGTCTGGCCGGTCTGTACCTGGTCGCTTCCAAAAACCGAAGGAGTCTGCTGTTGAGCAGGCTTCCCCTGTGTAAGATAGGGATTTTGTATCGAATTGGTGTCATTGATTCTCATAAACCGGCCTCCGGATTTTTCTGCTTAATTCTATCTGCAACTAATTATAATGTTACCGGAAATTATGTTCAACACAGATGAGATGCTTTAAGTTTTAATTATTGTAAACAAATAGGAAAAAAGGATGGTTTTACAGAGGAATTTGTAAGATTCGGAAAAATGTAAGATTAAAATGCTTCAGGAGAAAAATGGATGTTGAGACTGAATTCTTTAATTGGGGCGGTAAAAAGCCTTGAAGTTGCTGTAGATCTTTTCCTGAATGTTGAAAAGTATATATCTACTGATGAAAATCTTAAAAATGTGGTCAGAGCCGGAGTCATTCAGAATTTTGAAGTTGCTTATGAACTTAGCTGGAAGTTTGTAAAACGATACCTTGAAGCACAAGTTGGCAGCGGCTATATTGATGGCATTCATAGAAAAGAGCTTTTCAGGATTGCTGCTGAACACCACCTGATTGATGATGTGGAATCCTGGTTTGATTATAACAAAGCAAGAAATCTCACTTCGCATGTTTACAGGGAAGAATATGCAGATGAAGTTGCAGAGAAAGCAGCTGCTTTTCTTTGTGATGCCAAAAAACTAATAGAAGCTCTGGAAAAACATAATGATTAACATGATTGACAAACATAAAGAAATCGTGCTGGAAATACTGGACAAATATACACCGGATTATGATGTATGGGTTTTTGGTTCGAGGGTAGGGGGAGATATTAAAATATACTCAGATTTGGATTTGGTTTTTCTCGGAACTGAAACAATTAGCATCAATCTGCTCGCTAATCTGGAATATGCCTTTCAGGAATCAGATCTGCCATATAGAGTGGATATTGTTGACTGGAACCGAATATCTGAAGACTTCAGGGAAGTAATACTTGAGAAATATGAAATATTGAAATCCTCTTCTGTCAAAACACCATAGATATAAAAAACTAATCCCGCCTCCATCCTAATGTCACTGAATTAGTAAGATTTGCTCAAATCCACAGTCGAATACTATTATTTTTCAAGGGAGGAGGTTCGGAGGAAACTTTTTTTAAAAAAGTTTTCTCCGGGAGCTGGGCATGTGGTTAAAATTCCCGTGAGCGAATAGATAAATCCATGTCTTAATTCATGGGCATTGGGTATTGCTCCCCCTCATATGTTCCTTCATTCTCCCCGAAAACAAAAAATCCCGTTTTCACGGGATTCTCTTATCAGTGGAGCTAGACGGAATCGAACCGACGACCTCTTGCATGCCATGCAAGCGCTCTCCCAGCTGAGCTATAGCCCCTCGACGTGGTTTATAATACTCGAATTTGCTCTTAATGT
>JAJTBE010000144.1 GCA_021287065.1 Bacillota bacterium
CACCCACCCGCCCTTGTCAAGCACTATGGGTCACTACAAACCCCACCCAACACCCCTCAATCCCAATAAAATCAACAAAAAAATTCCCAAAAAAGAAAAAAACCCCCGTTTTTTTAAGGGGGTTTGGTAAAGATGGGCTAATTTATTGGCATTGGTATTGCCCTTATCCCCGGAAGGCCCTCAAATCCTGAAAACGGGGCGTTTCGATATGGTTTTCGGGATGTTTCTACTCATCATTATCAAGGGATGTGAGAAGGCTTCTGTTTGTATCAAAGGCATACCTTCTGAGGGATTCTTTATCTTCCAGGCTGAGAATACCCGGCACGAAATGGTGGAATGCATTATTCTGATAAAGGGGATCTTCTATAATTTCGCCGTAAATTTGCTTCATTTTTTCAAAATCCGCAGTTCCGGGGACAGGTGAAAAATCTGATAATCTTATCTGCACACCCATATTCTTAACAAAATCCAGAGCTTTTCTGCAATCCTCCAGGCTCTGCCCGGGGATTCCCATCATCAGATAAATTCCTATCTGTTCAGGATTGAATCCTGCGTTCAGAAGGTTCTTTACTGCTCCTGCAGTTTCGCCTACCGTTACTTTTCCTCCGGTATCTTTCAATAGGGATTCATCCGACGACTCAAGGCTTACCCTCAGATGGTCAAACCCCGACTTAAACATTATTTCCGCCACTTCAGGCGTTATATAACGGGCATGAAGCCCATTGGGAGTGTAAAAATGAAATTTCAGTTTTCTTCTGATAATCTCCTGAAGAACAGGAAGAAGCCTGCGTTTAAAATCGACAAGAAGCGCATCGTCATAGAGCGCAAACCCGGTAACTCCAAAATTTTCATGTGCTTCAAGAATTTCCGACAGAATATCATCGGAATTTCTCTGAATAAAAACCGGGTAGAGTTTTGCTGACGCACAATAGGAGCACCTGAAGGGGCAGCCCCTTGAAGTGAGAATCGGATAATAATCAAGCTTTTTATAATGATGAAATGCAGGATGCGGATAATTATCAATAAATGCAGGCTTAAACCCGGGCATGGTGTCGGTAAGAGCGCCGATAATATCCATAAGCCTGATCATGTCGGAGCCTTCGAAAACAATGTCTGCGCCGGAATTCTTTTCTGCAAAATCTTTGCACAATGTAGCATAAATTCCGCCCAGAAGCAGAGGTTTTGTGGGGAATCTTTCCTTTAGAACCTTTATTGTTTCATGTGCTCCCGGATACCAGTATGTCATAATCGAAGTTACGAGAATAACATCAGGCTCCGGCATGGAATCCAGTTCTGCCATAAAAGCTTCCACTGGAATTCCATATATCTTATACTTTCTCGGAATATTTCTGTAAGCTTCCGGTTTTGGAAGCTCCCGGCTTACAAATTTACCTGTTCCGTCCTGTTTGAAACGCATTTTTTCAGCAACCGAAGGATGCCTTCGATCCATACAGTCTATTAACCGGGTCTTATAACCATTCTGTTCAAGAACTGCACCCACATAAAGAAGACCGACGGGTTTAATCCAGAAATCATAAGCTTTGAAGTCGGAAATCCAGGGGTTTACCAGAAGAATATTTACATCAGATGTATTACGGGACAAAAAATTACCTTCTCCCCATACCGGACGGGCCGCCCGGGTTATTTCCCCTGACTGCGCAGGAGGTGCAGTATCCTATGTCGGGGAAAATCTTCTCCCCGCATTGTCTGCAGTATTTTATCCCCTTTTTCTTCCCCACCCTGTATTTTGGCGAATCGGGATCATCGTCCGATTCTCTCCTTCTCATATCCTGACTCATATCCTGCGGAATGCCAACAGGGTAAATAAGCCTTTCCACCTGCTGGTTGAATGTGTCCTTCTCCATTTCCTCACCGTTGTTGCATACGCTGCAAATACGAACATATCTTTTCTTTTTGCAGAAAACATTAATCATAAGCATACGGGCATGAAATGAAATTTCCTCATACCGATGTTTTGTTTCTTTTCCACAGGCTTTGCAGAATCTTATTTCCTCTGCTTTAACTTCCCTTACGGGCATATCGGCGAAATAAAGAAGAAACATTTTTTCTGTTGAGAATATCCGTTGAGTTTATAATTTACATAAAAACTTTCCGGACAGCCTCAATCTCCTTTCCGCATTTTTATATATAACGGTCTGTTACTGTTCTCTTACAGGCAGCGCAACACCGCCGATAACGATTGAACCCTGTTTTTTAACAATGGATTTCTTTTCTTCCGATATCTTATCAGGAGCTGCATTTCCGCCATCCTGCACCGGAAGCGAAAAATCAGAAGCTTTGTATGTAACTGCGCCTTCGTAATTGTTTACAGGTTTCAGATTCCCCTGTGTTTTGAAGGAGTCGATTCTCTGTCCTGTATGAGCGTCAAAGGCAGCCAACTCGGAAATTTTTCCCCGGAGGGGATCCTGAGTTGATAATCCGCAGTAAAGAGTGTTTCCGTCTTCGGAAAGCCCCGGTGTATAATACTTTGTTCCCGGTTTGTCTATAGACCAGACGGGATTGCCTGTTGAACTGTCAAAAGCGGCAAGTCTGCCGTCGGCAAAACCCAGATACAGGGTTTTTCCATCTTCCGAAAGACAGGGAGTTCCCACAAATCCCTCGGTTTCCATCTTCCAGTTCAGTTTTCCGCTGGAAGCGTCCACGCTGGCAATTTTGCTCCTTATCACCTGAGCGCCGGCTTTTTTGTAATCGTTCTCCTGCTTCATAACTGCAATTATGTTGTTGTTTTTATCATCAACAGCCATTTCCGCCAGTTTTACAGGCTGATCGCCTATCGGCACCTTCAGGCTCCACTTTTTCTTACCTGTTTCCCCGTTAAAACAGACAATTGTTCCCTTTTCGTCAACAGCTGCCACAGAGCCGTCCTTTAGAGCTGCAGGGGAAGATCTTATAATAAACTTTGAAACATCGGAAAGCCATTTGATTCTGCCGTTGGAGGAATCCATTGCGGTAAGGGTATCCCCTGAAGATGTCAGGAATACCATTTTTCCATCGTTACTGACAGCGGGAGCGGTTTTTTCCTTCAGATCAATACCCGGTTCCTGCCAGTTGTAGAAGTGCAGATCGGTTTTATCCGCATAAAAACCTCTGTTGAACTGGCCATGATAAACTGTTTTCCCATCAGGGCTGAACACAGGCGTTGACATTCCATTAGGCGGGTTGTTTGATTTTTTGCCTGCCTCGGAACCGTCCTCAAGATTGAGAATCTTTGTCTCTCCCATGGAATGAGGCGCATAGAGCTTCGTTCCATCCGGGCTTACCGTTGCTTTTTCAGCAAAGAAAACCCAGGGCTGGTTTGTAACTTTATGTTCCCAGAGCATTCTGCCAGTTTTGCAGTCAAGGGCTGAAATAGTGCCATCAGTTCCGGGACAGATAAGCTTGCCTCCGGGAGCGGCAATCGGCGGAGGTGTTCCAACCTCGCTGACAAACGGGGTGAAAATTCTGTATTCGGCGTTTGCTTCCTTCGCAAGAAGACTGGCTGCAGCTTCTCTTAGATTGACACTGCCCGCTGTCTGAGTAGTTCCCGGGCTGAAAACATCATTAATAACAGGTGCGGATTCCTGTTTCGCCGTTTTTGGGGCAAAGGGGTCCGGCATAAGCGGACCAAATCCCGTCAAACCAATCTTGCCTGCATCCATTCTTCTTCTCTCCAACATATAAAAATCAAACATTTATTATTATAACAGGAGTTTTACCATTTGTCATTCACACCCGGTTAAAGAATCCACATTGCATGTATTTATATTTACAACATGAACATTTTCTTCCAGGTTCCGAGGTTTGCTTTTTCCCCGGCCGGCATATGTTCTTCCAGCAGTTTCATTATTTCGCCGTAACCTGCTGCCGATCTCGAATCAGCCCTCTGATAAATCAAATCGGAATATTTTCTTGCAGCCTCCTGCCAGGGAGCCATTCCCCGCCTTGTGAGGAGTCCGGTTTTCGCACCTTGTTCGAGGAGATACCGCACGATTTTAACATGGCCTTCTCTTGCAGCTACATGAAGGGGAGTCCAGTTTTCCATAAACTCAAGAACATTTATATCCGCACCCTGTTTTATCAATAGTGCAAGAATCGGCAGATCACCTGTTTTTGCGGCAAGATGAAGAGGAGCAATACCACCGCTGATTTCACCTGTCAGCAATTTTTTTCTCTTAGTCTTAACATTTGGATCAGCACCGGAAGAAAGAAGAAGGAGAGCCATTTTGTCATAACCGCCTGCTGCTGCAAAATGAAGGGGAGTCATTCCCTCGCTGAATTCCTTTGCGTTAATGTCCGCTCCGTTTTTTATGATAACAGATGCAACGCCGTCGTGATTGTGTTTTGCAGCATAATGGAGAGGTGTTTCGCCCCCCGTAAGTTCTCCTGTAAAGGATTTGCCGGAAGTATTCATAGCGTTCACATCTGCTCTGTGAGCCACAAGAACTGAGGCAGAAGCAAAGGAACCTTTTGCGGCGGCAATATGAAGGGGAGTTTCACCCTCATGGTTATGACAGTTCACATCCGCTTCCATATTACATAGAAGATCAATAATTTCGCTGTCATTTATCAATGCTGCAAGGTGAAGGGGTGTGTTTCCGTCAGAATCTTCAATATTGGGATTTGCACTGAATGCAAGAAGCAGACTTGCAGTTTCCGCCAGCCCTTTCATCACCGCAAGATGAAGCGGGGTTTTGCCGGTATTCTCCCTGACATTTATATCAGCTTTGAAATTCAAAAGATGTTTTGCAAGATCGTTATAACCGGATTCGCACACGCTATGAAGGGGAGTGTAACCCATTTCATCCTTCAGATTTACATCGGCACCTGAGCGGAGAAGATTCATGACCATTGTCATATCAATGTCTCTTTTGTTTTTCCTCAGTTCATCCATCAACGAATGAGTTTTTCGATCTATTTTCTTTCCGTTCACAGGGCAGAATTCCAGTGAAACAAAGTGTTCTTTCAGACAGTGGGGGCAGGAGAACAGAAGCTTTGTTCCGCATTTTCCGCAATATCTTGTGTCAGGGGCGTTGGGGAACTGACATTGAGGGCATTCCTCAACGCTTCCCGCCAGAACCAGATATCCCCTTCTGCTGTACATAAGCCTGCAGCCGCAGGCTTCGCACACCATATCATCATTAATATAGGGGGATCCGCATTTCGGGCATTCCTTTGCTTCCAGTTTCATCATAAATCTCCGGCAGTTTATTGCAGAATTCATTATACAAAAAAATAAAGAACCCTCCAGAAGGAAGGTTCTATGTATGAATATGTGTTGATTTACTTAGTTAAAGAAGCTCTGGTTATGAACGAGCCTCATAATATCATTCCAGGTAACAAAAAGGACGAGGACGATGAGGGCGATAAAGCCCATCTGATGGACGAATCCCTCTTTGTCAGGGTCAACGGGTCTGTTGCGGATTTTCTCTATAAGAAGAAACACAAGTCTTGAACCGTCAAGCCCCGGGAAAGGCATAAGGTTGAAGGCGCCAATCAGTATGCTGAAGAACGAACACATAAACAGGATTGAAGGAATACCCATTTTGGAAACTTCAAACAGCATATGACCAATACCAACCGGACCTGCCGAACCTTCCTTAACCTGCTGGATTTTTTCCGACCTTTTCACAGAGTCTTTTTCACTGACTATACTGTGAATGACAAATACAGGTGAAAATGTCAGCATAAGGGTTTTTGTAGCTGTAAACTCAAGGACCTGCATCGGAGATTCAGCTTTTGTAAATTTAAAACCTGCCAGTTTACCCATTGGCGGTGAAAAACCGAGAAGGGGCGACTTTGTTTCATTATCATATTTTACCTTTACAGTAACTGCAAAGGGTGCTTCGTTGCCTCTCTTGATCTCAAGATTCGCTTCATCTCCGTCTTTTTTGGCTTGAATAATTTTCTGAAGATCTTCGAAATCCCCAATTTTGACACCATCTACTTTAAGAATCTCATCGCCGACTTTAACTCCCGCCATCTGGAGAGGATAGCCGTCTTTAAGTGTTGCTACTCTTGCAGGAATAATTCCCTGGCCAAGACCAACGGTAAAACCAATCAGTAAAAGAAGCGTAATGCCGGTGACATAATTCATCACACAACCGGCAACAATAACTTTAGCTCTTGCCCCTACCGATTTTGAATTGAAGTTTCCGGGGTCGTTGCTGTCTCCGGGTTCATCTTCCCCTTCCATTCTCACAAAACCGCCAAAAGGCACTATTCTCAGACAATACTCGGTAATATCGCCTTCTCTTTTGTATCTGAAAAGGCGGGGACCAAAACCAAGGGCAAACTCATGAACGGTTATTCCCACCCGTTTTGCCATAAGGAAATGTCCCAGTTCATGGACAAAAATCATAAATCCGAATGTAAACAGGATAACGAAAATACCCCATAAATACATTAAAATGACTGAAAAATCAATAGACAAACTGACAACCTCCGGACATTATATTGTGGACTTTTTATTTCCATTTGTATTCTGTAGAAAAATATCCTCTATTTATTGCATTTTTCCAATTTTCCTTTAAATTAATCCGAACTTTTTGATCTGGTTTATGGAATAAAATGGAAAAACGAAGATATATGTATTTGAACAGGACAAAGCTGAGGGAAAATTCCCACTAAACGGGATCGGCATTAAAAACTAATCAATAAATAAAAATATCAGGAGGAATCTATATGAAGAGCGCAGTTTTTGCTCAGATTAGCCTCAGGACGGGGAAAGCGTTTTTCTCTGCACTTATGGCTGTAGTTCTGCTGCTTATGGTTGCGTCTGCAGCTTTTGCAGGGGACAATGTTACTCAGGGGACGCTTCAGGTTGTTGATAAGGACGGAAAGGTCGTCAATCTCTGTCCTCTCAAACATACCGATGTAAAAGCTGATATATCGGGATTTATCACGAGGGTTACGGTTCTGCAGAAGTTCGAAAACCCGTTTAAAAATCCCATTGAAGCGGTCTATGTTTTTCCCCTTCCCCAGAATGCCGCTGTGGACGATATGACGATGAAAATCGGA
>JAJTBE010000178.1 GCA_021287065.1 Bacillota bacterium
ACCGACGGGGATTTGGGGACCGTCAGAGGGAACCACGCTTTTTTAAAAAAGCGAGGTTGCCCTCCGAACCTCCCTCCTTGAAAAACAAGAGTATTGGGCTGGAAATTGGAGTAAGTTTTACTAATTCAGTGGCATTGGGGAGCAGGCGGGGACACCTGCGATCCGGCAGCCGTTGGCCAGGCTTGTTGATATGAGGTTTACTGGCGGTTGGCGATTGGTTTTGAGACCGGGGACAGGCGGGGACGCCTGCGATCCGGCAGTCGTTGGCCAGGCTTGTCGATATGAGGTTTACTGGCGGTTGGCGATTGGTTTTGGGACCCGGAGCAGGCGGGGACGCCTGCGATCCGGCAGTCGTTGGCCAGGCTTGTGGATATGGGGTTTACTGGCGGCTGGCGATTGGTTTTGAGACCCGGAGCAGGCGGGGACGCCTGCGATCCGGCAGTCGTTGGCCAGGCTTGTTGATATGAGGTTTACTGCCGGTTGGCGATTGGTTTTGAGACCCGGAGCAGGCGGGGAGGCCTGCGATCCGGCTTATGCTGGCAAAGGCTTGTAAAAATGACCCTGAGAACTAACTTTTTTACATAATCTCTGCATGTATAGCGTTTTTTGTCAAAATGATAATATTTTTTTAACATTCCGGGGTCAAAATTATATTGTGAAAATCAGATTTCGGATTTATAATAAAAATTGATATGGTTCCGCCATATTACTGTTATTCTGAAGGCATTTCAGAAAAACAGATCATGGCGTTTACCGGAATAATGCGGATGGTTCCGGTTTAGAACACATTCATATATAATGGAAACCATTAGAGATAGTTTATGCCTGTGGTTATGCGGTTCTGCCAGCCCACCGGGTAAAATCGGGGATTGGTTCAAGGGGCATCAGGCTGGGTAAAATCAACCAAGTCAGATTTCGGAATAGGTTTAAGACTATGAGAAGAGCAGTTTTTCACACATTCTCATAAGCTGATCTGCGGAGATTTGCAGAGATTAATAATATTTTAACAATCGGAGTCAGTTATGAAAATCGGAGATGGATCAGATTATCAAAGCAATTTAAAACCCGGGGGAAATTTTTCATTTTCGAAGCCTCAGGGCGTCCATCCGGAAATGAAACAGGAAGATACTGTAAGCCTGAACAGTTCAAAAGGTTCAAAAGGCTTTACACTGCTGCCTCTTGCTACTTCCATATATCTTCAGGGGCAGAAAATCAATGAAGCAATCGGCGGAGCAATCAGCGACATCAGAAAAAACACCGCAAAAGCTTATGCAGAATCATCCTCAAACTTTACAAATATTCCATTCCCCACCACAATCGAGCCGTTTTCCGAAGAAGAAAGAAACAAAGCTTTATCAGTGCTGAAACCCGGAGATATTATTCTGCAGAAGGACGAAAGAAGCATTATTATGCAGACCCTCTCCAAAGTTTCCACAGGCTCCGATTATGTGCACGCGGCCATTTACAAAGGGGACGGAAAGATACTTGAATCAGTGGCGCAGGGTGTAAGGGAAGCAGATGCTGATATTTATTTAAAAGGTCAAAGCTCCGTGGAAATAATAAGACCTCCGTATAAAACACCTGAAGATGCCCAGGCAGCAATCAGCTTTGCTCAGGATATGGTGGGCAAACCCTATAATATTTTCTTCAAAACAGGCGACGAAAAGAGTTTTTACTGCACCGACCTCGTCCGTCAGGCGCTTTTCAATATGCCTAACCCTATAATTCCCGCTACTGTTGACGGAAAACAGCCCAAAATAATAGGAGCCGACTATTTCAGACACATAGAAGGCTCCGAGGTCGTTTATTCGAAGGGCGGCAGCTATGATTCCTCGATCAAAGCTTTTCTGCCCTACATCAACAGCTTCGTTAAGAGCGCTATAATGATTTCAAGCATCGCCACCCCCGGTTTTCCGGGTCTTATGTCATCAGGCCAGCTTGAAATAGTAAAGCACGCTTATGCCGAATACTACGGACAGCAGCAGTAGTTTCCGGTTCTAATCCTCATTCCAGATTATCTTTGCGAGGTTTCTTCCCGGAATTTGGTTGTATTTGAATTTCGGATAACCAAAGATCAGCGTTCCTTTTGTTACATGATCTTCAGGCACTCCCAGCATTTTTCTCATTTCAGGATCATGCATCATAGCCAGCTCGAAAAGCCCTGCCCAGCAAACGCCGATTCCGTGCGAAGGCATGAGAAGATCAAGCCATGTAAGAGCGATAGCACAGTCAACCCCCGCAATATGATTGTCTTTGTGGGCGTATGCTGTAATAACATGAGGTGCATGATGGAATATAGTATCAATACCTTTTTCCCATGCCCTTACAAAAGCGGCAATAGGCAAAACCTTAGCATAGTATGAATCCTTATTCATCTCAGAAGCCATCCAGTTGATAACAGCTTCCGCAAGTTTATGCACTTTGTAATGTCCGTATGTAATTATCCATCCCACAGGCTGCCTGTTTGTTCCTGAAGGTGCATAACGGGCTGTGTCAAGGAGTTCTTCGAGCAGTTCTTTGCTGACAGGCTCCTCTTTATATTTTCTGACAGACCTGCGAAGCCTCATGTGATTTGCAAGCTGCCGGGGATCAACAAAGAGTTTATCTGTTGTGTATTTACTGAGACTTACTCCATCATATCCAAGACTGGAAGCTCCTGTGGGACAAACAGCCTGACAGTGTCCGCATTTAATACAGTAGGCTGCTCTTTCCGCAACCACACCCGGGGGATTTTCTCCATCAGGGGGAGTAATGATTCCAAAGGGGCAGTCTGTGGCACAGAGTCCGCATTTGATGCATTTACCGGCATCAACTTCAAATTTCATCATATATTCGATCTCCTTTCGGGGTAAACTCGCAAGCATAATTTTTATCGATGAAATCTAATATTCGGGATAGTTTTTAAACAACCTTCATTCATGTTACAAAAATGTTAAAATACAACCAAAAACCCTTGCAGTTAAGGGGTTTGAAGCGATCTAAACCCGTCAAACCCGCATGAACACTAAGTTTTTCAAAAATGCCCTCAACCCCTTGTGACAATTATCACCATTTGATTTTCGAAAGTTCATGTGATAGTATAAAACTGTGGGAAACCAACATCCACTAATTTTTCGAAAGTGGTAAGAGCTATGAATATTGGCGATATGAACTTAATGCATTCAGTCAGAATGACCGACATTCAGAATCCACCTCAGATAATGGCTAAAAAACCAAAGCCGAAGGAAGCGGAAGATAAAGTAGAACTTTCAGATATGAAATCACTTCCGCCCAAATACGAGATGACAGACGGCAACTATGTCGAACCTCTCGAAACAGGCGGAGGAAAAGATCAGATAGTGCCCAAGCTGGTGGGAATGATCGAAGGAGCCGATACAGCGGTTCAGGTCCAGATGTACAGACTGGGCCATAACAAAATTGTGGATGTTTTGGCAGATCAGGCCCGCCATGGCGTAAAAGTTCAGGTTCTTCTTGATCCCAGCGACGGATACAACGAAGCCGATGCCGTGGATCAGAAAAGAATTCAGGACTACCTGACAAAATCAGGCGTAGAAATTCTTAAATACCCAATCGAAGGTCCCGCAGGAAAGATTGACCATGTAAAAATGCTTATCGTTGACGGCAATTCACTGCTCATCGGCGGTATGAACTGGGACCAGCATTCACCCACAAACAAAGATTTTGATGTATTCATCCGCGGACCCGTCGTTGGTCAGGCTCGTGATGTATTCAACAACGACTGGAATCTTGCCGGCGGTCATGAGATCCCCGGACTTCCAGCTCCCAAACCCCAGCCCGATGCCAACGCACAGGTCAGAATGGCAACAACTGAAGTTGACCGCAAGGACATAAACACAGTCCTTCAGGACAACATCAATAAAGCCCAGAAATCCATTAAGATGGAAGCTTTCTCCCTTGCTGACAAAACCACAATCGCCAACCTCATAGCGGCAAAGGAAAGAGGCGTGGATGTAAGAGTTATACTCGACCCCAACAAGCCCATTGCTTTTGTAAATAAAAAATCAGCCGATCAGCTGGCTGCCCACGGCATTGATGTCAAATGGAGAAAAGTCGATGTTGAACAGAGAGAAAAACTTCACGCCAAACTGGCAATGTTTGACGATGACAAAGTAATTCTCGGTTCCTGCAATTTCACCCACAACGGACTGGAAGTCAACCACGAAGCTGATGTGGAAGTTATCTCCAAATCAGTGGGCAGAGGCTTCAACACCCTGTTTGACGAACACTGGCAGAATGAATCGGTAGATAAGATGCCCTTCCTCGCCGATTATAACGAAACTGTGGATAGCGCACCTGTAAAACAGCAGATGGGTAAAGAGCTTTTCAGATACGCAACTGAAGTTTATCATACCGGCAAGAAAAGAAACTGGACAGGAAAGAATAAAGAAGCTGTTCTTGATGCAATCGAGAAATACGATAAAACAAAACAGCCCGCAAATCCTGAAACCCTTTTCAAAAACAGCGGAAACCCCGAAGAAATTGATCTCGGCCAGGAAATGGAAGTTGTGGGAGATCTTTCATCCTTTGTCAACGACATACCCGGCTTCAAAATGAATCCCCAGCCCGGCGACACTACACCTCTGTATGACGCCAGACTCAAGATTTGTGAAACTGCGGCAAAGGATCTTCCCGGAAGAATTCCCAAACTCATCGATGATATGGTCGCATCAATTCAGGATCCCCAGATTAAAGCTTTCACCAAAGAAGCTCTTTCAAAGGCGCCCGAAGGATTCTTCAAAGCCCCCTCATCGGCAACCGGAAAATACCACCCTGCCGACGAAGTGGATCCCGCAGACATGAACACCGATACAAATGCCAAAGCGGAATACCCCAAATACGGCGGCGGCGGTCTGGTCCTTCACTCACGCAGAGTTCAGTCGATGGCTGAAAAACTTTGTGACCATTATGGAGTAAAAGGCAAAGAGAAAGACGAAATGCTCTGCGCCATGGCACTTCATGATGTAATGAAGGGCGTAACAATGGAAGATATGAAAGCCGGTGTTGAAGACAGCAAATCCATCGTCTGGAACAAGACAACAACACCTAACCACGGAGAAGTTGCTGCGGAATGGATCAAAGCCATAGATCCCACCGGAGGCAAGATGACCAAAAACATCCAGAATCTTGTCGCCAACCATATGTCAATATGGAACGATCCGGAGCCCACTCCTCCTAAGGACATCAGAAACTTCATAGCTTCAATGTCAGACTATACAGTATCACAGAACAACTTCTATCTGGATGTTTAATCCGGAAGATAAAATATAAAAAAAGGGCGGTCCTTATGGGCCGCCTTTTCTATTATATGGTATCCCCAGAGAAAAACTTAAACTCTTCCGCCAAACTGCCTTGCATGGAGCATCGCCAAATCGGGATCAACCCATCTCGCTCTGGTCATTTCCTTCCTCGTCATTTCATCCACTATGCTCAGATTTTCATCTTTAGTACTAACCTTGATAACAATCTCACCTTCCGGTATGATTCGTCTGTTGCCTGCCAGAGAATATCCCATTGCTGAAGCTATAAATGAGAATCCCAGAATAATCAGCGACATCTCCACCGCTCTGCTCGAAAACTTCTGCATCTCCTTGTCAGAATTGACATTGACATATACATAACCGCTTATTGTTTTTTGCTTGTCATTCTTCTTTGAAAAAATCGGGGTTACCATACCAAGATACATAGCATTGTCAGCCTGTTCCTGTATAAAACCCGTTGACTTTATACTGAAAATATCGGGCAATCTGTCGGTTTTCAGCATTCCTGATAAGCTTTTGCCTACCTGATTGTTATTGGTGGATGCCACAACGATCTTTTTGTTGTTTACCACCGATACATTATCTATTCCAACTGCTGCGTTTTTAAGCTCCTGCTGCAACTTAGCCGGAACCGCACCTGATTTCGATTTTTTAAGAATCAGAGGCGCTTTGTCTTTGATCTTGTCAGTTACATCGGAGAGCTGCCTGCCCTGCATATCCGATATATATTTGCTGTAATATGTGTAGGTGCCTACTCCCACAAGGACGGAAAGCAAGAAACCCACCACAAAAATAATGACTGCAACTTTTACCTGCCTGTTCTCCGTCATAATTTTCACAACCTCTTCTTCAAATTTCCCCCCAACAGTTTCTGATGATTTTCTGCCAGAGGAATCATGTATTTCTTACTCTTATTATATCCTGATAAAAAAAATAAAATATCAATCCTTAGGATTAGGCATAAGTTATGTTGGCGTAGAAACAATAACCTTTAGAACTAAAAGAACTAATACTTTTTTACAAATTTTACCTATACCATGGTAGCATCCGGGAGGATTTAGCCTGCATTTACAGAAATTCTAAATAATGGGGGCGGATGGGGCCCGGTGGCTCCCGCAGTCTTCAAAACTGTTGTGGGACTTAACACCCCTGGAAGGTTCGACTCCTTCCCGCTCCCGCCAATTAGAGGTTTATATGCACATCATCGACATTTCAATACCAATCACCCCCGACATGACCGTTTATAAAGATCAACCGGATAAAAAGCCTGTGTTTAAAACAACAAGAAGCATTGAGGCAGGCGACAGGGCAAGAGAAACAGATATATGCCTGAACACACACACCGGAACCCACATTGACGCCAAAAGCCACTTTCTGAAAGACGGCGAAGGGATTTCTCACTTTCCCCTGCATCATTTTATCGGAAAATGCAGAGTAATCGATCTTACTTCCGTAAAAGAAAAGATAAGCGAAAATGACATCAGGGACAAAGAGATTAACGAAGGGGACATAATCCTGTTCAAAACCGCTAATTCACTACGAACCAAACCAGGCTTCAATTTTGATTTTATTTATGTTGATAAAACCGCAGCGGGATTTCTTGCCGGAAAAAAAATAAAAACCGTCGGCATTGATTCACTGGGCATAGAAAGAGCACAACCGGAAAACGAAACCCACAAAACACTGCTTTCAAACAATATTGCGATAATCGAAGGATTGAACCTTGCAGAGACGGAGGAAGGCGAATACTTTCTGTGCTGCCCTCCCCTGTCCCTTGGAAACCTCGACGCTTCACCTGCAAGAGCTGTCCTTATTAAAGATATGTAATCGCATATTCGCATAAATTCACAGCGATTTAAGAGAAAACAGCCCTGACACTATTAACAGGACCAGACAACCCTGCAATAAAGATATGCGGGACAGTAACAATCCATATGGATTGACTTTGAGCTGTCCCCAATGCAACTGAATCAGTAAAACCCACTCCAATTTCCAACTGAATACTCTTGTTTTTCAAGGAGGGAGGTTCGGAGGCAATGCCACTGAATTAGCAAAATTAACTCTAATCCCCGAGCCAAATACTCCTGTTTTTCAAGGAGGGAGGTTCGGAGGGTAACCTCGCTTTTTCTAAAAAAGCGTGGTTCCCTCTGACGGTCCCCAAACCCCGGTCGGTCCAAATTCCCCCGGTCGGTCCCCCAATTCAAAAATTTTGGGAAGGCGGGTGCCCGCCCGCAGGGTGGGCGCGAGGAAACTTTTTTCAAAAAGTTTTCTCTGGAAGCTTGGCAAACGGGTGTAATTCTCGTGAGCGATCAGGTAAATCCATGCCTTAATTCATGGGCATTGGGATTCATACCTCCTCTTCAATTTTATTGCCTGAAACAGGCTGTTAATATGAGAATAGCTTTGATAAAGTTTCACCAATTTTCATAGGAGCATTTAGTCTTTTGATGCAGTTACCTGTTTCAACATCAAAAATACGGATTTCGCCATTATGGGGCCAACTATATACAGTTCCCATTGCAAGATTCTTCCCATCAGGAGAAAATGAGATTCCGCCGCGGATAAGGTTTGACCATTCAGGAATAATCGAAACCACTTTTTTTTCTACTACGTTGTAAATACCAAAACAACGTCTTTTATTTTCAACAAAAAAATAAGCAACAAATCTGCCATCACCGGAAATAGCTTCAATGTTCCCCTTTATATCCAAAACATCAGATTCCTGAGAAAAATTTACAATATTTATTCGTACAATTCGATTTTCATTATTTTTTTTACCGGCAATTATCAATTGCGTACCATTAAAAGTGGCAAAAATTATCTTTACCGGTATTTCGATATTTTTCAGAATCTTCCCATCTGTTAAATCAATAATTTCAATACTTCCGGAATAATCATCATAATCATCACTTAAACGGCATATAGCCGCAATATCATCTTTTTCACCTGTATTTGCCGGTATAATCGAATAAGATACATTTTTATTGTTCCCTGACAATGAAAAACTTTTGAGAATCTCCGTTTTTTCAATACTCCAGGTAGATATCCGAGGGTTTTTCTCATCCGTATTATCTACAAAAACGACCAACTTACCATTGTTGGTAAATACTGCATCTTCACTATTGTGTCTGAAAATTACCTTCTTATTTTTTCTGTCATAAAGAGATAATCCTGATGACTGCAATAGATATCTATTATCAGGAGAAATTAAGGTTTTGAGACCCGGACTTTTATTTTCAGAATTGTCTTCCATTACCATTCCGGAAGAACAGTCCCAGACATATGGTTGAAGAGCACTCGTAATTTCTTTACCATTTTTTGAAAAACTTAAGTAAACAACTGAAAGCACAGGTCTGTTGGCAAAATAATAACAAATCAGAGCAATACAAATCAAAGCTGATAGTATAGAAATAATAAGACTTCTTTTAAATAAAACCTTCACACGCTACCTCTTATCTACATAATCTTGCTCATAATCCATTCTATCCACCCAGTCTGAAAATTTCTCATCACTACTATTGGTGGATTGTGATTGACCTTTTACTTGTTTTTTTAATTGATTTTGATTCGTCATATTCCCATCTTTAACATATGAGGTAGTATTCCAATGCCAATTAATTAGCAAAATTAACTCTAATCCCCGAGCCAAATACTCTTGTTTTTCAAGGAGGGAGGTTCGGAGGGTAACCTCGCTTTTTCTAAAAAAGCGTGGTTACCTCTGACGGTCCCCAAACCCCGGTCGGTCCAAATCCTCCCGGTCGGTCCCCCAATTCTAAAATTTTGGGATGGCGGGTGCCCGCCCGCAGGGTGGGCGCGAGGAAACTTTTTTCAAAAAAGTTTTCTCCGGGACGAGGGCAAACCGACACAAGCCTCGTGAGCGATCAGACCAATGCCCATGCCTTAATTCATGGGCATTGGGTATTACCCCCCTTAAGCTGCTCAGGTAGATGCAAAAACCGATCTTAGCATTGTAACCGGTTTTGTCCCTCGAAGAAGTCAGTTCTCCCTCTTCAGGTATAGCCTGAAGGTGTTCCTGAGATAGAGACTCCTGTCCGCCGTCATAGGCAAAACTCCATGAATCGGTCTGATAGTATCAATAGATACCAAGCGGATCACCTAACTGGTGGGCGCGGTCATCGGGCATCCAGTAACTAAGCCTACCAGGAGAAAGTGTTTCATTGCCGGTTTTTGCCGGTTCCAGTTGATCCACTGGAATGAAATCAGTACCTTTTAATTTAAGCTGTTCAAATAACTTAACAACCCGTTCTGTGACAAAAATGAATTTTGGTAAAGGCCAGACTATAAAAAAATCACTTTTATCCCATTGGGATTCCAATATTAATTTTGCCGGATTGGTAAACATTGAATAAGAAAGGTAGCCACATTCGGAACAGCTCCTGGATTCTGATAAATTAACACCGGAATCAAGAGGAGCCAAACCTGCCCATCCTGTAATTACTACCTCCCAAAGAATGGGAAGCCTTTCAGGTTCAACAATCATCCCAGCTTTTTTACTTTTAGCGATATATCCTGAAATCTCGACAGGTTTTAAAATATATCCGGTAAAGCCCGCTTTCTCAAAAATCTGTCGGGTATTTTCAGTAATGAGAAATTCACTATACCATGTCCATAAAGTATCATTGGTTTTTTTAGGAATTTTTAGCACAAGAGGATTACTTCTGATGCCTCCGCGCATATGTCCGGAGCTACGGGGGCAGATAATCTGCGCCATATTTACCCTGCTATCCCATTCTGCCCGCTTATTATTCCAATTGCTATTAATATGATAATAAACCATTATCATCCTTTCATTTTATTTTTACAGGTTTTGGAATACCAAAAAATTCCAGTCTTAAATCATAAAAATGATTTAGGATTGCTTTAGAGTTGGCATTGGGATTTTTCTTAAAATAATCTCCCCATCTCTTGTTCCAACTCTTTAGATACGCATCACCGCCTCCTTTACCATGAACAATCTTATGGCTATCATGTTTTAACCAAATTTTATTTTCATATTCTTCAATTTCAATCCCAGCTTTTTTAAAGAAACTCTCATATTCCTTTGGAAATAAATGATGAAGCTCATAACCTTCACTACGCATCCTCTTCATTTGTTTAGTAATTGATTCTGGCTTTTTCGTATATTTTGCTATTTTAGCAGTAACCCGAAAACTACCAACAGGTATTGGCAAAGCAATTCCTGCAATATCAGCAATAATCCAGGCAGCTCCGCCCCAAGATGGCTTCTTGTAAAAATCATAAGCATCCACACCCAGACCAGCAATATCCAATGCGGTTTCCCAGTAATATCCACTTGGATCCGAATACTTTATAGGATTCCCCGCGCAATACATATACGGCAATTGGCTCTGTGGTTCATCCATATACCCCTTGAACGGATCCGGGGTCATGAATGTGCCGGTGTTGGGGTCGTAGTGTCTGGCTCCGGTTTTGAAGTAGATGGCGCTTTGGTCGTAGCCTTTGTAGCCGCCGGGTTCGGAGTCTTCGCCGTTGGTTTGGGTTTCGAGGGTGTTTCCGTAGGTGTCGTATTTGAACAGGTAGTAGGGCAGATCTCCTATTTTATTCGAGATCTGAACTATATTTCCCTGTCCGTCGTAAAGGCAGTAATAGCTTGCGCTGCCGAGAGATCCCCCGCTTGCATCGTGGGCTGTGAGGTAGTATCCCACCTTTAAGCCGCTCAGGTAGATGTTGTATTCGGTGTAGTATTCACTGTAGTCGGAAAGAACCTGGCTGTTCTGAATGACAATATTTGTTTCCTTCTCATAGAGCTTGTTGTCGCCTTCATAGCCACACAGAGATGTGCCTTCGAAATAGTGGCTCAAATCCATCTTTGCATTATTATGATGCCTGTCAAGATTAGCCCCTTTAGGAGTAGGCTTCAGATTTTTCAGACTGCGAAGCCCCTTTTTGTGAAACTTCTTTGCAAAAACCTTCCCTGCAAAAGTCTCAGGAGGAAGGATCTTAGCATTGTAACCGGATTTATCCCTTGAAGAAGTCATTTCATCTTCACCCTGAACAACCTGAATATGCTCATGTGAAACGAATTCCTGACCGCCGTCATAGGCAAAACACCAGGAATCTGTTTGCTCTGTGGGTGAAAAAACACTTTTAGATCTGGGACGACCTGTAGGGAAGTAAGAATAATTTGTCCCGCCATCCCTGTAATTTAATGGATGCTCACTGATACGGTTGCCGTTGCTGTCATAATCATAATAAAGAGGATAAATGCCGGAACCGGTGCTTCCGATTCGGCTTGTCACCTTATGATTATAATAACTCTGATCAATATAACTGCCATTGCTTATCAGAGTTTCTCTGGTTCTGTTATTGTTGTAATATGTGAATGTCTTACCGGCAGTTTCATCTCTGATGACGCGGTTTAAAGCATCATATTGATAAGCTTTTGGGCTTGTTTCCCAGGGAACCCGCTTGCTGGTAAGAAAATTGCCGACATTGTCATAGGTATATTGATACTCAATTTCATTGGGATCGAGCAGAGGACTTGTATTTGTTACTTTTGTAACCTTGCCTTCACTATCTCTTTCAAACACACAGCTCGTGTTGTCAGGGTAGTTCACCTGAGAAAGAGCGCCTGCCGCATCAAACTGGCATGTGATTGTACTTCCGCCGGGACCTGTTACGGAAACCTGACGGTTGAGATCATCGTAAACATAGGTTGTGGGATAAGAATCAAGAGGCCCGAAGCAGGGATTAAAAGCACGGCATATCTGCTGATTCCTGTATGTCATATTTCCATTGTTATCATACTGATAAGAAGTATCCTCGACTGTAAAATTGCCAATTTCACGATGTTTGCTTGTCAGAAGATTATCATCATTGTAGGTGAAATTTTCAGCAAGATCATAGTAAAAACCTGTGGCATTACTGGTTAAAACATTATCGCAGTTGTCGTAGGTATAAGCTCCGCTCCATTCACTCATAGACACCCCGGTAACTCTATTGAGAGCATCATAAGTGTAGGAAATATTTCCGTTTGAATTCTGGGTGGTTTTCTGGGTTACATTTCCAACTTCATCATAGGAGTAGCCTTCGGTTGTGATGGGATTTGTTCTCTGGGTCATACGGTCGTTGGCGTCGTAGGTCATTGTTGTAACGAAGCCTGAGGGATCGGTGGTTGTGTGGAGATTTCCGTTCTGGTAGGTGTATGTAGTAATCTGGTTGAGCGCATCCTTAACGGTAAGCATCTCATCTTCAGCATTAAATGTGTATTCGGTAGAGTGGTCATTGGCATCGGTTACTTTTGTTTTATTTCCATTTGCATCATATTCGTAGGATGTAGAATGGTATTGCGGTGAAGTTACGCTTAGCACCAGTCCGTTGTCGTCGTAGCTGAATGTTGTGATTCGGTTCAGGGCGTCTTTTACGGTGAGGGCTTCGCCTACATAGTTGTATGTGAAGTCGGTGTCCTGATTGAGGGCGTTGCGGACTCTGGTTATGTTTCCGTCTGCGCTGTAGTAGTAAGCAGTGGCGTTACCTCTTGCATCTGTAACGCTGGTGGGCAAGCCGTAGGTGTTGTAGAAAAATGTGACAGTTTTATTGGTGGGTGAAGTGACGGAAGAAAGTTTTCCGTAGGGGTTGTTGGCGTCGGTGGAATATGCGAATGTGGTTGTTTTATTGTTGCCGTTGGTTGAAGCAACGAGATTGTTATCGCTGTCCCATGCATAGCCAACGGAATAGAGCGGGTTTGTAACCTGGGTAAGGTTGCCGTTGACGCTCCATGTATAATTGGTGGTTTGGTTTTTGGGATTGGTTACGCTTGTTATTTTGTGGCTGGTATTCCACAAAAAGGTAGTCGTATTGTTCATTGTGTCGGTTATGGAAGTGCTTCTGCCGAATGAATCGAGGGTGTATTCGATTTCGTGGCCATAGGTGTCGGAAACAGTGGTTTGGGTGGAGCCGTAGGTGTAGCTGACAGTATGAAGGGGAGTGGAGAATGATAAAACCTTACCGGTCAAATCGTATTCGATGGAGTGCGAAAAGCCTCTGGGATTGGTGATTCCGGTAAGAATATCGCTGGTGTAGCTGTAGTGGGTATGACATCCTTCGGGATCAGTAACCTTGGTGAGTAGGTCGCCTGTGTATTCGAATTCGTATTCCCTGCCCTGGGGGTCGGTTATTTTTGTGATGTAATTGCCGGTGTAAGTAAAAGTGGTCTGCCTGCCTGAAGCTTCATCGAGGCTGACAAGTTTGCCGGTTGTATCGTAAACGAGATCGATGTAGTTGTTGATATTTCTGTGCTGAAGTCTGGTGAGTTTTCCGTTGGTTCCGTATAAATATTTGGTGTTGTTTTTCTTTTTTTCGAGATATGTGCCGTCGGACAGTTTGGCAAATACGGTATCCCTGCCTGCAGGCGCATCATAGAATGTTTTTCCGCTTTCCAGATGAGGGTTGGTGAAAGTGAAAATTCCGCCGTAGCCGTCGTGGAGGGTGACTGTTCCGTCTGTGTTTTCCTCAATCCAGGAATTGTAGATGTGGGTCCATCCTTTGCCGAGGGGACCGGTGTAATCCCACTGTGAATTGTATGTGCGTCTGAACTCTATGGGGAGTCCTCTTCCGGGGAAAGAAACATCTGTTGCCTGATGAACGAGGTTGCCGCTTTTAAGATTAACCATGAAGGCGCCTGTTCCGCCGACTGCATTATGGTCGTAAGTCCAGAAAGGTTTGATTCCGATCTGTTCGTCAAGGGTTTTTACCCCCGACTTGCTTCCAAAAAATGATTTTCCCTGGTTAAATCCGCCGTCGCCGGCGCAGCTAATCATCATAATCATAAAGAATGCTGCGATTAATGCAAGGTAACCCCGCTTCATAAATTGCTCCTTCGTTGCAGGTGTTTTCCGAATCAAACAACTGCCGTTTGTTGTTTAAATTAGTAAATATGGGTTTTGTAAAAATTATTATAAATATTTTATAGCTAAATGTTACATAAAAGACAAGTTTCCTTCTTTTTTATTTTTTCTTGAATTTTTCTCAAGTTTTATTTGTGTGTTCTATTTCTATGATTTTGCATTTCATTTTAGCATATAAAGCAGGGGTTGGCTCTGAAATAAGGAATTATCAGATATTATGAGCATTTTCGGATTTAAGATTTGGCTCGTGAAAGGCGGGATGGGTTTGCTTTTTTGGTGGGATTTGAGGTTAGGTTTGCAGTGAAGGCGGACCCTATGGGTCCGATTCAGGGGGAAATTCTATACAAGGGAAACAATTAAGATGGTTTAAAGCCCGTGGTTATGGGGTTTTAGCTGCCATCGGGTTAAAACCGTGTTGGTTCCAGGGGCATCTGGTTTAGCGGGAAACTATCAAAGCCGATGTCGAAATGGGGTTAGAGTTGTGAAAAACATAGTTTTTACACAATCTCTGCAAACGGTTCCTACGTTCCCTGTTGAACGCTTACCATTATTGGGCTTGCCTTGGTGTGAACCTAATCCTGCTGAATTATCAAAATACACTCAAATCCCGGATCTAATACTCCTGTTTTTCAGGGAGGGAGGTTTGGAGGGAAACCCGCTTTTCCAAAAATGCGTGGTTCCCCCTGACGATCCCCAACCCCCAATGCCACTGAATTAGTAAAATTTACTCAAATCCACAGTCCAATACTCTTGTTTTTCAAGGAGGGAGGTTCGGAGGGCAACCTCGCTTTTCCAAAAAAGCGTGGTTCCCTCTGAGGGTCCCCAAACCCCACGGTCCCCC
>JAJTBE010000179.1 GCA_021287065.1 Bacillota bacterium
GAACTCTGAACGAACTGAAAATTCTGAAAAACAAACCTGAAAACTATCAGTTTGCCTGGGTTAAACAAAATGAAAAGACCGTTATCCGGAATGAAGCTGACTCCTGTATATTGTCTGGCAGTCTTTTACAATATGAGATTATTGGGCATCTCTTCTCTGATTCGTATTATTCTTTCTATGATACTGCCTGTGCTTCCGGAAGAAATGATCTGGCTATGCTGATTATTAAGCTTAGCGGAAACATTAATTCTGCCGGTTATTACAAAAGAACATTTCTGGCAAATGCAGTGAGATTAAACAATAATGTTATTGCAGACTATCTTTTAAACAATGGAGCAGATGCAAATTGGGCTGATTCTGCCGGATGGACTCCTCTCCATTATGCTGCAGAAAATCAAAACTGTTCTGTAATGGAAAAACTGATTGCCTGCGGTGCAAAATTGAACTGCAGGAGCGGAAAAATCCAATTTACAAGAAACATATTCAGAGGAAAAGTCAAGTCCTGCATTTATCAGAGGGTGCCTGCAGAAATACCTGCTTCTGAAAAATCTTTTATATACAAAAGCAACAATAAGTTTACCGATTCAGGTTTAACTCCGTTGCATATTCTGTGCTTTGTCCGGAAAAATCCGGGAGGTTTTCCCTTAATCTCGTTTTTGGATGGCAAAACAGAGCAGGATCCGAGACTTAATTGTATCAGATACCTATTAGACAAGGGTGTGGATATAAATCAGACTACTGATTCCGGAAAAACTCCCCTTGACTATGCCATTTATTCAGGCGATATTAAAACCATCGAATTTCTGAAGGCAAACGGTGCCGTTTCTCACAAAAGCCAACCTCTTTCCATCATCGGCAAACCTGCCCGGGCTTCGGGCGGGATGAATCCTGCAGGTGGAATATTAGTCATGAAATACGATAAAGCGCGACAAACAGAGGATTGTTCCTGTTATCAGGTAAACGAAAAACTCAATTTGTTAAAAACAACACAACTGAAAGGTATTTCGGAAACTGATAGAAACCTGCGGTATTTGAGGCATGGAAAGTTGTTTTGTCTGGAAACAATAAACCATACAAATAATAATAGATTAGAGATATATCTCTGTCTGAAGAATCTGAAAACAGATAAAACGCAAAAATACTTGTTTTTCAGTGTTTTTACAACAGGTAAAAACTCAGGGAATAATGATTATGATATTTCCGATCAGATCCCGGGAGCATTTTTTACGCCTGAAAACGAAGTTGTTGTAATTACTCACCCTTTTTACTGCGGAACATGTGGAAATATGCTGTTGATAAATGCAAAAAAAACTCGGTCTTATGATAAGGATTTTATAGGAAACCGGGGAAAAGATATAGATTTATCCGCCATTCTTAACTTAAAGACAAAACCGTCAGAAACCGGCAACAATATTGAAAAAATGGAACCCATTATCGGGTATCCTCTCAATCCGGTGTTTTCACCTGATGGGTCAGTTGTCTCTTATGGATTTTATAAGGATAACTCATTTAAAACTAATATTGTCTTCTGTCGGAGAAATATCATTGCAGGCGATGTGGTTAACTGGCAAAACATACTGATAATCCTGAAAAACCCGGAGATAAATAGAAATATACCAATTATTAGAAAATATCTGAACAAAAATACCAGAATTTTTCTAAGGGATTACACTGTTGGAAAGCAAGTTACTGACAGTGTGAAGGCAGATATAATAAATAGCCTGAATAAGTGTATTGTCAATGACCATGATCTGTTCGAACGTGTCAGTATTGGCTGTCTGAATCGCTTACCTGTCGATGGAAAGGAATATCCAAATGGAGCCTATTATGCAATAAACGGTAGAACAATGAACAGACTTGTCCTCGAAAAAATCTTCGGAAATTCCCTGAAAAGAAGTTCTGTTCCGGAGATCATAGCAAGCAGCTTTCCGGTTTACAGGCAAGAGGGTGATTTTATTAAAATCCCCCACAAATGCTGGTCTCCTGCCGGGGATAAGATTCTTTTTACCGGAGCTTTGGAGAAGGAATATTGTGCCAATGTTTACACCATCGACATAAATTCCCGTAAAATTGAGAAGGTTCTGGATGTTGATGATTCATCGGGGAATTTTAACCCTGATCTGGAATGGAACGAAAACGGAATGGCGATAACCTGCAAAGACGGTATATTTGTAATGGATGTCAAAACAGTGGAATCAAGCATCGGAAAACTGGTTAAGCTGCCGATTCCCCAAAATATCTCAGACCTGAAAAACGGCAGAATCTCCCCGGACGGTAATCAGATCTACTTCTTCGGCAAAAAAGACGGAAATGTAAACCTGTTTGTTTATAACTTCGCCGATTCGTTAATGATAAACGAAATTATCGGCAATGACCCCGACATGGAAAACTATCAGGGAACCTGGATTTACAAAGACAGGATTAGCATTATAAAAAACGAGATGGATTATATTAAACCTGAGAATATGAAGTGATTAAGCAAAAAAGATGACTTTCCCAATATTGCCTGCAACAGAAAGATACCGGCGGTGAACAAGTCTTTATGATTGCGGATGGAATATAATATCTCAAAATGACTCCATTTATAGCAGGACATACCATTTCAGCTAACCGGAAAGATTTTTAACTATCGTTGGGGAAAAAATGTTAAACTTACATAAAAGGCTATTAATGAAAATAATCTCAGCTTCTCTCATTCTGGTTTTTCTATGTTTTGTTGTGAAGGAGGTTGTTTTCTGGCATGGTAGTCCGTTACACATTGCAGCCATGACGGGAAACAGGCATATTGTGGCTTTTGCTCTATTATTCTATAAGAAGGATATAGATTCGTGCAATCCGATTGATCAAATGTCGCCTATTCACTATGCTGTAGAAGGCAATAAAATTGAAGCCGTAAAAATCCTGCTTGAAAATGGAGCAGATGTAAACTCGCTTGAAGGAGATGCCGGACGATTACCGTTGCACTATGCAGTTTCAAATAATAATCTCGAAATGGTTAAGCTATTGCTTCAATACGGTGCAAATCCGGACTGCACTGGTTTTTTCGGAAAATCAGCACTTGACATATCTAAGGAATTGGAAGATCAGACTATTGCCAATTATTTGTTAAAATGGAAAAAGAACAAAGAGAATAAGGAAAATTCCCGTTGAAAAATTAGGATTGGTAAACCAAAGTCCTCCTCCCCTCCGGCGAACTGGTGGAATACAAATACGACGGAGTAGGCAGACTGATAGGACGAAAAGACGCAGACGGCAAACAAATCTTCGTGCAGAGCGGATGGAACATCATGACCGAACAGGACACCGAAGGCAGAAGAACCTACTACACCGGCTCCTCTGCAGTCAAAGACAACAGCAGCGATCGGACATATTTCCTGTTTAATCATAGAGGAGATACGGTATTGGTATCTGATCAGAGTGGTTCCATTTTGAATGAACTCTACTACGAAGCCTACGGTAAAGTCACCAACCAAACCGGCACACCAATAAACCCGACGCTTTCTTCATCACTTCCACCCTTATTTGTAGGAGCCTACGGCATAAGATACGACCGGAAGACCGAGTTGAGCTATATGAGGTTCAGGTGGTATAACTCTGGATTTTGCAGGTTTTTGAATAGTGATGTACTTCAACAACTAAACAAGTATAGTTATACAGTCAATAATCCCATAGTGTATATTGATATTTTGGGGCAAAAAGAACTAAATACACAAATTAGGATCGATAACATTCATAATAGGTATACACGTCCAGAAGATTATGATTGGTATAATTTACTCACAAATGACGGCCTTGCTTCTATTAGCCCTTATGGCAGCCAAATAACCGCAATAAAAGATAAAATAGTCACGTTTCAAACAGTTGGGATTTCATATAAATTTAAAATGATTGAATCGATGGCATGGGTAATAAAGTCAAATGGCATAGAAATATTTTTTGGCTCAGATGGAAGCATTGGATTATTTACATTCAAAGATAAATCTGTGCCCTGTAAATCCGTCGAGCAAGGTTGGTCGGCTGCACTACATCAAAGCTTTGGGGCAATTATAATGCAAAGAGGATCTGACACTCTGGACCAATATGCAGGTAATTCCGAAAGCTATAATTTATCAATCCCGGAGGTTATGCCTGTTGGTGTTTCAGCTTTTGGCTCAACTGGTGGTCCTTCAACATCAGGAGGAATCAGTTTTTCAGCTGGGGTAGGAGTTGAGTTTTCAAGAATGGAGATGGAAACAACAAGGGTTGAGGTGATTAAGCCAATAGGTTCACTACTGCATGATTCTTATCTTGGCTATGTGGATCTCTATCATTTTTTATTAAATATTAATAAGAAATAATCACTATTATTATAATTTAATGGAGGTTTTGATTGAAAGGAAAACACAAAATAGCAATTATGGTAATCATCGCTATTGCCATTATCTCGGTTTCATTATATTTGGTAAGTAATACTCCTGAGAAAAAACAAAAAAAGAAAGCTGCTTCAAAAGCTTTTATTGAAAGAGGCGAGCAACTTGTAAAGAATGGTAATCAAACTGAAGCATTGAGATATTTTAATGCTGCAATTCTCGAAGACCCTGAAAACTGGAAAGCTTATCTCGACAGAGGTGGTATTTATGCTAACCGGCAACTAACCGAT
>JAJTBE010000181.1 GCA_021287065.1 Bacillota bacterium
GCAGTGGGAAAACAAATCACAATTTTTAAAGATACAGATAATAAGCTCAACTTTAAAATACTTGAACCCGGTGGACAGTATATACAAGTCAGAACTGATAATACACCGGACTGGGAACCTGCAGGTGGTTGGAAGTTAATAGTCTGTGTTTATCATTATAATACATCAACAAATATATGGACTTTAAAGATTTTCATAGATGGTCTGCAACAGACGATTACTTCAACTGGAAGCGCAAGCACTTCCAACTTGCCAGGTAGTCTTATGTATATTGGTGCCTCATCGATTCAAACTAATTTTTCCAACAGCATTTTTGATGACTTCTTCATATATGATGTTGAACTGACTGATGTTGAAATATCACAAATTTTCGATTCTAATATTCAAATGAGCGAAGGCATATTAAGGGCAACCACAGGACATAGCACCACCGCTTCAACCATTGGTGATGAAACCACTGTGGCACATAGTCTTGGAGAAATTCCGTCTTTTATCGAAATAACGGAAAAAGGACCCGGCATTGTTTATCTTTCAGGAGATTCCACCAATCAGTATTTCTATGTCAAATCAACCGGATCTTCAATAAATTTCAACTGGAGAGCCTGGAAATAACCAACATCTGACTAAGCAATCGATACAAAATTCTAAGTATCAAGCAATATAGGAGGAGCAAATAATGAGCACATATCCGGGAGCTATTGATCAGTATTCGAGAAAAGCAGATAATGTTGATACAATACTGGCAAATGATGTAAATGAACTTCAATCAGGAATTGAAAATATAGAAAAGGAACTCGGCACAGAACCGTCCGGAAGTTTTCTCACCGTCAAAGCAAGGCTTGATTTCATTGATACGCAATTAGGAGATATGACAGTTATTGACACCAATGTAGTTCTTTCTTCAGGAAATGTTGGTGATAATTCAACACTTGAAGAACATGTTAAAGATGTGTCCATACATGGTGATCCTGATGTTTTTGCCGGTAATTATCAAAAAATTCTGGAATCTACTATAGACCAGATATTACGCGGAACACTAACTTCAGGTTATCCTTTAAATACAGCATCTATAACATTGACAACAACATTTCCTATAGAAGCTGGAGATATGGTTTTTTGTTACCCAACTTTCAACCCGGTTTCAACAGGTTATGGGTGGTTTATTGCCACTACAGGCTGCGGAAATCTTTCTGATGGACTGCTGAGATTAAACGGTCAGGCTTCAGCCCCTGTTTTTGCTGACAGCTCACGCATAACAATTGTAAAGCCATTTGCATCATTTGCTGCAGATTTTTCAGGAGAGATTGAACTCGAACCGGGAACTTTTGTTTTTTCATATCCTGCATCTAACCCAGCTTCAACAGGTTACAACTGGTTTATGTCAACAGCACAGGCATCCTCTGTATCTGAAATCAGATTGAACGATTCAACAACCGCTCCTGTGTTTACTGCCGGTTCAAGGATTAGTATCTTTGAAGCGACTGCAACAGCAGAAGTATCTGATAAAAATCTTCATATTGCTGCCGGAGATATTGTATTTTGTTCTCCTTCGGCCAATCCTGCCGGCTCAGGTTATAACTGGCATCTTGTAACAACAGGGACCACTGCGGGGGTTGCAGGGGCAGATCTCAGACTTGATGATTCAGCATCAGCACCTGTCTTTGCCGGTTCAAGATTTTCAAAATTCACTGTAACCGGTTCAGCTCTTGTAAATGATACAGAGTTGCCTATGGTAAATGGAGAACTGGCATTCTGCAAACCTGTTTCCAACCCCTCAGCATCAGATTATGGATGGCATATTGTTAACACTGGCTCACTTGGGGTTAGTTCATCTTCGCTGCGGCTTGACAACTCATCGTTAGCTCCCACCTTTTCATCAGGAAGCAGATTCAGCGTATTCAAATCTGAAAAATATCAGGGTATTGCCAGAGGCGGAGAAGTTGTTGAGCTGATTTATATCCCTCAATGGGTTATGCTCAATTCAGTAGGAACAGGTACAGATCCATCCTCTTCCGGAACATATCCCGGAGTATATGGCAATGTTTCTGTTAAATTGCCCATGGGCGATAATCTGATTGATAGGGATTTCAATTCAGCCGCTTTAGAGTTGGCTTCAGGCGATCCTGTTCAATCGTCTGCTTTCAGACCGAGGATTCAGCCATATTCAGGAGCTGCAGATGCTTATTATCCCGAAGCCGGAATGAGGCTTCAGCTTTCTGATTCAGGTTCTGTGGAAAGAGGCGTCAGTGGAGCCGGTATTATTAACAGGGAACTTTATGGAACTCTTTGTGAAGGATATCCCACTATTAAAGCTTATACAGGGAAACTAAACGCTGCCAAAAACTGGAATTGCTATTTCCCGATGCTTGTCAGAATTCTTGATAATGCGGAAAATTCGGCAATTAATGTTGGTGACTATGCCGTTATGATATTTTCAACTCAGGGCAGCACTGACTCACCGTTTATTACAAGTGCAATAACAGATTCCAGTTCCATAGATCTGTTTAAACTTCCTCAGGACTCAATATACACAGGAACCGGTGAAGATGGAGATCTTATAGTTGATGGTACTTATGCAGCAAACAGCACCACCGGCATTGCTTATCCGGGAGGTCAACTATCAGCTCCATCAGGGTTTGTTACCGCAGATTATGGCACAGGTAGTTTTTCTGCAGGCACTGATGTTTTTTACCGCATTTCAGCTGTCGATTCCTATGGTAAAGAAACTCAGGCAACAACTCGGTTTGTACACCATACAACAACTTCCGGCACCGGAATAAAAATAACCTGGCCTGCTATTACCGGAGCAACAGCTTATAATGTTTACGGAAGATTTTTTGGTGAATCACTCTTTCTGAAACAGGTTTCAACATCAGAATATATTGATAATGGTTCTGACAATCCTAATCCTGTTAAAAGTTTTCCCACAACAAACGAAACAAATGCCTCATTCCTCATCGATTCCATTAAAAACTATACAAATGTAACAGTTCAGAACGGCGGAGCCATATCTTGTACAAACTGGAACTATGATGCTCAATCCTATGGAAAGATTGTTTTTTATTGCAAAGGAACGGTTCTTGTCACAAACCTCTCATCCATAACCGCAACCGGCAGAGGATATAAAGGCGGTGCTCCTTACTATCAGGGAGAGAGTTATACCAGACCCGGCACGGCAAGTACATCGAGAAATGCCGGAGGCGGTGGAGCAGGAAATCCCTACTACGCAGGAGGAGGCGGCTATGGCACTGCCGGTGAAAACGGCGATAGTCAGGGAGGCGAAACATACGGAAGCCGTACTCTTGATGTTCTTTACAGGGGCTCAGGCGGCGGCGGCGCTTATGTGAGCCCAATTTATATAAAAGGCGGCAACGGAGGCGGAATAATATTCATATCAGCCAACTCCATCGTAATTCAGGGAAACGGAATTATTGAAGCCAATGGTATGGACGGAAGCGAAGTGACCTACGGAGCAGGTGGCTCAGGCGGAAGCATATACCTCAGAGCCAACAATATAGAAGCCGGAACAGGCAGCAATGTAAAAGCCGTTGGCGGAAACAGAGGCGGAAACGGCCGTATCAGATTCGATTATATCGACAATGGAGTCAGCGAATCAACACCCGCAGCATACAAAGTACAGCTTTAACAAACATCCAAGCAACCTGACAATGGAGGAAAATCGATGGAAAACCCATCTTCACTCAAAAAAATTGAGATTTGGCTAAATGATGACCCAAAATTTGACTACTGGTATGCCTATACCCCCAATAAAGGGAGGACAACAACCGGGGAAACAGTAGAGAAAACTGTTGCTCTTATGAATAAATCTACCATGGCGTCTGAGGTTAAGCTGGATTTCATAGGTGCCGATTCTCACGAATCTCAGAATATTATTGCCAATATTTGCGCTGAAACAAAATCTGAATTTGGCAGCAATGCAAAAACCAGTTATCGAATAATTTCAGCCGGTAAAAATATTGATAAAGTCAGTTCTTTGCTCAATTCCGGAGAGCTTTCTTCAAGAAGTTCATTGACTCCAATGGATCCAACTGATGCCTGGTGGTATTCAGTTACTGATAATAAAACTGATAAGTCGGAGTTCCATTACGATGGTGCTCCTTACAGACTTTTTATATCAAGCGAACAACCATCTGTTATTGACAGAGTTGAAGCTTTGATTGAACAAGGTAAAGAAAGCATTTTACTGATTCCTGTATTAACCACCAAATGTCTCCGGAGTGATGCTGTAAATTTCCGGACTTCAATGAAAGATTTTGGGGATGCATTGCTTGCAGGCATTAAAGAAAGACGGTTTTTACCGGTTTTCAATGCAGAACAAATGTTCTATTTAATCCACAGGTTTTATGAAAACAATCCGGTTAAGTTAAAAAATCGTTGTAACAATACAGATGAAAGGGTATTGCTCGATTCGGACGGTTCATTTCGTCCTTGCCGTCATTATGATGTCTATCCCAAATACAATCTCGGAAACATCGAAGACGGAATTTATCACAAAAGACGCGTGTCTTTACACAGATATGGACTTGTTATGAGAAATGGCTGCAACAGGTGTTCCGCCCGTTTTTATTGCGCAGGCCCATGTCCTTCAGTTGCCTCGGTTTATATGGAAAACTATATCCGGCCAATGGGGTATCACTGTCTTTTCACTGTTTTGTTACAGGAAACTATCGAGTATGTTTACAACAAACTCAGATTTGAAGACTCTGATTCCCTTATTTGGGCACTGGATCACGTAAAGTCACTTTTCAAAGGAATATATGAATAAATGGCATCAGCACTGAAGAAAATTAATAATATTGTTTTATGGATGACCGAAGACTGCAATCTGAGATGTAGTTATTGCTTTGTAGAAAAGAAAAACAAACAGATATCGGAATCTGTTATGGATTCTTTACTTGAGTTTATCAGCAAAAACAAAGAACAGTTTGCGGAATATGTCAATATTAATTTTACCGGAGGAGAACCCTTACTTGCTTTTGAGCAAATACGCTATTTTGTTAATAAATATGACAATATGCGTCACAAACTTCCACCGGTTATGTTCACTATAATTACCAACGGAACCCTTCTGAATGACAATATTATCGAGTATCTTCAGGAAAGACAGATTAGCCTGATACTCAGTCTTGATGGTCTTCCGTCTGTTATGGCTGAACAAAGGCCATTTTCTGACGGAAGCTCATCCTACAGGGCGGATCTGGAAGAAATGTTAAAGAAGCTTACTGACAGGAATATCTCCTTGAAAGCCAGATTAACATTCACTCCGGATTCGCTCAGTCTTACTTCAAACATTCGTCACCTGTTCGAAATAGGAGCAAAGGAAGTTATGATTCTTCCTGATATGGAAGAACTATGGGATGACAGAAAGCTGCCCGCTTTAAGAACTGCCCTGAGAGAACTTGCATTGTTCTTTATTGAAGAAGCAAAAAAAGGTGTTATCCATAACATTAATGTTTTTGGTGAGTATTTGATTCGTTATATCCTTACGCGTTCAAATGAATCAGGTATGCGCCATTTCCCCTGTGAATCAGGAACCGGAACTATCAGCGTTACTGTTGACGGAGATTTTTATCCCTGTCATCATTGGCATAATCAATATAATCGAACAGGCATGAGTTACAATCATAAAAACATGCAGCTTGGTTCGTTATCTTCCGGCCTTGATAACAGCCGCAGAGTTGTATTTTGCGATTTTTCATCATCAAAAATTCCTGAATGTTCACTCTGCAGTGCCAGATATATTTGCGGAGGCCCCTGTTATGCAATATCCTACCTCTATTACGGGGACCTTTACAAAACTTACTCCGGGCAGTGTATCTATATGAGAGAAGTCAATACCGTCATTAGCTATGTGGTGTCCAGTCTTAGTAATGAATATCCTGAAATTTATCATCAACTGACAGATAAATACATTTCAGGAAAATCCAGTAAAAGTTGTTGTGATTAAGAAAAAATTGCTCTAATAATATACGGAGGAAAACTATGCCAATATTTAAAACATGTCAGGACGCAAGTGAGTATTTATATGAACAGGGATATATAGTTTATCTTGCTAGCTCAGCAGCAGCTTCTTTATGTATAGCAGCAGGATGGAGTGCGATGTTCAATTGTTGCTTTAAAATAGATGATAACTTTGGCCCTCTCTCTGATCTTTATGAATTTATCAAATTGACATTAGGTTGTCCGGGACTATGCTGCGGTTGTGATGGAACTACTGCCATGGTTGCAGGGGCGGCAGCAGGGGCTGTTGGATTTGATAAATCCGACGGCGGGGCAAGATCTGTTGACGGAGCCAGCCCTGCACCTTCAGATTTTGTAGCCACTGCAGCACT
>JAJTBE010000182.1 GCA_021287065.1 Bacillota bacterium
TAAAAGGATGATTCGTTTTAAGAGCAAAAAGAAACGGAGCAACATTGGCACCATCAAACCTTAAATACTCAGAATCTTCAACTTGCTCGGATCTGCGCACAGGTGCAAGTTTGCCCGTATCATGAAAATGATATATCTGCCATGAAGATATTGCATTATAAATATATCGGGAAATACTCTGCCATCCTTTTACACCTGAATTGTTGATCTCTCTTAGCAGTTCCGGGTTAAAATGTCCACTTCCTAATTTCCACCATCCGCTATCCCCCTCACTGTTATATCTTTCTTCATCACTTATCAAAAAACTCTCTTCACTTGTAGGCACAAGATTAAACCTATAACTATTCTCTCTGAAGTTAGCTTGAACATGAATTTGAGGAGTAATTTTGGGCCCAAGATAGAGAAAACTATCACTACCTCCGCCGTCAGCAATATAAGACTGTAAACTAGTTCCCGGAATTCCGGGAAGTGGAAGTTTCATCATTGCTCTCAGGAGTCGGAATAATTCAATAAAGTTAGACTTCCCCGACCCATTTGCACCTATCAGTATATTAAGCGGATGAAGATCCAGATCCATCTGCTTTATTGATTTAAACCCTTCAACTTTTAGGGAAGACAGAGCATAACTCATTATAAATCCTTTATAAGGTGGATATTAATTAAAAAACACAATTTTACAAAACCTCATTGAAACAATACTTCCGATAAGATTTACAATATTTACTATTTCCAATATTTCAGTGAGGCGGCTTCTATCTGTTTACTGTTCTGAAAAATTTATCCTATATATGTTCAAATCCTTCTTAACTATTACATCAAAAACTTCAACACTCCTCATCCGCCCTCCCCCCCTCACTCCACCTTTCCCTGCAAATACTTGCAAAAACTCAATTTTTCCGGTAAACTAAACCGATTAAACAGATTTATATTTTCAGTTCAGGGAGTATGCTATGGATTTGTCCGGATTGCAGTTTTATCAGAACAGAATACTTTTCGGCCATGATGAAACCACCAACATCGTTTCCGTGGAACCGGTAAAAAATTCCACACCTCTCGTTATGTCCGTATTCCGCAGGGAAAACGGCAGAGTGGAAAAAACCGATGAAGAATTTCAACCCTTCGTCCTTATGCGGACCCCCGCCTTCATGGAAGGCTTTTCCGAGGAGTTTTCCGTCAGGGAACTTGCAGGTCCCGAGGAATTCAAATACATAGTTTTTGTAAACTCCGCAGCAGCCCTCACAAAACTCATAGCACACCTGAAAAAAACAACAGGGGCAAATTACGGAAGCCCTGTGGCTCCGTATTATTACCTGAGCGATCTGGTCAATCAGTATCTTCTGATTACAGGTAAAACATTCTTCAAGGGAATGCAGTATAACGATATACTAAGAATGCAGCTCGACATAGAAACCTACTGCGAACCGGGATTCGAGTTTTCCAACCCCGACCGGGAAGGCGACAGAATCATTATGATCAGCATGAGCGATTCCACCGGCTGGGAAAGGGTAATCTCCGGCGCTGATATGGATGAACCTTCCATGCTCCGGGAAATGATCCGGGAAATTCTGGAAAGAGATCCAGATGTTATCGAAGGTCATAACCTGTTCAAATTCGACCTCGAATACATAGAAAAACGGGCAAAAAGACATAAGATAAAACTCAAACTCGGCAGAGACGGGAGCGTTATCTCATCACATTCCTCAAGAATGAACATAGCGGAAAGAACCATCGTTTATCCCAAATATGAGATCTTCGGCAGACACATCATAGACACATGGATCCTCGCCCAGCTTTATGATGTTTCCGCAAGAGAACTGGAAAGCTACGGCCTTAAAGACATAGCCAGACATTTCAGGGTTTCTCCGCCGGACAGAACCTATATCGAAGGAGCAGATATTTCATCCACCTTCGACAAAGATCCAAAACATCTGGAAAAATATGCCCTTGATGATGTGAGGGAAACCGCTGAAATCAGCAAAATTCTCGGCGTTTCGTATTTTATGCAAACCCAGATATTCCCATTCTCATTCCAGAATGTTTCAGTAAGAGGCAACGCCACAAGAATCGATTCCCTCTTTCTCAGAGAATACATACACAGAGGATATTCCATCCCCAAACCTCCCCCGGACAAAACTTTTTCCGGAGGCTATACAGATATTTTCTTCGAAGGCGTCGCCCGGCACATCCTTCATGTTGATGTAGCTTCGCTCTATCCCTCCATCATGCTCAGCTTCAGATATTTCCCGCCTAAAGATGTTCTGGGCATCTTCGGAACCCTTCTCTCTGATCTCAGGGAATTCAGACTTCAGGCAAAAAAAGAAGCAAAAGAATCATCGGATAAAGCTCAGGCGGACTTTTTCAACGCCCTTCAGTCAACATTCAAAATTCTTATAAACTCATTCTACGGCTACCTCGGATTCGGATTCGGACACTTCGCCGATTTTGGTATGGCTGAAGCTGTTACTTCCAAAGGAAGGGAAATTCTGAACTCAATGGTTGACTGGCTCAACAACCGGGGCTGCAAACTCATCGAACTCGACACCGACGGCATCTACTTTATGCCGCCTGCGGATGTTGATTCACCCGGAAAGGAAGAAGCTCTCGTTGACGAGCTTAATAAATCACTGCCGGAAGGAATAAATCTGGAACTGGACGGCAGATACAAATCCATGTTCTCATACAAAATGAAAAACTATATCCTTCTCGATTATGAAGGAAATATGGTAATCAAAGGCTCAGGCCTCAAATCAAGAGGACTCGAACTTTTCCAGAGAAAATTCATAGAAGAAATGTTCAGACTTCTGCTTAATGATAAAGGAAATGAAATCAAAACACTCCTCGAATCATATCAGAAAATGATCATAACTCACGACTGGGATGTAAGAATGTTCCAGAAAAGCGACACCCTGCAGGAATCCGTCTCCTCCTATCAGGATAAAATCAAAGACAGCAAGCGAAATCAGGCTGCAGTCTATGAACTTGCCATCCAGTCAGGCAGAGACTATCAGGCGGGAGATCAGATTTCATATTACATCACAGGCACAAAAAGCACTGTGGTAGCCTACAGAAACTGCCAGTTTGCTTCAAAATGGGACAAAAACAAACCCGATGAAAATGTGAAATATTATGCATCCAAACTGGACAGTTTGTATAAGAAGTTTGCACCATATATTGAGCAGGCATAAATACACGGACAACCTGCAAACCAACAAATAATACAGGAACAGGAAGAAAATGCACCCAATACTGCTGGATTATCACGGAATGAAAGTCTATTCGTACGGCGTCATGATGATCGTCGGATTCTTTTTCGTACTCTGGTTCTGCTGGAAATACGCCCCCAAAGTAAAAATGGACAGAAGCGACGCCATAGATATGACCATATATACATTTGTCTTTGGCATATTAGGAGCCAGATTTATCTACATTCTACTGAACTGGGGCGAATACGCAGGCCACATGGAAAGAATGTTCGAATTCCAGAAAGGCGGCTTGTCATGGCATGGCGGAATTCTTGGAGGAATAGGCGCCACCCTGATTTTCTGCTATATAAAAAAATATAATATCTGGAAGGGCCTCGACCTTATAACCACTCCTTCCATTGCCGCCCTCGCCTTCGGAAGAGTAGGCTGCTTCCTCAACGGATGCTGCTACGGCGTAACCACAAACCTTCCCTGGGCAATGGTTTTCCCACACCACCGCCACCCGGTTCCGGTGCACCCCACACAGATATATGAGCTAATCCTCGATCTCATACTGTTTGCCTATCTTGTAATCCGCTGGAACAAACGCAGATTCAACGGCGAACAGTCACTTCTGATGCTTTCTTACTATTCACTTATAAGATTCATAGTGGAATTCTTCCGGTACAACACACCGGATCAGATGGTTTCAGGCCTTTCCTACGCTCAGTGGGCAAGCCTGCTGTTCTTTGCCATATTTATGGGAATGGCTCTGCTTATCGGCAGAAAATATTCAAAACTCCCCCCTGTTGAGGAGAGAGAAAAAGACGATAATTCAAAAAATAAAAACACGGAAAACAGCATAGATTCAGCATTGCCTGAAAAATCCTGACCCGGCGGAATTGCTGTTATCCCGGCACCAAGGAGTTGACAAAGTGAAAGGGACCATAGTATTAAACGGAAACATTCAGTTCGAAACTGATTATGTCTATAAGTTCAAAGACAAACTTCTGTCGTCGATCCACTCGGATCCGGCAGTGAGAGAATCAAAAAAAGTTCTTCTCATTACAGCTGCATGGCAGAAAAGCGAATATAACGAAGGCCATGTCAAACAGGCTATCAGAGAAATCGGAATCCCCTCCATCGAAAAGGACGGATACGATGTAAACATTCAGAATCTGGCTGTTTACCACGAATTCAATAAATTCAAAGCTGCAGAGCCTGAAATTTATAAACTCTATCATGAAAAACAGCAGAACATAATATCACTCAAAGACCTCTACCGGAAAAAAAGCGCAGCTCTTGTTAAATATCTCAAGGAAAACACTCAGCACATAAGAACAATCTTCCCGGGAGTAAGCCTTGCCCAGCTTCTTGATTATAATGTGGAACAGGAAGTTCTCCTTCTTCCGGAAAAAGACACAAGACAACACTTATTCCATTATTTCTGCAGGGACATTCAGCACACAATGAATGCAATCGTGGATATAGATAATGAAATGGTGCAGATCTGTCAGGAAATCGACGACTATTTCTTCAAAAGATCAAAAATCTCAGACAACCCCACATACAAAGCAATAAAGGAAAAACTGGAAAAAAGAATCGCCTCAGCCAATTCTATCTTTATTTTTGGCGGTAATGTGGCGGTTCTCTGCAACAGACTCAATTTCTTCAAACTCAAAGGAGCTTTTCTCAAAGCCCTCGCCCATGGGACAAATTTCTACACAGTTTCAGCAGGTTCTGATGTTCTGTGTGATAAGATCATCCTGTACGGATGGGTGGATCTCAATTATCCGGATCCCGACGCCGATTTCGAATTCTTCGACAACGGATTCGGACTCATTACAAAACTGACTGTATTCCCCCATTGCCATGATCGTATTAAACATACGGATCCGGACACAGCTACATATCTGGCTCACAGGTTCAAATCACATCTCTGCGTGGGACTGGATCAGCATTCATTCCTGAAACTGGAAACATATATGGATGATGAAGGTAAAATGTATGAGAGATATGTTTCCGTCGGTGATGAAGAAGGGGTATATGTTTTCGACAGAAGCGGCAGGAATACTGAGAAAAAATTCAACGAGGAACTGGAAATCCCCGGAAGCAAACTATACGAAAAAAAACACAACCCCTGGGATGACGCCCGCTGGTAAGGAGAAAACTCTGGGAATCAGGACCCTCAGAGGGAACCACGCTTTTTTGAAGAAACGAGGTTACCCTCCGAACCTCCCTCCTTGAAAAACAAGAGTATTGGACTGTGGATCTGAGTAATTTTTTGTTAATTCAGTGGCATTGGGAGTTTGAGGACTGTCAGAGGAAAAAAAGGCCACAATAATCGATATGCAGAAAATTGAATTATCAGCAATCGAAAAATGATGCTATAAAAGTTTTTTGAGGGTGGTCTGGAGGGGACTTTTTTTCAAAAAAGCCCCCTCCAGAATCCCCACGGTCCCCACGGTCCCACGGTCCCACGGTCCCACGGTCCCCCGGTCCCCGGTCCCAATACTACATCGGTGAAGTGTTATGATACAGGGATGGTTTAAATCAGATAAGTTTAAAAAAGCTTCTGAATACTTCCTTGCAGGGCTTCTCTTTTTGATGCTTGCCATTATCCCCGTATATTCTCTTATGTTGAAATTTTCAACAGCTTACATCGGCAGTGGTGAATTACAGGGTTGGCTCTGGCGTTTCTGGTGGATGAAAAAGCTTATTGCGTCCGCCGCGTCGGTTCATCCCTCCAACCTCTGGCTTGTCGTAAAAACCGCACTTACAGCAGGCAACTATCCTGAAACAGGCAATATATTTGATCTGATACTGTTTTCGATGCCCCTTGAGGGATTATCGGGAGCGCCGCTATACTATAATATCAAGGTTTTGCTGATTCTGGTTCTCAACGGCATGGCAGGCTATGCTATGTGCAGATATTTCAGATCATCAAAAGCTGCTGCGCTTGCAGGAGGCGCTTTTCTTATTCTCAATCCGTATATTCTTTATGAGATAGCTTCCGGTAGAATCCGACAGGCAATACTCTTTGCAATGCCGCTTTTTGTAATCCACCTTTTCGAAACTTACAGAACCGGAAGCTGGAAACATACCTTCTTCGCAGGATTCTGGCTTGGTATAACTTCCGCACTATATCTGTTCTACGGCATGTCCCTTTTCTTCTTCCTGTTTTTATTCATAATCGGACACATTATAGCAGAAAGAAAGAATTTCAACCGCTCTTTTCTGACGAGGACTGTTGTAATAATTATCCTTTTTGCGGCAATTACAGTACCATTCTGCCTCCGCTACATCGAAATGGCTTTAGGAAAAGAAGGCTTGCCCGAAACCCGCTTCGGAACCGGACTCCCATCACTGAACCTTATCCTCGGTAAAGAACACGACTCAAACCTTGATGCAGACACTGAAGCTTCCATAAGACGCTATAACTGGGACTCAGCAGAACTATTTTTCCCCTTTAAGCTGAAAGGTAGAATCTACATACCTCTGATTTTTACAATAATCATTTTATTACCCCTGTTTTTCAGAAGACCGACACCCTGGCTCTGGATAACCGCACTGCTCTTCTTCTCCATGCTTGCCCTCGGACCTTATCTCAAAACCGGAGGCTTGAACGGAGGATACTTCCTTATAGCGGGAAAACCCGTTGTTATGCCATACGCCATATTTTATAAATATGTCCCCGCATTCTCAAGACTCTTCTCCCCCATCAGATGGATGGGATTTATGAGCGTCGCCGGAGCAGTCCTTCTGAGCCTTAATCTCAATTGGCTTCTGGAAAAACTTAATTCCGGAGTTCTGAAAAATAAAGCTTCACTTACAGGAGCAGCTTCTTTTACCATAATTACCACACTTTGCGTTTTTCAGATGTATTCATCCCATACATTCCCCCTTGTATCAAGCACAGCGGTTCCGCCTGCAGTTTACACTGATACTGCAAAGGACGAAATGATGTCCGGTGTGTTTGAAATCCCCATGCCCCCTGTTGAAACAACATATTACTATCAGAGTATCCACGGGAAAAGACTTCCGGGCGCACCAACAGCTATTCCCGGAAAAATATTTGAACCAACGGAAGCTGGTAAACTTGCGGAAAGACCGGAAAACGACATGATGCCGTTCATAGGATGGCTCAACTCCATCAGCGTCGGGGCAGAACCTTCACCGTTAACCGATGAAAATATACAGGCGGTTGAAAAACGGGGATTTGAAATTATAATTGTTCATGAGAGAGACTTCGAATTCAAATATCCGGGCAGAGGAAAAGAGCTTTACAATAAAGCTTTATCAACACTTGGCACAAAACTGACACCATCGGGCAGCTATGAAGAAATCTGGTCGGAGATGGAAAACGAAGGCAACAGGGGAGTCGAAAAAAGAGCGGCGATTGCTGTTTTCAGACTTCCCGACAAAGAAGACGATGATGATTCGCAGGATTCGGTAAAATGAAAAAAATACTCCCCTTTATTATAGCAGGCATAATTGCGGCCATAGCACTTGTATGGTTTATTTCACCAAAACCAAAAACACCGGCAGGAAAAAACGCACAAACAGGCACTCCTATGCCGCCTGCCAAAGGCACCAAAATCAACCCCGTTGACGGAGCGGAAATGATCGAAGTGCCTGCAGGCAGATTTTATATGGGCGATCCCAATGGAAAAGGTAAACAGGTTTACCTCGATTCCTGTTACATTTATAAAAACGAAGTTACCATCGGACAATTCAGAAAATTTACAGCGGTAACCGGTTATAACGCAGGTGAGGAGTGGAAAATCCTGCTCCGGGAAGAAAAATCAGAAGGCGGAGTCAGCAACTATCTGGATCAGGAAAAGAAACTCCCTGAAGGCATAAACAGAGATTTGCCGGTCGTCGGCATTTCCTGGGAAGACGCATTGGCATACTGCCGCTGGGCAGGTGTAATGCTCCCCACAGAAGCGCAGTTCGAGAAAGCAGGCAGAGGCAGCACTCCGAATATATACCCCTGGGGAAATGAAGAAGATCTAACAAGACTCAACTGCGAAGGCAGCACAGGACTTCAAGGGGATAAAATCTTTGTCCTTGAAAAAGGCAGGGGAATAATGCCAAGAGGAAGCTTCCCGCAGGGAGCTTCAGTATTCGGAATAAACGATCTTTCAGGCAATGCTTCCGAATGGTGCCTTGATATATTCTCACCTTCACCTTTCGACAACATGGATCCTAAGAACCCTGTAATATCAAAGGGTACAAAGTTTCGCACAGTAAAAGGGGGCAGTTTTGAATCTCCGGTGAAAAACTGCGCGATTATGGCCCGGGAGGGTCGCGATCCTGCAAAGCCCTCACTAAGCATCGGATTCCGGGGAGTAATGAACAATACCGCTATAATCGTCCCTGATGATCCGCTGATAAAGACGGGAGGACTCCCAAGACAGAAAAACAACACAACTGATGATGCTCCAATGGTTCTCATTCCAGGGGGAAAATACAACATAGGCGCATTATCGTCAGACAGTGAAGCTGGTAAGGAAGAAAAGCCGGCTCATGAAGTGGAATTGGATTCTTATTATATTTATGTGTATGAAGTAACAAACGCACAGTTTAACCGGTTTGTGCAGGAATCTGGATACAAACCTGAGGGTGAATGGCAGCTTCTCAATAACAACTTCACACAGAATCACCCTGTAACGGAAATATCCTTCAATGACGCCTGTGCCTATGCAAAATGGGCAGGCGGCAGACTTCCCACAGAAGCTGAATGGGAAATTGCCGCAAAAGGAACAGACGGCAGAAAATATCCCTGGGGTAATAAATGGGATCCTGAACTCTGTAATAATAAAGATATGAAAAAACTGAGGGATAAGACAGCTAAACTGGAAAAACATAATAACATCTGGTACGGAACCCTGCCTGTGGGAAGCTTCCCTCAGGGAAAATCCCCATTCGGCGTAATGGACATGGCGGGAAATGCAGCGGAATGGTGTATCGACTGGTTTAGTGAAGATTATTATAAAAACAGCCCCGGAAAGAACCCTGTAAACGAAAGCGAAGGGGACGATCGTTCAATGCGGGGAGGCTCATTCTTTGAAAAATCCGACAGATTAAGAACGACGGCAAGAGACGGCGACGATCCGGAAAAATGGTGCAACCTTTACGGATTCAGAGTGGTAATACCGGCAGATAAGATAAAGAAAAAGTAACTCACCCCCTTCCGGCAAAAACTTTCAGTGCATCATTTTTCTGCCCTCTTTTATTTTGCTTTTTGCATACCGACATAAACTTCAATCGATATAGGAATTCCTGTAGGGGAGAGCCAATGTGCTCTTCCGCAACAACCTCTCGCCAACCGCCAGAAAACCTCCAATGCCACTGAATTAGTAAAATTTACTCAAATCCACAGTCCAATACTCTTGTTTTTCAAGGAGGGAGGTTCGGAGGGCAACCTCGCTTTTCCAAAAAAGCGTGGTTCCCTCTGAGGGTCCCCAAACCCCACGGTCCCCC
>JAJTBE010000196.1 GCA_021287065.1 Bacillota bacterium
AAAAGTTTCCTCCGGACCTCCATCCCAAAACTTTTGGAATTGGGGACCGACCAGGGACCGTGGGGATTTGGGGACCGTCAGAGAGAACCACGCTTTTTTGGAAAAGCGGGTTTCCCTCCGAACCTCCCTCCTTGAAAAACAGGAGTATTGGGCTTGGGGATTTGGGTACATTTTGCTAATTCAGTGGCATTGGTTACCATCCGGGTCAGGCGGGGGCGCCTGAGGTTCAACCGGTTAATAAGTATCAGACTTAGCACAAATATAAAATAGGGAGACGCGGTATAATATGGATAATGGATTGCTGCTTTTATTGATCATTCTTCTTCCTTTTGCTGGTTCTTTTATTCTCCCTCTCCTCGGACTTGCTTCCACTTCAGCCAGAAACATTCTGTGTCTTATATTTGTCGGATGCTCCCTGATTTTTTCCATGTCAATCTTACCCGTTGTGATGAGCGGGACCAATATATCTATTGCTATGCCCAATATTCTGGGATCCGGTATTTTCCTTGCGGACAAACTTGCGGTTTTTATGGCGATGGTATCGTCGATGGTCGGCGCTATCATCGTTTTTTATTCGTTCGGATATATAAGCCACTATGAACATCAGAATGAATATTACTGGATGGTTTGCCTGTTTCTGGGATCTATGATGGGCCTCGTATTTTCCAACAATCTGCTTGTGCTGTATGTCTTCTGGGAAGTAACGGCAATAGCAAGCTGGAGGCTTATAGGGTTCTTCAGGGATAAAAAGATTGTGCTCAAAGCGGACAAAGCGTTTCTTGTTACGGTATTCGGTTCGCTGATGATGCTTCTCGGGTTTATTATGGTTTATCAGCAGGCAGGTTCCTTCGATTTGACGGTTATTAAGGAAAGGCTGCAGCACACACCGATATCTGATACAGCCGTAGCTTTTATTTTGATGGGAATTCTTGCCAAATCAGCCACTCTGCCCCTCCACACCTGGCTTCCTGACGCGGGCGTCGCTCCGTCGCCGGTTACTGCCCTTCTCCATGCGGCAGTTCTTGTCAAAATCGGCGTTTATGTTTACGCAAGGCTCTTTGTGGCAACATTCCAGATCTCGGATGTCTGGCATGTAATAGTGCCTGTAATAGCAGGAACAAGCGCTATTGTTTCAGCAGGGGCTGCATTTGTGGAAACTGACATGAAGAGAATAATCGCCTATTCCACCATCAGTCAGATTGGTTTTATTTTCCTCGGGCTTTCCATAGGAAACGGGATGGGTCTTGCAGGAGGGCTTCTTTACATACTGATGCACGGAATGGCAAAAGGCGGATTATTCCTTTGCGCAGGTATTATTGAGCATCAGACCCACACAAAAGACATTACGAAGATGGGCGGGCTTATTGAAAAAATGCCGGTTACCGCTGCGGCGTTTCTGCTATGCGCTTTTTCCGTTATGGGGATTCCGCCATTCGGGGGATTTTTCAGTAAATATATGGTCATCGCCGGAGCCGCAGGAAGCGGACAGATGGCAATTACTTATGTGTTTGTTATCGGCGCATTCATGACTATGATATATCTTTTCAGACTTTTCAGGATGATATTCCTCGGGAAAGTCAATACTGAACCGGACGGCAAGGAGGGAACGCCGGGTATGGTGTTCAGCGTTGCTCTGCTGGCAGTTCTTTCACTGGCTGCAGGCATATTCATCGCACTGCCTTCGGATATAGTCAGTTCCGCTGTTACTCAGATGACGGGGATGGTGATAAGATGACGGACCAGATACTGCTTTACCCGGTTATCATACCGGTTGTTGCTGCAATAATCGCCCTGTTTGTTACAAATGCAAAGGGCGTTAAAGAAGGGCTTACAATGCTGGCGGTTACCGCCAACCTTATCATTGCGGTTATGCTCTTTAACAAGGAAATGGTCTTCAATATGCCATGGGCAGGTTTCGGATTTGATTTTTCCCTTAGATTATACCATTTCAGCAGTTTTATTCTTCTTGCCGCCGCAGGATTCGGTTTTCTGGTTGGGCTTTACTCAATAGCATTTATGGAGGGCAAAAACAGTCTTAATCAGTATTATTCATACTTTCTTATCACACTTGGTTTTGTAAACGGAGCTGCACTGGCGGAAAATCTGGTTCTGATGCTCTTCTTCTGGGAAGGGCTTCTCCTTGTTCTCTTCGGGCTTATCTATATCGGACACAAAGATGCATATCCAAGCGCTATTAAAGCTTTTGTAATATCGGGAGTCGCCGATGTCTGTATGATGCTGGGAATAGCTCTCACAGGCAGTCTGGCAGGTTCCCTTAATATGACCAAAATACACCTTCCCCTTGAGGGGCTTGCCATAGCAGCGTTCATTTTTATGATGATCGGCGCTACGGCAAAGGCGGGGTCCATGCCTTTTCACAGCTGGATTCCCGACGCAGCCGTCGATGCTCCGTTGCCGTTTATGGCTTTTGTGCCTGCTGCTCTGGAAAAACTGGTGGGAATTTATTTTCTTTCAAGGATCACTCTGGATCTGTTTAAGTTCACTCCGGAATCATGGCTGAGTACACTGCTGATGGTTATCGGAGCGGTTACAATTCTGCTGGCGGTTATGATGGCTCTTATCCAGACCGATTACAAAAGGCTTCTTTCATACCACGCCATCAGTCAGGTGGGATATATGATCCTCGGCATAGGAACAGGCGTGCCTGCGGGCATAGTCGGCGGAATTTTCCATATGATAAACCACGCAATGTATAAATGCTGTCTGTTTCTCACAGGGGGGTCCGTTGAAAAGCAGGCAGGAACCACAGATTTGAAAAAGCTGGGTGGTCTGGCAAAGACTATGCCCATTACATTTACATGCTTTATAGTGGCGGCGGCGTCCATCTCCGGCGTACCGCCGTTTAACGGGTTTTTCTCAAAGGAACTGGTATATGACGGCGCGCTGGAAAGAGGATGGATTTTCTATGCCGCAGCTCTTCTCGGTTCATTCCTCACTGCTGCATCATTCCTGAAGCTGGGGCATGCAGCCTATCTGGATAAACCTTCGGGAAAACAGGAAGTGAAGGAAGCTCCGTTGAGTATGCTTGTGCCTATGATTGTTCTGGCATTTCTGTGCGTGCTGTTTGGGGTTTACAATCCCCTGCCCCTCAACAACCTCATCCAGCCTATTCTGGGAGAGCGGCTTGAGGGACATAATTTTGCAGGATTTCCCCACAGCGCTTTCCTTGTGGTGATGACTCTCGTCGTGCTTGGGCTTGCATATCTCAACCACATGTACGGCGTAAAGAAAACGGGTAAAGGTTCAGGGGCGTCGGATCACATCCATTACGCTCCGGGGCTTAAAGGCATATACGCTATGGCGGAGAGAAGAGTTTTTGATCCTTATGAAATTGGTATGAAGCTCATGCTCTGGCTCTCAGTTGCCGCCAGATTTGTGGACAAAGCTGTTGACTGGATTTATGAAGTATTTGCGGTTAAAACCGCAGAGAGTATCTCCTACTGGATAAGGGAGCTTCACAACGGCAGTTACGCAGTGTATCTGATGTGGAGTATTTTAGGACTGACGCTTATTGTTGTATTTTTCCTGATGTGGTAACAGGGAGCAGGAGGAACCGGAGTGACTACACTTCTTATCTTAGTCCCCCTTATAGGGCTTATACTGGTCAACCTGCCGTTTAAAAACGCTCGCAGGACAACATTCTGGTACGCAGTGATGCTTTCATTAATGCAGGCATACATTGTGCTTACATCGGATAAAATTATCTGGGAAGGACATTTTGACCCGATAGAAGAGTATTTCAAATTTAATCTGAAAGCTGACAACCTGACTCTTGTGATGCTGCTTTCAATCGGTATTGTGGCATTCTGTGCGCTGATGGTTGCAAAGCATATGATTAAGGATGAAGGCGATCTGGCTAATTTTTCCAACCTGATAATTATTATTCTTGCCGGAATGAACGGGGTTGTAATGACCACTGATGTTTTCACCCTGTATATATTCCTCGAGATTACTGCAGTTACATCTTTTATAATGATTGCATTCTTCAGAGACAAAGACGCTCTCGAAGGATCATTCAAATACATCGTTCTTTCCGCTGTTGCCACCGTATTGCTTCTTGCTTCAATAGCCCTTGTGTTCATGGTATCGGGAGGCACATCATTTGAAGCAATAAACCGGGCTGTGCATGCCAACAATGAAAACCTGATTCTGACAGCAGCTCTGGCTTTGTTTACTGCAGGTCTTCTGATAAAAGGCGGTCTGGTTCCATTTCACGGATGGCTGCCTGATGCATACTCATCCGCACCGGCTCCGGCATCGGTTATTCTTGCGGGTATTGTTACCAAAACTACAGGTATCTACAGTTTAATCAGAATCGTAAACAATGTCTTCGGATTCAGCGGTTCTATAAAGAACATACTTTTGTTTGTGGGTATAATTACAATTTTTGTGGGTGCGCTGGCAGCCCTTGGGCAAAAAGACTTCAAGCGTATGCTGGCATATTCAAGTATAAGCCAGGTGGGCTATATAGTGATAAGCCTTGGTACGGGAACGGAACTGGGCTTGATCGGAGCAATGTTCCACCTGTTCAATCATTCGATTTTCAAGGCCCAGCTCTTTGTGAACTCAGCTGCTGTGGAAAAACAGGCAGGGACAAGAGATCTTGACAAAATGGGCGGTTTTTCCAAAAAAATGCCCTTTACGGGTCTCACTTCCCTTATTGCGTGCCTGTCAACAGCGGGCATTCCGCCCCTTGCCGGGTTCTGGAGCAAACTTATCATCATTGTGGCACTATGGAATTCGGGACATCCGGTATTTGCCGGAGCTGCCGTATTGGCAAGCGTGATTACTCTCGGATATTTCCTTGTGCTTCAAAGAAAAGCATTCTTCGGCAAGCTGGCGGAAGGTTATGAACAACTCTGCGAAGCTGAGTTCGGACTGATTCTGCCGGCAATTATCCTGACTCTGATAACAGTGGCGGTAGGTCTTCTGTTCCCTCTGTTATCAAATAATACTCTGATTCCAATGAGTCATATTTTTTAGGGGTATTTACGGTTTGAACTATGAGTTGACCAAAGGGGAAATATAAAACAGGGATATAAAATGGAGTGCCCTGACAGATTTCAGGCATTCCGGGAAGAGTTCCGAAGAGAGGTTATGGTATGACAATGCTGGATTATGTGTTGTTGTTTATGATGGCGGGCTTTTCAGTGTTTGCTGCGGTGAGGAGATCCCTTCTGCAGTGTGCTTTTGGTCTTGCCGTCGTTAGTATTCTTCTGACCATAATGATGTTCCGTTTTAATGCGCCGCTGGCTGCAGTGTTTGAACTGTCGGTCTGTGCAGGGCTTATTACGGTTATTTTTGTCTATGCCATCAGTCTTTCGAGGGTTCATACACAGGAAGAAGAGCAACAGGCGGATCATGAAAGAAAACTCCGTTATGGCGTTCTTCCATATATCATTGTGGCTGCAGGTCTTGTTATCTACTTCCTGCAGGCTCCGTTGATATTTACAGCGCCTCCGTCACAGGCGGTTAACGATGTGAGGGAAGTTCTCTGGAACCAGAGGCTTTTCGACATAATCGGCTTGCTGCTGGTTATTATGGCGGGAGTGTTTGGTGTAGTCGTATTATTCAAGGAGAAAGATGCGAATGAGTAAAGATGCAGCTTCCCTTTTCTGGCTATACAACACCTTTGTGATTCTGGTTTTTTTGTGCGGCATATACCTTGTAGCTGTTACAAAAAACCTGATTAAGGTTCTTATAGGGCTGGAGCTTCTGACAAAAGCGGCAACCCTTCTGATAATAGTAGCCGGTTATTCCACTGGCCATATAGCAACTGCCCAGGCACTGATTATCAATCTGATAGTGGTTGAAGTGGTTGTTATTGCAGTAGCTGCCGGTGTAGTACTTTCCATCAGGAAGAAATACGGATCGCTGAACGTGAAAAACATCAGCAATCTAAAAGGATAGGTGAAATTGTGGATAATCTGCTTCTTCTGCCGCCTATAGCGTTTTTCATAGTAATGGTATTTGTAGCTTTTCAGATCTACAGTTTTTCGTTTTTGTCGTTCAAAAACAAAGACAAACCCAAGGGTCAGGGAAAAGCCTATGCGTGCGGCGAGGATGTCGCCAACCACAATATAGCTCCGGAATACGGACAGTTTTTCTCATTTGCATTTTTCTTCACAATAATGCATGTTGTAGCTCTTTTGCTTGCCACACTGCCGGCAGGCAGAATCAGCCCTCAGATTGTTGAGGTTGATGTGCTTTTTATCATAGGCGCAGTGGTTGCTCTGATGATATTATATAGAAAGAAAAAGAGTTAACCTTTTTCTTTCAACAGGAGGTCGCTGACCGTTGAAATTCTTAGAAAAACTGGTTAACTGGGCGAGAATTAAATCGCCATGGATTATCCATTTCAACACAGGAGCCTGCAACGCATGCGATATTGAAATCGTGGCGTCGCTCACTCCGAGGTTTGATTTGGAGCGTTTTGGGGTTATCATCAGGGGAACGCCCAGACATGCGGATGTTCTGGTGTGTTCAGGACCTGTTACAAGACAGATTAAAGACAGGCTTATCCGCATATACGAACAGATGCCGGAACCCAAATTTGTGGTGGCAGTGGGGACCTGTGCCTGTTCAGGGGGAGTATTCAGCGGATGCTACAATATTGAAGGCGGTATTGACAGCGTAATACCGGTTTCCGCCTATATTCCCGGTTGTCCCGCAAGGCCTGAGGCAATAATCGACGGTGTGGTTAAACTTCTTTCAAGCCTTGAAAATCCGGCTCCCGCAGCTAAACCGGCGGGTATAAACGATGAAGACGAGGACGAAGCAGAACATGAAACAGAAGAAGCTGCCCCCTATCTTGAGGTTGAAATTACTCAAAAACCGGCAGAACAGAAAGTAAAGGAAGACCCTCCCCAAAAAGAAGCACCCATTCAGGAAGAAAAAGCACCTCAGCAGGTGAAATCTGCTCCTGAAAAAGATGAACCAGCCCCGGAAAAACCTGCTCCCTCCGGGACAGAAGCAAACGAAGAAAAAGAAGAACAGAAAACATCTGAAGAAACAACAACGCCTGTAAAAGAAGAAGCAGAACCACCAGCAGCAGCAGCAGTTCCGGCAGAACCTGACAAGAAGCATTCGAAACCTGACAAAATAGAAGCACCCTGGGAAAAACCCAAAAATGGCGATACAAAACCGGAATCCAATCAGGAGGCTGCAAATGGCTAACGAAGAGGCAATCAAAAAAGAACTGGAAGAAAAGTTTGATTTTCTGAAAGACAAGATCATAATTCCCCGGGAAAGGCGGCTCTTTACCGAACCTGTTGAAATTGAAGATTTTCTCAAAGCTATCGAATATGCTGCCTCCAAAATGGATTTTGATATTCTGACTACAATCACCGGGCTTGATGAAGGGGAAAGCATTGTCGCCATATATCACCTCGCAAGAAAAGACGGAACCATGCTCAACCTGAAATCGAAAACGCCAAAAGAAAACCCTGTTATGAAAACTATTTCAAATCTGTTTAACGGCGCTGTTTTTTACGAACGGGAACTGGTGGATATGCTGGGGGTTCAAATGGAGGGGCTTCCGGAAGGCAAACGCTATCCGCTGCCTGATGACTGGCCCGAAGGACAGTATCCGCTGAGAAAAGAATGGAAAAGAGAAATGCTGGACGCAAAACCATAGCCCGAATCCGCCTGTAGTGAAAATTTGAGGAAAGCCTAACCGAGGCTTCCGGCAGGATCAGGAGGAAAGAGAATGTCAAAACTTACCATACCAATAGGTCCCCAGCACCCGGCGCTTAAAGAACCGGAATGTTTTATAATTACCGTTGACGGCGAAAGAATCTGCGAAGCCAACATGAGGCTTGGCTACAACCACAGAGGCATTGAAAAACGCTGTGAAGAGATTACTTATATTCAGAGTGCCTATCTGATTGAAAGGGTATGCGGAATCTGCTCCCATTCCCATTCCACCGCATTTATTCAGGCTGTCGAGGAGATCGCCGGGCTTGAAGTTCCAAAGAGAGGTTTGTATATCCGCACTCTGTTCGGCGAACTCGAACGCATACACAGCCACCTGCTCTGGCTTGGAGTAGCAGGGCACGAAATCGGATTTGACACTCTCCTGATGTATAGCTGGAGAGACAGGGAAATTGTAATGGATATCCTTGCTATGGTTTCCGGAAACAGAGTTAATTACGGTATGAACTCAATTGGCGGAGTCAAAAGGGATATAAGCCCGGAGCAGGCGGATGCAATTCTTAAAGCAATGGACGATCTTGAGGAAAGAACAAAATACTACATCGAACTGGGCTTGCAGGAAACAACCCTTATCAAAAGGCTTTCCGGAGCCGGTTCCATATCTTACGAAGACGCAACAAGGCTGGGAGCTGTTGGTCCCACTGCCAGAGCGTCAAAAGTGGATCAGGATGTCCGCCGGGACGACCCCTATGCCGCTTATGCAGAACTTGAGTTCAATGTTATCACCGACGACCACAATGATGTTTACGGAAGAACACTGGTAAGGCTCGGTGAACTTATGGAATCCTACAAACTGGTTCGCCAGCTTATTAAAAATATGCCCGATGGACCAATCAGAAAAAAAGGACCCAGAAAAATACCTGCAGGTGAAGCAATAAGCAGGTATGAAGCCCCCAGAGGCGAGGATGTGCATTATGTAAAGGCAAACGGCACAGACAAAGCTTTCAGGGTGAAAGTCAGGGCGCCGACTCTGGCAAACCTCTCAGCAGTATCAAAAATGCTTGAAGGCGATTATCTTGCGGATGTACCAATCGTCATTGCCGCCATCGACCCCTGTTTTTCATGCACAGACAGAATGGCTGTAAGAAACATAAGGGGCGGCGCAACAGAGATGCATAATCCGGGAAGTCTGAGAAATTTCAGCATCGACTGGTACCGCAGAAGAGGTATCGATTTTACCGACCTTAATAAAAAATTGATGAAAAGACTGGAGAGAGTTTGATGGCAGTCCAGATTCTGGAAATCATAATATTCCCCGGGTTTCTGTTTCTGACAGTTTTCGCTATGATAGCTGAATATCTTGACAGAATTCTTTATGCAAGATTCCAGAACAGGAAGGGTCCCCCATGGTTTCAACCCTTTGCGGATTTTATAAAACTTGTGGCAAAGGAAGATATTGTGCCCGAATGCGCCAACCCCTTTGTTTTCAAGCTAATGCCCATTCTGGCCCTTGCATCGGTGATTACTGCGTCTTTCTATATTCCCATGTGGGACAACAAAGCGCTGTTTTCATTCGAAGGGGATATTATTGTGATTGTATATCTGCTGACAATCCCCACGATTTCGTTCTTCCTCGGCGGATGGTATTCCCGTTCGCTTTATGCCACCATCGGCGCAATGCGAAACCTGACCCAGCTTTTTGCATACGAAGTGCCGTTGTTTCTCGCTATACTATCTCCGGCAATTCTTGCCCACACCTGGTCATTAAGCGAAATGACGGTGTTTTTCAACAACCATCTGTGGCTTCTGCCCTTCAACATTATCGGTTTTGCCGTAGCTCTGATAGCTCTTCTGGGAAAACTGGAAAAAGTGCCCTTTGACATACCTGAAGCTGAAACGGAAATTGTGGCTGGAAGTTTCACCGAATACAGCGGAAGACTTCTTGCTTTTTTCCGTATGGCAATAGACATCGAAATGGTAGTGGGAGCTTCCCTCGTGGCAGCGGTTTTTCTCCCCTTCGGACTCGGATTGAATCCTGTACTCGGTTTTATACTGTATATTCTCAAAGTGGTATTTGTAATATTTCTCCTTGCTCTGCTCAGATCAGTTTTTGCAAGGCTCAGAATTGAACAAATGATGGATTTCTGCTGGAAATACCTGGCTCCGGCAGCGTTTCTCCAAATCGTGGTATGTGTAATCCTAAAGGGAGTGTTACTATAATATGCAAAGACCCGGCAAAATGATATCCGAAGTCCTCAAACATGTCGGCAAAACACCGGCTACTACCAACTACCCCTTTGAAAAAGCAGAAATGCCGGAACATTTCAGAGGAAAACTTCAATTTCTACCCCACAGATGCAAAGGCTGCATGCTATGCACAAAAGACTGCCCCTCTGAAGCTATCAAAATAAAAAAAGTGGGCGACAAAAAATTCGAAGCTGAAATCGATCTTGACCGCTGCATCTATTGCGGACAATGCGTCGAATCCTGCTTCATACAGGCACTTGTAATGACCACCGATTTCGAACTGGCAGCCCTGAACAGGGAAGACCTGAAAATGACAATCAACGAAAAAAACTCCCCCAAACCCCCGGCGGAAGAGGAATAACAAAAAGAATAACCAACTTAACCGCCCCGGGTTTTTCGCGCGCTAAAAACACACAGTTAATGTTCGTGATTGCAGAGATTGTTTAAAAGCTATATCAAATTCGCATTGTTCAGGGTATATATACAGAGTAATGAAACGCACAGGGATGGAAGATTTACTGATTATGGGGGTTTTATGTTTTTTAAAAGTATCTTAAACTTGTTATCAAATCCGGACGGGGAGGTTTTTTAGATGTTTAAACCTGAAAAGCCGATGCCGGATAATGTTTCCCCGATGGATGGGGAAAATGCTCAGAATGTTGCCGGGACTGAAACACAGCCGGGAAAAACCGGACAGAAACCGCCTCCGAATACAGCCATAACATGGGGATGCCTGCTTCTTCTCATATTCTGCGCTCTGTTTTTTACAGAATACATTCTGATTTCCAACGGTGTTCTTTCTTCTGCCGACGAAGGGGGAGCTATTAAAAAAACAGCGGTTGAATTCAATACTGAAGCAGTATATCCCGGCGGATGGGGAGTTATTGATCTCAGGGAATGTGATCCTCTGGGAAACGATCAGATCCACTGGTATTACGAAAAACTGAAAATGGCACTAAAAAACCCCGATACAGGATCGGTATTGGAATACAAAAAAGCAATGGCCGCAAAAGATTTTGATTTTGATGATACAAAAGGGGTTTCAAGCCCCGTTGACACTGGAAAAGTATATACACGTTCCGATCCCTCCGCCACTGAGTTTTATGTTTTCGGAGGCGGCACAATCCCCAAAACCATCGATTTTTCAATAAAGCTTGACTCTGCCGAACGAGAGAGAATAAAAACAGCTATGGTTAAGTTCAGGGTTCCTGAAGATTATCCGCCGGGAAAGCTGGAAGCGGAACTGAATTTTACCGTGAGAAAAATCACAAATGTAATCCCTCCCCAGGGTTCAAGCCCGGGTTCATTTAATGTGGGGTCATACCCCCTCAACAGAACTTTTGCCTTTACCATACTGAAAGACAAAGAGGCTTACGACAAAGCAAAAGCAGACAGACTAAAACAAGCAAACGCTCCCGGCGTCAATATAAACCGCACCATAAACGGAATAATGCTCCTCCTGCTTGTATCCACATTCTGCCTGATGCTCTACAGCTTCAAAAAAGGCTTCGAAAAACCATTTGAAGAGGATAAGCAGAAGATGGGATAGACAGACTGATACCGGAGTGTGGCGGTATAATATTTCAGCTTCGGGTTTATTGTTTATCCCTTTCCCAAACCCACAGAATATCGAATGCATCCTTATCTTTCATCAGAAGTGTATTTGTTCCGGTTTTAAGATCATAGATAAATGCCTGACCGTCTATGATGTAACCGAGATATTTTCCATTATCCATCCATCTCAATGCAGTCGGAGCTTTATATGAGATTCTGATAGAAGTGTTATCTTTAATATCATAAATGATCACTCCTGATGATTCATCCCCTGATGCTATCAATGTTGAATTATGAGCCGGGTTCCATTCCAGAAATGTTCTTGTGCGAAATTCAAAATTATATTTTTCCGGAATCCGTTTTTCTATTTTTCCTGTAGATGAATCGAACAGGCATAGCCATAACATTTTATTTTTTTCTTCAGACTTTTTTTCATCTGACTCTTCAGGAAAATATGCTTTTAACGCAACGATCTTTCCATCAGGAGAAACAGTCAGAGGCAGATTAATTGAAGGATGGTAAAACCCGGACGAATAGACCTGACCTGCAGGGTATTTCCTGATTTTCCCATTTGTATCAATTGTCATCAGTTCGCATTTATCCACATCCTGACAAAATAAGACAAACTGTTTTCCATCAAAGAACTTAGCACCTGAAACAACGGGTTCATTTGTTATTAGCCTCCCTGAACCGGTTTCCACATCAATCAGGAATCCATTGTTCATCAGTATTGTTTTTGAGGTATCGGTAGAATCCGCAACATAACCGCCTTCATAAACATCAGGTAGTATAACTTCTTTTATTGAGGAAAAGATTAGTTCTTTATCTTTAAGCTGTTTGTCCAGCGAAAAATAGATAAAATTGTAATCACAATAATCAGTGCGATCCACAAAAAACCATTGACAGGCTTTTTTACCTGTTCCTGCATTCCTTACACCAATATCATGCTTTTTTATATAGTCATATCCGTATTTATATTTATACGGAAATTTAGTGACGGACTTTTCCCCTATTGGTTTTCCATTATCGAGCCTGATTTTTGAAAAAATCAACGCTCTGTCAGGTGGCTGTTCTCTTTCTTCTATACTCCCCGGTTTCCTGAATTTATCAGAAGCAATAACCGCATAAAAAGTTCTTTTACTGCCTGTTTCCAGTAATAAAAACCCTGACCACACAAATGCCAGCATTAATAGTAGAATTATGAATTTAACAATTTTATCCGGATTTATACTTTTAAAAAAACTCATTTCCACTCATCCTGTCTCGCAACTATTTTTCTCGCTTTGGAATGCAAATTGGCCAGAAGCCTTTTCCTATTTTTATTGGTTTTTTATCTTTCAGATCCATTCTGAAAATTATCTGATTGGCTGAATAATAGAGACTTTTACCGTCTGATGACCAGGAAGGTGGTGGAACAAAGCCTGTGTCGGCTTTTGCCACGATTTCTGTTTTTCCGTTTTCCAATGATATCAGCCCGATAGTGCTGCCGGGTTTAAGGCCGGGGCTTTGCAGCGAGTATGCCAGACAAGCACCGTCAGGAGAGATATTTGCATCTGATACACTGTAGATCCCCCTGAATTCTTTCTCCCTTTTGCCTTTGATATCGTATATACCTATTGATTCGGAGCAGACTACAGCAAGTTTATCTTCATTGTAAAACCAGGCCGGAACTGGATTTTTCCCGGAAAAATCCGATAAAATTGATGTAATTATTTGCTGAGTTTCCTGATTGAATATATAAACTCTCTCTTCAGAGACAAAACAAAAATATTTACCTGAAGGTGAAATTTTTAAATATGAGATATTCGGTTTACCTGTTGTTATAATAGATTTTGAGATTTGCTTGTTGTTGAGCTGTAACTGATAAATTATGTTTTCAGGTTCAGAGAAACATACTGAGTTTGCCGTCCTGTTTACGGAAATACAGTATAATCCCCCACCAGCAGAGGGTATGAAGAAGCTGTTGGCAACACCTGTTGCAGCAAAAAAACATTCAGCAGGAGCAATATTGATTTTCAGATCTTTTTCCAACACCATAAAAACAATCGTATCACTCTGGCTGGTTTTTAAGGATAACAATAAAAACCCGGAGATAATCATTGTAAAGATGACAACTAAAACGATTTTAATTTCCCGCCATCTTACCCATTTCATATCAGCCTACTTTCTGTTCAAATCATCCAGTTCTTTTATTATCCATTGTTTTTTTTCTTTTTCCAGTCTTATTTGATGTCTGAAGTTTGTTAACAGGATCCTTCTTCCCTTGGGGTTTGTAATTTCCAGGGTTCCTGTTACGATTGCTCTGGCGTATCTTGCTTCAGCTTCAGGCAGCATAATTTTTAAGCCGGTGATTCTGGCTTTGCCGGTTTTTGCCTTAACTTTTCCGGCTGTGTCCATAATCAGCCGGGATAGTTCTCCGTTCTGCAGTTCTGAACTGCTGCCGAACAAAGTTTTTATTTCCTTTTCTTTTCCTGTTTCCATACATGCATACATTTTTTTAACAGTATCAGGCACATCTTTACAGGAGTTTGGTATGAACTTTTTGTCTGCCAGTTTATTCAGGCACAGTTCCTCTGTTTTGTCGTCGTTAAAATCAAGAAGCCCTTTTCTGAAAAACTCTCCTGCTATTTCATAGTTTTTCATTTTTTCGTAACACAAGCCTGTAAGGTAGCTGATTTCCTGAGAAACGGGGGTTTGTTTTGAAGCCTGATTAAGGTATTCAAGAGCTTTTTCAGGGTTGGCAAGACCTATGTAAATTTTTGCATAAAGCATTAATTCCTCATTACTTTTCTCCGGCTCTATTTTATCAGCACTTTCGAGCCAGAATAAAGCAGACTTATAATCTTTATTCAGATAACCGGATTCTGCCAGTTTTGCAAAATACCGGCGGTTTTTCGGATCAAGCTGAAATAGTTTTTTAAAATCATTATAAGCTTGTTCGGATGAACCCATATTCAGAAGAAGGCAGCCTCTGGCAAACAGTGCCTCCTTATACTCAGGTGCAATGGAAATCGCTTTATTCAAAGCTCCAAGAGCTTCTTTATTGTCTTTTCCTGACTGAAGCACACCGATGTAATATAGTGATGTGGAATCTTCTGGAAGCAAAGCTGCAGCGGTTTTAAAATCCAGAAGAGCCATCTCTGTCTCATTAAGTCTGAGCCAGGCATAGGCTCTGTATCTGTAAACGAGAGGGTCCTTTTTTATATCAAGGGCAGTGGTGTATTGTGTAACAGACTGCCTATACTGGCCTTTATTGTAGAGATCTATTCCGTCTTTTGTAATTCTTTCGCATTTTGAGTCGTCAGAAATAACAGCCATCCAGAACAAAAAAACGAAAGCGCTGATAAATAGAAATACTCCGGGATTTATCTCCTTTGCCTTTGTTTTACCGGATAGACTCAGAGAATATGGCAGCAGAACCGGATCATTCAGTGGAATGATTCTGTCCCAGATTGGCAGGTTAGTCTTTACATCAATTCTATTCAGGTGTTTAATGACATCTTCCACGCTCTGCAGTCTTTTGTCGGGAAGAATGTTTACCATTATTTCCACAATTTCGCACAGCTTTGGGTCTGCTTTTGTATTTATGCCTGAAATTTTTCTGAAAGTAAAAGGCTGCACATTCGGGTTTTCGGGATCTATCCCGGTGAGGAGGTAATGCATAAGAACACCGAGGGAATAAATATCGCTCCGTTTATCGGTGAAGCCTTTGTATTGTTCAGGCGGTGCATATCCCGGCGTTCCCACCATTGTGCCCTGATGGGTGTTTGAAAAGACCCTTGCTATGCCAAAATCCACAAGAAAGACTTTATCTCCCGACAGCATTATGTTGGATGGTTTAATATCCCTGTATATAATTGCCGGTTGTTCCGAATGCAGGTATTTGAGTATATCGAGGATTTGAAATGAAATATCAAGCACTTTTTCCACAGGGAGAGGTAGTCTTTCGTGTTTGATATAGCTTTCAAGATCTTCGCCTTCAACAAATGTCATAACAAGATAATGCACATTTCCATTGCCATACAAATCGGGCGCCGAGAAATAGTCAATCACCTTCGGAAGCCCTTTGTGGTGGAGTTTTGCCAGAATTCTGGCTTCTCTCTGAAAATGCTCTTCTGCATCCTGTGAATCCATGCCTCCGGGATTGCTGAACAGCATTTTTACCGCCACAACATTATCAAGGGCGGTATCTTCAGCTTTATAAACGCATCCCATTGCTCCTGATTTTACTTCCCTGATAATTTTATATCTTCCGTTGAGAAGAACAGGTCCGGCGGAATGTGAATGCGCAGGTGAATGCGGTGTGAGGTGGAAGCCGCAGCTGTTGCAGAATTTTGCATCATCTCTGTTTTGAAAGCCGCAGTCGTCGCAATAAAGAGCCAAATTTATGCCCCCTGCCTGATTTTAATATTTTTATACTTGTAAACTTTCGGGTTGAACCTTCTGATTATGTGTTAAAGAGCTGCTTTGGGAATAACCCGCAAAAATCGGTAAATCATTCCGTATCACCATTATACCTTAATTTGACTTAAAAATGAAGAATCTTCTTCCCTCCGCCCGGAAACCTTTTTTGTCCGGTTTTTGTTCATGCATTTAAAATCAGTTGTTTTATGCAGGTTTGTTAAATTCCGGGCTTTAAAGAAATCGAAATTTCCGAGGTTAATTTTATAGTCAAAAGGTTGTGAAAATATTCACAGCCATTATAAATCTTGACTGTAAGGCAGCATGAGGAATAAAATGTACGGATGCAGATTTATAGAAATGCATTCTGAGCGAAATAGACCGGAATTTCCGGCAAATCAGCAGAGAAACAGGCACGGGAAATATTCCGGAACAACCGGAGCTTACCGGTAAAGCGAAGGCGGACGGCAGCCGCCGCCTCCCAAAGAAAGGAAAGCATTATGCTTAAACTCAACAATCACAATAACAACAATCATAACAATCAGAAACTCGAAAACTTCATTGATGAGGATCTAATAATAAAGACCCTTGAAGCCACCAAGGATTGCAGCCGTGAATGGGCAAAAAGAATAGTGGCAAGAGCGCTTGAGATGGAAGGACTGAATTTCTTCGAGGTATCATGCCTTCTCAACTGTGATGACCCGGAAGTTCTTGAGGATATATTTGCAGCAGCCAGACAGATAAAAGATAAAATTTACGGCGACCGAATCGTTATGTTTGCCCCCCTGTATATTTCGAACCTTTGCGGAAACGAATGCCTCTACTGCGCATTCAGAGCCACCAATAAGGAACTTGCAAGAAGAGCACTCACTCAGGAAGAAATTGAAAGAGAAGTAAAAAATCTGGTGGATCAGGGACATAAGAGAGTCCTTATGGTTGCCGGAGAATCATACCCCCACGAGGGATTCGAATATGTTCTCAAAAGCATCGACACAGTATATAAAGTTCAGTCGGGCAACGGAAGCATCAGAAGAGTTAATGTAAACATCGCCCCTCTGGAAGTTGAAGAGTTCAGACAGCTCAAGGAAAAAGGAATCGGAACATTCCAGTTATTTCAGGAAACTTACCATGTGCCTACTTATGAAAAAATGCATACAGGCGGAAAGAAAAAGAACTTCCTCTGGAGGCTTTATGCTATGGACAGAGCTTTCCAGGCAGGCATAGACGATGTTGGAATCGGAGTTCTCTTCGGACTTTATGATTATAAATACGAAATTCTCGCACTGATGCAGCATATCAAACATCTGGAAGACGAATTCGGAGTAGGTCCCCACACTATCAGCGTCCCCAGACTCGAACCCGCAGACGGATCAAGCGTATCAGTTGAACCGCCCTTCCCGGTAACTGACGAACAGTTTAAGAAGATAGTGGCAATTCTCCGCATAGCGGTTCCTTACACCGGAATTATTATGTCCACAAGAGAAACCCCTAAAATCCGCAGAGAGACCTTCGCTGTAGGCGTTTCGCAGATTTCCGCAGGTTCACGGACAAACCCCGGCGGATACTCTGTTGACGACTTCGAGGAACACTCATCCCAGTTCTCACTCGGAGACCACAGAGCGCTTGATGAAGTTATCAACGATCTGGTAACAATGAAATATATTCCTTCATTCTGCACCGCCTGCTACAGACTGGGCAGAACAGGCCACGACTTTATGGATATGGCAAAACCCGGAGATATAAAATACCATTGCAGCCTCAATGCACTTTCCACCCTGCTTGAGTATCTCAACGATTACGCTTCACCCCGCACGAAAGAAGCCGGAGAGAAACTTATCAGAGAAAAACTTGATGCATCTGATGACGAAAAATGGAAAACCATAGCTTCAGAAATGCTTGAACAGGTTAAATCAGGCAAAAGAGACTGTTTCATATAGAGAATCGCCTCCCCTTGAAAAAAACATAAGAGAGGACACGAATTTATGCGCAAAACACCTGAAAGTCTCAGGCTTCACATTGGTATATTCGGCAGAAGAAATGTGGGAAAATCATCCCTCATCAACTGTATTGCCCGTCATTCCGTTTCCATCGTTTCGCCTGAGGCCGGAACCACTACGGATCCGGTAAAAAAAGCTATGGAACTGCAGCCTCTGGGACCGGTTCTCCTCATCGACACAGCAGGGCTTGATGACGAAGGCGAGCTGGGTGAACTCAGAATCAAAAGAACAAAAAAGATTATCGAAGCAACGGAGCTTGCCATCCTCGTTACGGAAACGGGACAATGGGGAGATTTCGAAGACGGTCTTGTAAAGGAATTCAACGAAAAGAAAATCCCCACGATTCTTATAATCAACAAAGTTGATGAAAACCCGCCATCTGCAGACGAAGTTGCAAAACTTAAAGAAGTCTGCAAATCGGTTCTTTCGGTTTCAACGGTTACAGGAGAAGGCGTTGAGGAACTCCGGCAGGAGATTATCGAAAAAGCTCCCCAGTCATTCCTCGAATCCCCGCCAATCATCAGGGATCTCATCGAACCCGGCGAAACGGCAATTCTCGTTATTCCCATCGATTTTGAAGCCCCCAGGGGAAGAATTCTTCTGCCCCAGTCCCAGAGCATCAGAGATGTAATCGATAACAATTCGATATGTATTGTGGTTAAGGAAACCGAGCTGGATCAGTCCATAGCCAATCTGAAAGAGCTTCCGAAGATTGTGGTTACCGACTCTCAGGCATTCGACAGAGTTAAGAGATCCACACCGGACAATGTGCTTCTCACATCATTTTCGACCCTGTTTGCCCGTTACAAAGGGGATCTTCTTACTTTTGCAAAGGGTGCGAAAGCTATAAGCCAACTTAAACCCGGAGATAAGGTGCTTGTTGCGGAAGCCTGCACACATCATCCCATCGGCGATGATATCGGAACTCTGCAGATTCCCCGGAAGTTTGCGGCATTTCTCGGATTTGAGCCGGAATTCGAATGGGCGCACGGAACCAATTTCCCTGAAGATCTGACAAAATTTAAGCTCATCGTACACTGCGGAGCCTGCGTCTGGAATAGAAAACAGGTTCTCTCAAGAATCCAGAATGCTATGTCTCAGGGAGTTCCAATCACTAACTACGGAATTTCATTAGCTTATGTAAACGGCATTTTCGAAAGGGCTTTGACTCCCTTTGTGGATCAATATCCCGAACTGAAAGAGCTTTTTGAAAAATAAACGGAAATAAGAAAAGCCGCTGCTTCTGAGAAATAACAGGCAGCGGCTTTTTTGTATTAAAAAATCGTTTAACTGCTCACAAAAAGAGCGGAGATTATTCCAGATCTCCCATTCTGTAGTAGCAGATTGCTATGCCCAGAGCGTCTGAGGCATCAACGGGCATTTCCTCATCGCCGAGGTCGAGTTCCATCTTTACAACATCTGCTACAGCGTCTTTTTTTGCCCTGCCGAACCCTGCAAGGCATTCCTTAACCTGAAGGGGTGTAAACTCCACCACGGGCACATTATGCTTCCCTGCGGCAAGGAGAGCTATCCCCCTTGCTTCACCCACAGTCAGGGCTGTTTTGGTGTTTCTGTTAAAAAACAGTGATTCGAGAGAAAGTACATCGGGTTTGTATTTTTCAAATAATTCCATCAGACTGTCAAAAAGGTAACAGAGGCGTTTGCCTTTATTGTCGGTCTTGGGCGTGCGAAGACAGCCGTAAGCAAGGGCTTTCCCTTCTTCCCGTTCATCAACGGAAACAATACCGTATCCCATTTTGGCAAGCCCCGGATCAATTCCGAGTATGACCATTATTTGCCGCCCATTGATGCCATAATCTCTTCGGGAATGTCGAAATTGGCGTAAACATTCTGGACATCTCCCTGTTCTTCAAGAGCGTCCATAAGCTTGAAAACTGCTTCAACCTGGGCTTTATCGGTAAGTTTAACTTCGTTTTTGGCGATCATCGAGATTTCAGCCGAATCCAGTTTAACTTTCTTTGCCTCAAGGCCTCTTTTAACCTGAGCGAAGTTGGTGAAATCGGCGGTTACGACAAATATCCCGTCTTCTTCCTTAACATCATCTGCGCCTGCGTCGAGGGCAATTTCCATAAGTGTGTCTTCATCGGTGGAATCTGCACTGACCTGAAAAACTGCTTTTTTCTCGAACATCCATGAAACGCATCCGGAATCGCCCATTGTTCCGCCGTTTTTGGCAAATGCGGTTCTGACTTCGGGAACGGTGCGGTTTCTGTTTTCAGTAGCTGCTGCAACGATAATAGCTACTCCGTGGGGACCGTATCCTTCGTACATAACCTCTTCGATACCTTCGCCGCCCTTTTCGCCTGATGCTTTTTCGATGGCTCTCTGAATGTTGCTGTTGGGCATATTAACGCTCTTGGCGTTTTCAACAGCGGTTGCAAGTCGGTAGTTGCCGGCGGGATCGGCTCCGCCTTCTTTTACGGCAAGCATAATTTCCTTGGAAACGCGGGTAAAGATTTTACCTTTTGCTGCGTCAACTTTTTCCTTTTTAACCTTAATATTGTGCCATTTGGAATGACCGGACATTGTTACCTCCGTTTTTTTGCTGTCAGATAAAGAGTTTTACAGTTTATCCGTATTTCCTCTGTTGAGGAAATCAGATATTGGTTTTTATGTTCATACTAATAGATTTTATAAACATACAGATCCCGTTCATAGATGGTCGGCTTGCCCAGGAAATTCTGCAGATAGGTATGCACTCTTTCCCTTGCGCTGTTTTTGAGATACTGATTGTGAACAACAATATACTTGATACGGTTTTTCTTCAGTTCATCAAGATACTGTCTGAGGAGCTTTTCATCAGGGGGAGAAATGGAATATCCCTTTTCCAGATTGAAAAGATAGACAGTAAACTGATTTTCATAAATATAAACGGGAATGGTTCCTTCCACCTTATAGGGTATGCCTTTTCCGTGGAACATCTGATAATAGAAATACTCACCGGGGAGTAGTTCGCCTTTGACTCTCTGAATGGGAGAATCGATGATGCCGAAGTCTTCCGAATCCTTTGCAATTTCCTGATAGAACGAAGGCACATGGAGATCGCTCAGAGGGATTGGATACGGAGCAGGCGACAACAGGCAAACTTCGAAAAGCATTGCAAGGGAAAGTATGGAAACAAGCAGCCTCTGCTGTGTTTTACTCCATCCCCTGAAAAGCTGGGTGAGGCCATAGCCTGCAAGAACTCCCAGAGAGAGCATAGCTATAATATTAAACCTGTAAGGTATGGAAATCTGATTGAAGAACGGGAAATACTGATAAAACAAAATGTACAGGAAGAAGCGCCACTTGAGATGGATATTCTCCGTTACATACAGATATGGTCCGAGAGAGAAAGAGATAAAGAACAGTGCGCAGAAAGTCCAGAACCAGATATATTTTCTTTTTCTTGCCATTACTATTCCGGCTATGGCAAGTATTATGGTAAGCCATCCTGCGTAGGATGTGCGGGTGAGTCTGTCAACGGTATATGTTCTGTTTATATGATCCTTGCCCATGGTTACATAATCGGCAAGCATACTTACATTACGGAATCTTTTTGAAAGATACAGGTCGATAAATTCGATGGATCTTTCCCTTTTTACCAAGCCTGCAGCTCCGCTAAGGGAAGCTTTGAATGTGATGAAAAGCGGAAGAATAAGGGATCCGGCAACGATTCCCATAATCAGCAGTTTTCTGAAAGGCTGTCTTGCCCAGCGGTTGAAAAAGTCGAAAATACCTGCGGGTCTTTCGCCGGGTTCCGGTTTGATGATTTTAGACGAAGCAGTCTTTGAAAGGGCGAAAACGATGGCGCCGATTGCTATTACCACACCGGTGAAAGCGAACCAGTATTTCATATATCTTTCGGGAGAAAATCCCTGCGCGTAAAGGGCGACAGGGGGAATCACGATGGACAGAATCAGAAAACCTGTGATAATAAGGTTTTTTCTGATGGTTTTACTTTTTTCCGCAGGTGTGTTCTTCTCTTCGGGAAGTTCGGGGTTGAAATAGAGTCTGTTGAGGAGATTCCACCGCAGATAGAGTTTTTTATTAATAATATGGATAAGAACCGCTATAAAGATAAGAGCGGAGACTGCCAGACCGCCGGCGATTCCACCGACTCCTGATGACTGGGTTATATCCTGATAAAAAATCACGATGCGGAGCATATTGCCAAGGCAGACAAACATAGCCAGCCAGGGGACGATAACGGCAGCATACTCGCCGAATTCATTGGCTGATGATGGGGCAGCAGCTGTTTTATCAACCGAGACCGCTGAGCCGGGGGATTTCTTTTCCCCTTTCATCTGCATATAAGTCATAATAAGGGCAATCAGCAATGAAGAGACAGCGATAATTCCAACACTTGCAACAATACCGGAGCCTGCAAGCCTGACTGTGGTTCCGAGATTGAGGATTCCGGTAATGCCGATGGTGTATAAGCCAAAAATGAGATACATTTTGATTTTTACAAAACCCTGTTCCTTGCTGTAAAACAGACCCTGAAGGCTGTAGGAAAGATTCCTGATGCCCGGCTTGTAATACCAGACCGAATAAACAAGGGAAATTGCAAAAATCCCTATCATTCCGTAAAAGACTGCCATCACAGGCAGACCTGAATTTACAGGGGAGTAAAGTAAACCGGGAAGCACAAAGGCAGTAACTGCCAGACAGAAAACAACGAGAAGAAGGGAAATTCTACCGAGGGTTTTCTGAAGCCATCCTTTGAAGCCTGCGGTTTTTCTGCCGCCTCTGGAGAATGAACTGCTAATTATGCCGAGAAGTGAAACTCCATGTCCTCTGTCCGTTAAGCCTGCAAGATGAGGATGTTTGGCAACAGATGCAACAGCTTTGGAAATTTCGGGATCCGCATCAAGAAGATTCATTTTTTCCAGCAGATTCTCTTTTTTAGGGGTTTTCACAGCCGAGCGGGGATAAGCTTTTCTGTAAAGGAACCATCCGAATGCAATAAGGAAGAATACTGCAAGAATTGTTGCAAAATTCCCGTAATAGAAAGCTCCCAGCGCACACATAAAAAGGCTTACACCTGCAAGGATTGGGAAAAGCTCGCCTTCCTCGTGGAGCATGCGTGCGAAGAAGTAAAGAAACAGGGGAATCCAGGCGATATTGTATGTTTCTGAAACGCCGCTGGTTATGTAAGCAAGCATGTATGCGGTGAATGCATATACGGCACCTGAATAAAAAGCAGCTTCCTTATTTTTGATAAAGTATCCCGCAAGCAGATAAGCGCAGAAAGCACCAAAAATCAGGTTTGCCAGAACAATTATATTGTAAACCACCTGAACGGGGAAAATATACTGAAGGGGCAGCGACCATATAGCGCCGAGGGGATCGATAAAAAACAGGTTTCCGCCGTAGGGATAGTTCAGAAGGGAAGTAAAAAGGGGAAGTTCGCCTTCGTCAATAAGTCTGCGTTTAACCCACCAGAACCCCCAGACATGTTTCCACATGTCGCCTTCGAGGTCTCCGATTACATACTGAAAAATGTATCTGATGAGGGGATATGTGTAAATCAAAGAAAAAACGCCGTACATCAGTATGGCGAAAAGAGAATTAAAAGGTTTAATCTCCCTTTTTATAAACGAAATCAACTTTTTCAGCATCTTGGGATCATTTTATATTAAATAGATGTAAATTTCAATCCTGAGAAAGGTTTCATGTAAAGTTTTTTAGAGGAATTGGTTTGGGTTAAAAGAATCTTTCCCCAGAAGAACGGGGAGAAACCCAGTGCTGCTGAATTATGGCATGTATTTATCTGATCGCTAACGGGTATTGGAGCGGTTTGCCCAGCTCCCGGAGAAAACTTTTTGAAAAAAGTTTCCTCCGGACCTCCATCCCAAAACTTTTGAATTGAGGGACCGACCAGGGGGTTAGGACCAACGGACCGGGAGTTTAAGGGACCCTCAGAGGGAACCACGCTTTTTTGGAAAAGCGGGTTTCCCTCCGAACCTCCTTCCTTGAAAAACAGGAGTATAGGGTTGGGATTGGAGTAGTTTTTACTGATTCAGCGGCATTGAGGGAGAGACTGACACCATTACAAATCCGGCATGTTTAAGGAGTTTTAATGACTGCAGACAAAAAACAGAAGGTTCTGATTGTTGACGATACTCCGGAGAATATCGATCTTATCAACGGAATCCTTGAAAATCATTACAGTATAAAAGCGGCACTCAATGGGAAAAAGGCGCTGAAAATCGCTCAATCTCAGGATCCTCCCGATATTATCCTCCTCGATATTATGATGCCTGATATGGACGGGTATGAAGTCTGCGGACAGCTCAAATCGAACCCTGCCACAGCATCGATTCCTGTAATTTTTATTACAGCTCTTTCAGAGATAGAAGATGAAAGAAAAGGGCTGGATATGGGCGCGGTGGATTACATAACAAAACCGGTCAGCCCACCTGTGGTTCTCTCAAGGGTGAGAAATCATCTTGAACTGAAGCGTTACAGGGATGATCTGGAAGCAATGGTAAAGGAAAAAACCGCAGAACTTCTGGAAGCTGTAGCCGCGAGGGAAAGAATCGAAAGTGAACTGAAAATTGCCAGAGATATTCAGTTGAGCATACTTCCCCGGACATTCCCGGCTTTTCCCGACAGAACGGACTTCGACATTCATGCCCTTATTGTGCCTGCCCGTGATGTGGGCGGTGATTTTTATGATTTTTTCCTAACAGGTGAAAACCATCTGTTTTTCTGCATCGGCGATGTTTCAGGTAAGGGAGTTCCCGCAGCACTTCTTATGACACTTCTTAAAAAGCTTGTAAAAGTAAAGGCAATGGAAGTTGACAACCCTGCCGAGGTTCTGGAATTTGTGAACCGGCATTTTTACGCGGATAACGAAGCCTGCATGTTTGCCACAATCTTTTGCGGAATGCTGGATTTGAAAACAGGAATAATGACATATTCAAACGCAGGACATGAGCCTCCACTGATTATCTCCCCGGAATGGAGCGTAAGGGAAACAAGGGGCGCCAACGGCGGAGCTGTTGGGTTTGAACATGAAACACAATACGAAAACGGAACAATAGAAATCAGGAACGGCGAAATCATCGGGCTTTATACCGATGGAATCACAGAAGCTTTCAACAGCAACAACAGAATGTATTCCAGAGAGAGGGTTGAAGCCTGGATAAACAGCCACAAACCCCACTCTGCGAAAGATCTTGTGGAATCACTGTACAACGAAATAAAGACCTTTTCAGAAGGATCCACAAGAGGAGACGACATAACCGTTCTCGCGGTTAAATACCATCCGGGACAGTAAACCTATCAGAGGGACTGACTACCAGACCATGCTTCCTATTTCTTTTCCGTCAATAAAGCTATATCTTACCTGGGTGTTGGAAAATTTGGTATTGGTGATATCAGCCTTATTAAGGTTTGCGCCTGAAAGATCCGCTCCGGTAAAATCAGTGCCTGTAAGGTTTGCCTCATAGAGATAAGTCATTCTCAGATCAGCTTCCGTAAGAACTGCCCCTGAGAGATTTGCTTTTGAGAGGTCTGCTTTTACAAAGCTTGTTTTGATAAGAAATGCACCGGACAGGTTAATGCCTGGGAGCGACCATTCCGCAAAGTTGCCTCCGTTTAGGTCGATATGGGCTTCCGGGTTTTCATTTCTCCACTGATTGAATGCTTCCGGGCCTTTTTTTATTTGTTCGAAACACTCATTGTTCATTTTATATAACTTCCTTTTAGTTGAATCTGTTTATTCATTAGCCTGCAGAAAATTAATTCCTTCTATGTCCGCTGCACGGCAGAGAAATGAAAAAACACTGTCAGAATCAATAGAATCCGACATGTATCAACCCTGATGGTCTGATTTCAACAGAAAAAACTTTCGGATTATATCCACATGATTGTCTGCGGGAGGATTTTACCTGACTCAGTGGAATTTTCCGTTTTGAGAATATCAAATAAATACAAACCAGAAACGACTGACTGAAGATCACAAATACAAAGCCCGGAGGAAGGCATGGAAGTAAGAAACAATACCAGATTTTTAATTTTCACCCTGATTTTGATAGCTCTTATGGGAGTTGTTATCTATATGTTCAGGGAACACCCTATGGGTGCGGATTTTTCCCAGTTTAAAATGCTCAATCATCAGGATTTAGCCAATCCGGGCGAAAATTTCGGAAAACGGGTTGTGGTAAGGGGCAGAGTTACCCCGGCTGCACCCGGTAAGTATGTGGATTTTGCCAATCAGAAAAATGTTCTCGGATATATCGAAGCTAAAACTGATCCAACGGCAGGCAACAATGCAAAGCCTTCCTATGTAAGGTTTGGAGCTGTTGATTTCTTTATTCAGGTGGACGCAAGCAGAATTCTGGTTGTGGGGCAGCCTGAGCAAATCATCGACACCCGCAACAGAATTTATGCCACATCAACACCGGGCCAGTATGTGGATATGATTCGTGAAGGCAATGACTACTCCATATTCGGCACAATAGGCAAAGACAACGCCGGCAACTATATTCTCATACCCTACAGAGTTACATTCCAGGAAATTCAGCCTGTGGCTAAAGAAGCTGCGGAACTTAACCGTAAAATGGCATTTATCCAGTACCTTTCGATTTTTGCCATAGTGGCAGCCTATGTAATAGCACTTGCAAAAGGCGGAGTATTCGGACCTCCGGAAGCTGAAGAGGGAAACGGCGAAAAGAAAGAAACAGCTTCCAGCGGTTCAGTTGATGAAAATTCCGGTAAAGATTCCAAAGGAAACAAAAATCAAGGAGATGCATAAACGATGGAAGATCTCAAGGCTCTTCTTTCAAATCCCGACGATTCATCTTACAAAAAAGCACTCGAAAGCATTGCCGAGCTGACAGCTTCGGCAGGCGACGGCGGAGCGCTGAAAGTTCTTGCGGAAATTTTCGAACAGTCAGACGGCAATACCACTGCCAAAAACAGAATAATCAAGATAGCCGGCGGGCTTGAACACCCTTCGGCTGTTGATTTTATCAAATCGGCCCTTAACGACGATCTTTTCGAAGTAAGGCGGACTGCAGCTTTATCCCTTAAACTGCTTACTGATGAAGACTATTACGACCATATTTACAAAAGTGAAATAGGCCATCACTTCAGAAGGAGCTTCTGGTGCTCCATGGACTTTATGGAGGAAGGACAGGAAGGCGGCAGCGATTGCGGCGCAATAATGAAAAGCGTAGCCTCATTGTTTGGCGCTCTCTCATCAGGTTGGACTTATCCGGATCTGGTGAGGGAAACATTCTTTGTTTCCGGCAGGAAAAAGCCCCTTGAAATGGCTTCCGATGCCAAGGTATTCTTCAAAAATTTCAATTATGGCCTGGAAAAATCGCTAAAAAATTCCGAGCATATCCTGAAGATGTTTGGCAGTATGGCAAAGGTGTCAAAAGCTGAAACCGGAGAAAAAGAAGAACTGGAAGATATACTCCGCTGCCTTAAGCTTGCTCTTTCAACAAGACTGAAGGATCTGGAAGAGGGAATAACCTGCTTTCTTGCCGCTTTTCACTTTTTCAGAATGGAATACAATATCGCAGTATCTCCGGGGCAGTGCCAGCCCATAGACGAACCGGGCAGAGAGCTGCAGCAGGTGAATGAGGAATTCAGACAGGCTATAGCTTCGGGTATGGAAAAGCACAGGGATTTCAGAGGCGGAGACTATGTGGATATAGGGGAAACTTCCCGTTTTATCGCTGTTCTCAGGGAAAGAATCGACAAATTCACGGAAGCGGCTAAAGACCTTGCAGCCAAAGACAGTATCGAACCTGAAGGTTACCTTTATCTCAAGCGGATGGGCATTTATGCATTTGATATAGGAAAATACTGCCTGCTTCTGCTTTCCTGCTGGACCTGCGAGGAGTAAAGGAGATTAGACATGGAATTTACCATAAGAACGAAAACCCGTGACGAACTTTTAAACATAACAAGAGAAATCCAGTCGTATGTAACCGATTCGGGAGTAAAAAACGGCCTTTGCGTCGTATTTATCCCCCACACCACCGCCGGTGTAACCATCAACGAAGGAGCGGATCCTGATGTGGTAAGGGATATTCTGATGGAACTGGACAAGAAAATCCCCTGGGAAGACGGTTACAGGCACGGCGAGGGCAACTCCGCAGCCCATATAAAAGCATCTATGATGGGCAGCTCTGTTACTGTAATCATAGAAAACAGAACTTTAAAACTGGGAACATGGCAGCAGATTTACTTCTGCGAATTTGACGGCCCAAGATCAAGGCGAGTCTGGCTGAAAATCACAGAAGTCTGAGGAGTCATATATGGAATACGCCCAGATAGCCCTTCAGGTAGCCCTTGGCATTTCCCTTTCAGCCTGTGCGGGCCTGAGAGCTTTTTTACCTATTCTTGTTATCGGAGTTCTCACAAAACTCGGATATGTTCAGGTAGGCAGTTCATTTCAATGGATCGCAGGCACTCCGGCTCTGATAATCTTTGGAACAGCCACTGTGGTGGAAATAGCTGCGGATAAAGTTCCGGTTCTGGACAATTTTCTCGACTCCATAGGCGTTTTTATAAAGCCTGCCGCAGGAACCGTCCTGTTTTCAACGGTAGTTGCAAAATTCGATCCCCTTATCGCCCTCACCCTTGGGCTTATTGTGGGAGGTTCCATATCGGAACTGGTTCATCACAAAAAAGCTTTCGTAAGGGCAGGTTCGACAATGTTTACCGCAGGAACGGGAAACGGATTTCTGTCTGCACTCGAAGATGTGGCAGCAATGGCGGGAACGGCGCTTGCAGTAGCCGCTCCCTATCTTGCCGCGGTTCTGGCGATTTTTCTCATTATCATTTCATATTTTGCAGTGAAACAGGTCAGTAAATTTATCACAAAAATATTTATGGCGTTCAACAGAAAGAAAACACAGTAAAACGCCGGGGATTACTTTAAATAAACGGAGGTAGTGAAAATGGCGGAAATAACTCCAAAAGAAGCTGAACAGATGGCAGTTCAGTATATAGAGGCGCTGAAAGAGAGACTGGGAGACAAACTGAAAATGGCTGCCCTTTACGGCAGTCTTATCAGGGACGACTTCAAACCTTCCACATCAGACATAAATGTGATGATTGTTACCTCCGCCCTTGATTTTGAATCACTGAAAAATCTCTCGTCAATCACCGGAAAGGCGAAAACAATATCAAGAATTTCAACCCTGTTTCTGTGCGAAGATGAAATAAAGCGAATGGCTGAACTTTTTCCCATCAAATTTTTTGAAATCAAGAAATACTTCCGGCTGATTCATGGAGAAAACCTTGTTAAGGACACAAGGGAAGAATGGAGCTTCTTCAGGGAAAGGGCAAGGCAGGAACTGCTCAACATCGAGCTTCGCCTCAGAAAAGCTCTGCTGCTGGGGTATCCTTCACCTACAATTATGAGAAAACCCCTGATGGTTTATATTCCCCACCTGATGAGCCTTCTGAGAATTCTGGTGGATATGCCGGAATCAAAACAATTCAGCGAAGACGACAATTTTCTCAAGGGCCTTATCGAAATAAGAGACAAAATAGAAAATGCCGATATAAAGGAACTGGAAAACGCATACAGCCTGATTTTTGAGAATATAGATCAGGTTCTTAATGCAGTGGAGAAGTTGTAGGATCCACTCAGGGTTTTTAAAGCTGTTTTGAGTATCAATGTTATATTTCATCTGACATATTCAGGCTTTTAATCATTTTTTTTCACCATTTTGTAAAACAGGCCCGGGTAAGTAATCTGCCTGATGTTCTTATTATTCAGATCATAAACATACAAACCGCCGTTGATTTCATTGGAAAAAACAATTTTACTGCCGTCGGGATTTACATCCATATTTAAGCACAATTCTTTTATATAATCCGGCATTTCAAATTTCAACGGTGATGAATTGCCGTTGATATCGGTCAACTCAATATACTGCCTGGGTTTTACTTTGTCGGAAACATTTTTAATCTTTTCAATCCGATAAAGAATAAGCTTATCTTTTCTAACAAATCCACTGAAAAAATAATCTATATTAGCCAACCTTACCTCTGGATATTTTTCAGAATTTATGCCTACTTTCTGAAATGAATTTTTCTTTAACGCAACAATAAAATTATTTGCTTCTGAATACAAGGGAAATGTGATTTCATTTGCACTGTATATGATATTGTTCATACCAGTCGAAACATTGTAATCATAAAGATCAAACTGCTTATTATCAAAATCATTGAACCCCAGGTATATATGGGCAGGATCTACCGGAAATATTACGGTTAAAATGCATGTTTTTCCCATAGCCTGACCATCTTTGCATTTCACGGTTTTGTTCAGGTGGACAAAATGACTTTTTTGTGACAGGTAATTATAAATAATGAGTTTTATATCTGCTTTTCCATTATTTACTACTGTATCATCTAATACATAATATGTATTGTTGAAGTCCAGAATAGCCTTATTTTTGTAAGGAATCGTAATCAAATTAATAGAATTGCCGGCATTATTCAGATAGGCGTCATTATAAATAAACACCTCATTTCCATTTCGAACTTTCAAACTGCTATTGCCAGAAAAACTGCCGCTGCAATAATTGAACAAATTATAATTGTAGTTAAATTCATAAAGAGAAGAGAGTTGATTACCCGTTAAATACAACTTCATTAGCTTTGATTTGCTGCTTGTTCTGACAAAAAGGATATTGTCATTATCGAGCCATACAGGATTGTGATCGGAGCAATCTTTGAAAAAATCGGAAAAATACTGAGACATATATATGGAGCTTACAATTATGAGTAAAACTAATAATACTTTTATTCTTTTACTTTTTTTCATCATTATTTCCGGAATTATAAAAAAAATGTTTTATATCTGTTATGTATTGATTATTGAAAAAGTATAGAATCCCTGTTACAGATCAGATATTAATTATTGGCTACTCAAAATGAGCAGGTGTTTCGCCTGTTTCTGATCTCAAAACAGAACTTAACCGCCATTGAATCTTACAACTGCAAGCTTTGCAAGGGATCTTGGGAGAGGTTTCCGGAGATTGTTCTTATCGAGTTGGGGATTCCTGATAGAGGCTTCCTGTTATTCTTTGTGCATTTGCCTGCCAGGTATATTGTTTCAGCATTTTTTCCCTTGCGTTTTTACCAAGTTCTGATCTGAGTTTTTCATCTGCTGCCAGTTTTTCCAGTGCGCGGGCAAAGGGTGCCGATTCATCGATAGCTGTCATCAGGGCATCTTTGCCGTTTACAAAAACATCATTCATCTGTCCGCCTTCGAAACAGAGAATTGCTTTTCCCGCAGCCATATATTCAAAAATCTTAATGGGAGATGAGTATTCCTTGCCTTTTCCAATGGGCGAAAGAAGAATATCGCAGGCATCCAGAAATGCAGGGACTTCACCGGGGGGGATTTTTCCGGTTACAAAAACCGATGGATTTTTGCCCACTTCTGAGTCTTCATTCCGGGAAAAAAGTTCTTTTAGGGCGTTTCTGATAGGTTTCACGGAAATTCCGGCATCAAAAAGTTTTTTAACAAGGGGAGCCAGTTCAGGACCTTCTCCAATAAGAATGAATACAAGCTGAGAGTTGGCGGGGATGGTCTTTATAATGGCATCGGCAAGAAAATCCACGCCGTGCCAGGGGTAAAAGCTGCCTGAAAATCCTGCGGCGACTCTGTTTTCTATTCCTGTTTCCCTGCGTATTTCGTCTCCGCCGCATCCGGGTCTGAATTTTTGGGCGTCAGCTCCGTTGGGATTTATAAACACCTTTTCCGGCACTGCTCCTGCAGCTATTATATCTTCCCTGAGTTTTCCGGAAATGGCGGAAAACCTGTAAGCACCTGAAAGACAGATTTTTTCATAAAGACTTATAAAAAACCGCAGCAAGCCTCCGGTATTACTCCATCTGCCGCTTTCCCAGCCCAGAAGGGCATTCATTTCAAGAACAAGCGGAATTCCGAGAAAAGCGGAGATTATAACGCCGCTTATGCAGTATCTGCCGTGTCTCTGATAAATAAAAGCCGGTTTGATTTTTTTAATTATTCCCATTGCCCTGAATGTAAAAACCATATCAAAAAGCATATCAACAATGCCGCCGGTGAGGAGGTTTCTGAACAGCGGCGGAATAATCCGGTATTCCCCTTCCACGCCGTCCATTTTGCCGGGTGAAATTATCACCGGTTTCCAGCCTGATTTGACAAAACCGCTGAGGGTGCCTTTTACATGGGATGTGGAACCCCTGAAGGTTTCGAGAAGCTGAAGTGAAGGGCAGAGAAAGACGAGGGATTTCTCTGTTGGCATTACGGATTGGAATTTACGGTTTTTGACAAACGAAACACCAACCGACGCAGCGCATGTATAAACCAGAGCTGCGGCAGCTACGCAGGCAGAGAGGAAAACAACGGGAAGAAACATCAGTATCAGGGGGATTAGCCTGAATGGTTTGACAGGGATGATGGAATCTTCGCCTTCGATCCGGATATATTTTTCTCCAGCGGGAAACCCCAGAAAGAACAGGCTCAGAAGCAATTCCTTGAAATAATTCAGGGGAGGAGTTGATTTTACAACAACAGCGTCAAAGCCGGGTTTGGATGATTTGCGGAGTTTCAGAAGTTTAGCCGGAGAAAAGGAAAAGCCTCCTGCCGTTTGGAAAGAGGCGCCGGGAAATTTTGCCGTAATACAGGAATCCGGAGCGGACGCTGTCTGCCCCGGATGAATATACAATATTTTCATATAAAATCAGTCGTAATTATCTTTCCGGTAGTCTTGAAGATTCGAATGACAGAACCTTCCATAATTCGTATGATGCTACAAGCATCAGGAAAGGACAGACAACAGCAAGCGCTCTCAGCCATACCGGTGAATCCGGACCACCAAATAAAAGCCCGCCCAGAGCAAAACCCGGATTGATGAAGACGGTAAAAGGTATAAAATCGTGGGCTATTGATGAAATCAAGCCGTCAATGAGGAGTGTTCCCACCAGAAGAAAGCCTGCAATAAAAGCTGAGCGGGAATGTGCCTTAGCGCTGCTGCCGGATGTCAGCGAACAATACAGTCCAAGCAGAGTAAAGAACAGGATTACGATTAGATCAAGAATGTAGGTGCCGAATATCTGATGGATCTTCATATTGAGAAGCATTCCCAGTCCGAAGAATACAGGAAAGAATCCGGTCAGCTCCATAAAAAGCGGATAAAATGCTACGAAAAATTTGCCTTTGAGAATATCTTCCGGAGTCATAAGACTCGACAGAAGAGTCCCGTACGTGCGTTGTTCTCTCTCTGAGGAATAAAGGGTAAAGGATGCAGTAATGCTTTTGAACACAAAGTAAAAAAGCTGGAGAAATACAGTGATGGCTACGGCGGTACCTGTGATCTGCTGCCAGTTGTATTCCTCGAATACGCTGGCGCCGTTGACTATACACTGAAAAGAACATAAAACAGTAACCGGCAAAATTAAAACAGCAAGGTAACCAACATAACCGGGGATCCTGAATTTCTTTTTACTTTCCTGCCGTTTTCTGATGTACAGGTCTTTAATGTAGATTGGGTTATTAAATATTTCTTTTGTAAAAGACATATACCGGTACCTCCTGATTTCTGCCGGCTTAGCCCGGTGGAGCACCTATCCTCTATACTATTATACGATCTTGAAGGTTATTTTACAACATGCACCGGGGATTATCCCCATGAATTAAGGCATGGATTCATCCGAACGCTCACGAGAATTATGTCCGTTTGCCCAGCTCCCGGAGAAAACTTTTACAGTATCATTTTTCCGGGAGTCTTGATGTTTCAAATGAGAGAACTTTCCACAATTCCAGAGATCCGAGAAGCATAAGGAAAGGACAGACAAAGACCACAGCCCTGAACCAAAAAGGCAAAGCCGGACTGTAATAAAGAAGTCCCCCCAGGGCAACACCGGGATTGATGAAAACCGTAACCGGGACAGAAGTTCCCTGAGATACGGAAGCTATAAGCCCGTCAACAAGCAGAGTGCCAACCATTATGAAACCTGCGATAAAAACCGCTCTTGAGTGGGCTTTTGAACTGTTATTGGAGATCATAGAGCAGTAGAGTCCAATCAGCGTAAAGAAAATTATTACGATAAGATTCAGAAAATACGAACCGACTATCTGGTAAACATTCAGTTTCAGCAATATTCCCATAATTGCAAACAGTGGAAAAAAGCAGGTCAATTCCATAAACAGGGGATAAAACGAAACAAAAAACTTACCTTTGAGAATATCTTCAGGAAGCATCAGGCTGGAAAGAAGGGAGCCATAGGTGCGCATTTCTTTTTCAGATGAATAGGAAGTGAAAGATGAGGTAACGCTTTTGAAAACAAAATAGAGAAGCTGAAGAAACATTGTGATAGCCAGAGCTGTATAGGAGATACCTTCCCAGGCGCTGCCATCAAATGATGGTGCTCCGTGGAGAGCGTAACGGAAAGTGGAGAGAATAATCAGAGGTGAAAATAAAATAGCCAGATAACCTGCCTGAGAAGGTATCCTGAGCTTTTTTTTACTTTCCTGTCTTTTTTTTATATACATCGCTTTGATGTAAATGGGATTTTTTAACAGATTATTTAAAAACGACATATCCCGGTACCTCCCGATTATCAGAGGAATTATGCCGGTACCTGCACCCGGGCAATTAATAAAGCTTACTTTATTTAAACCCGGCATAACTCCTTTGTATAATCTTAAACACCGGACAAACCGAATTGTTCAGAAAATTTCATGGCAATTTTCAGATTTTTTTCAGTTCTTTTTCCAGTTCTTTCTTATCCTTAGGCGTCCAGCGGGGACCTTTGAGTTTGCGGAGCATTTCCATTGCCTGTTCTCTTGAAATGCCCTGTTTTTCCTCATATTGTTTCCAGAATCCGTCCCACCATCCCGGAGGTTCAACTTTTGATCCGTCATATTCGGTGGGGCGTTTGGTATCGCCTTCCGTCACAAGGCTTCCCACATAGTCGGCATTCTGATAAACCTTCTGAATCTGGCTTGCGATGGAAGTTACATCATTGTCTGTAACAACGCCATTATCAGTGGCTTTGTAGAACTGAATTGTTACCCTCACAGGGTATCTGTCATCTCTTTCGATAGCGAGGCCGTCGATTTCCGTATAGGGTCCCTCAACCTTGCCGTGGCCGATTACTGCATTTTCAACTCTGCTTCTTGCTGAAGGAGCAGCATCAGATTTTGATTCTTCACAGGGAGCTGCAGAGGGGCAGGGCGGAGGAATGGGCATTTCCTTATGCTTGAGGGGAATCTGGATAAGAAGGACCATATTCAGCCCCTCGGTATTCTTTTTATTTGCCGGTTTATTCTTACTGTTTGGCGATTTTGTGGTTTTGTCAGCCTGTTCAGCCAGAAAATCACTCAGTCTCTTACCGGTTAGGCTTGTTCTTTTTCCGTTGAGGTTGAAGAAAAGCCTCTGTCCCCAGGTTCCGCCCGCTTCGAATGCATCCCGTTTATTGTCGATAATAGTAGTGCTGGTTCCCTCTCTTGTTACAAGAACGGTAAGAACAGCGGGGTTCTTTTCATAAGACTGATAATTGAAAAGGACGGGGTTAAACTGTGCTATTCCCTTTTGCGGTATGGGGAGAAAACATGCCTGGGCGCTGACGAGAACATGGGTGTCTCTTTTGGCAAGAAGGGATCTTTTTGTGCCTTTCCACGATTCGGGTTTGCTGAGGTAAAGGCGGGGATCTTCAAGGAACTGTTTGAGATTGATTTTTTTGAGTGTTTTGCCTTTTTCGTTGCCTACGAGCATAAAGAATTTTTCCGGTTTAATATCACATGATTTGTCTGAAAAATTAGGAAAACGAATAACGGGCATACAGAAGAGCTGATATTTTTCAGTGGCAGGATCCTGAAGCTGGACTTGTATGGTCATGTCGCTGATATTGGGTCCCACTGATGAGCCTTTGTATCTGCCGGTATCTTCCCAGGTAACATTGAGAACATTGAGTCCGTGCTTAGATGCAAGCTGGGTTACGGAATTGTCATATACCATATTGACGGTTTTTTCGATAACCTGTTTGTATGCATTATATGCCTTCATTTTTTTCGAAGGTGCCGGTTTAACATCCTGTTCTCCCACAGCCCATCCGGCGCATACAAGAGCAAACATTACAATAGCCGCCACAGTTGCTATAATGTTTTTCATAGTTTTTCCTCCGTTTGTATTTTTTCGGGTTTCAGAATAGTTATACCAGAATTGGGAAGTTTTATTTCATTACATTTATTAACTTTTTGGTAACATTTTTCTGATTGTATCATGCAGCATTGTCTGTTATAATACAATTGATCAAATAGAAGGGTAGTGGGGAAATGATAAACAGAATTCCATCACTGGATGTATCAGGGCTGCAGCCCGCACCTCAGATTAAGGGGTCAGCTTCCCCGGTTATAAAAGAAGAAGCTGATCCCAAAGACGCAGTTATACTCACCGGCTCAAAACCACGGGCGGGGCTGAAAGCTTCGATTGACAGCCTGCCTGAAATCATTGCGGGCCGAATCGAAGAAAAAGAAGCAAAATCCTCAGTATTAAATACAGAAACAACCTCAGTTAAACACGAAAAACCTCCAGCTGTACTCACACAGATGGAAGAGTCACCCTCAATAAGCGAGCTGCTTGGCAGCGATCCTATCACAGTTTTATCCGCAAAGCCTAAGGTAGAAGGCGGTATTGATGTGGGTCCTTTTGAAAAGAAGCTTCAGGAAGAACTCGGAAGCCTCTCCCGCATTCAGAACCCCTGGGACATAAACGGCCTTCAGGGAAAAGTAGCCTCAATACAGGAGCTTAACGACACATTTGCGGAAATCACAGCAGACAAATCCATTCCTTACGAGTTTCTTCCGGACGGCTGTTATGCCAGAGCGCATACCGCCGCACAGAAATATCTCGACAAAGGCATAAACTGCGCAAAACTCTATGTTATGCTTGATAATATAGACTGGAACAATCCTTCAGGATTCCCGGATGAAAGATTCAGAGCGGAAAATAAATTCACCAAAGGCGAATGGTGGTATCATGTGGCTCCCGTAGTATTTGCAAAAGACGAATCGGGAAACACAGAAGGATATGTAATTGATCCTGCGGTGAACAAAGATCGCCCTATAAAAGCTTCGGAATGGATAAAAGCTTTCTGGACTGAAGATTTTAAGGTTGTTTTTGACACAACCCACGCAGATATTTACGAACCTCAGCTTGAAGATTTTACAAACAACCAGCCCAGGGAATTTTCGCAGAAGGAATTTGACAAGTGGATGCCTGAAGCTTTGAAAACCAACAAAGAATACGGCGCAGAGCTGAAGCAGATTAAGGATAGTTATTACGCCCACCATCCGGAGGAAAAACCGGACAGAGCGTGATTATGGGATAAAACCTCAGAGGAAAGCTTGTTTTTTAAAAACAGGTTTTCCTCCGAGCCTCCGAACATCCGTGCCAAAACTTTGGAATTGGGGGACCGACCGGGGGGATTTGGACCGACGGGGGTTTGGGGACCGTCAGAGGGAACCACGCTTTTTTAAAAAAGCGAGGTTGCCCTCCGAACCTCCCTCCTTGAAAAACAAGAGTAAGGGGCTGGGGGATTGGAGTGGTTATTGCTAATTCAATGGCATTGGGGTTAGATTTGGTTTTTGTTGTGGGTTTGGCGGCAAAGCAAAGTTAGACAGTTAGACAGCAAAGCTGAAGCTTTGCGCTACGGGGATGTAATACAGGGTTGGTGCAGGGTTTGTGGAAAAATTGGTACAGGAGATGGGTTTAATGTCTGAAACAGGAACAATTCAGTTTGAGGATCGGGTTCGAGCCGTTGGGGAAAAGCCCGGGGATGGATTTCATACGGTTATTTTCAACAGGCATTCTGCCTTTTACAAAATTGATTCGTCAAAAACCGGAGATATCAGTATTCTTGAGCAGGCAAAAGACGACAGAAAGCCCATTCTGATTGAATGCAGTCCGTCGTCCCTTGAAATTATAAGTGTGAAGGAACTGGATTAGATTCACTAACCCAGTTCAAATGATGTTATTCCGAATATCTTATCTATAGGCAGAAAATCGGTTTTTTCCGAATACATTCTTGCTGTTTCAAAAACGATCTTCATATTGTATTTCTTCGCGAGATTTACAGCTTCACTGTTAATAAGAGGCACATCGAGGTAGATCCTCTCACCTGCTGCTACACCCGACAGAGCTTTGAAAAGATTATCCGCAATATCCTGATTATCTGCAAACAGGGGTCCGATTTTGTATCCTTCCCTGCATTTTCTGATAACTCCGTAACCTGAGATTTCCCCTTTATCAAGAGTTCCAAAAGCGGCACCATCAGGCTGGTTTATCCATCTTTTAAGAAACTCCGGACGGGGTGCGGAGAACATACGGGTATCATACTCAGCTATTTCTTCAAAAGGAATATCAGACAGCTCAACAACTCCGCTGAATCCTGATTTTTCAGCTATTCCTTCATAACGGGCGTTTTTGTATGCGTATGAAAAACCAAGGCGGGAATAATTGTCAACTCTCTCAAGGACGCCATCAAGACCTACATTGCAGCCCTGAAGATGGCGGGATGCAGCTTTGGCAAGGTGGAATGCAGTCCAGCTTCTCCGCTGATCCGGTTTTATGATGAAAAGCCCGATGAAACCGAAGATTCCACTATAAGAAACAGCAGAAATGGTCCCTATAGGTTCATCGCCTATCCGGGCTATGAAAAAGCCATTGTGATCCGCTTCGTAAAAGCACTCGGCATCGTGAAGTCCGGGATTCCATCCTTCACCGGCAGCCCAGTCTATAGCCATTTCCAGATCTTTATGAGTCATTTTGCTGATGCAAATCTTTTCCTGAGTCTGCATTAGTGTCCTCCTGAAAGGTTTTTAGTTCTGTTTTCCTGATTTTGCCTTTTCTTCTGCTACCGCTTTTTCCAGATCTTTTATCTCGTTTTCCAGTTTTTCGATGGTCGGTATATTATCGCCGATATCTTTGATATTTTTCTCGATCTTTTTGACTTCGCCCATTACAAGATCGTATTTGTCCTTAATGATTTTGTTCTCCTGTTGTCTAAGTTGAAGTTCAGCTTCAAGGGTGATTATCTGTTTCTGAAGCTCTGCGGCTTTTGAAGCGTTGTTTGCTTCCTCACATCCGGAGGAGGCAAAAATCAGAAACAAAGCTGCAAAAAGCACACAAATGAATCTTTTCATATTTTTGTTCCTCCGTTCTTATTTCGATTCCGGGGGATTTTTGCCTTCACCGGCGGGTGATTTGGCATTTTGTTCCCTCAGTGTTTTCAGTTCCTGTTCCAGTCTGTTTTTCTTCTCAAGGAGAAATGGCAGATCTTTCACTTTATTTTTTTCATTATCAAGCTGATCTTTCATTTTCTGAAGAAGTTTGGGAGTGCTGAGCATTTCATTCTTCATCCGCTCACTGTCATTCTGAAGTTTTGATACTTCTGATTTCAGAGTTTCGACACGTTTTTCCATTGTTCTGATTTTTGAATTGGAAAGGGAATCGCATCCTGTAAAAGCAAAAGCTGCGATTAAAATCAGAAACAGAACCCTGATTTTATTCATTTTTCAATTCCTTTTCGATTGTATTCCTTACTGCCTGAACAAGAAGACCGGGGTAAAAATCGGTATTTCCACTGAAATGTTCACTGAAGATTTCAAGCATACCGAGGCAGTATGCAGGGGTTTCGAGGGTAAGAAGGTGGTTTATCCTTTCCCCTATAGTTGTATAAGCCTGTTCAAATCTTCTCAGAGGGCTTATATTGTCGAGGGCTTCAGGATCATCAGGCTGGATATGTTTTGCAGTCAGTTTGATGAAGTGGTTGAGTCCGTGAACTTTTGCAAATTCGAAACCACTGATTTTTTCGCCTCTGAAATGTCTGCCTGCTCCAACGAGAAGATTGGTGAGAAACTGTCCTGCAAGGTATCGGGATCCTGCCACATTGCTGGCGCTCCAGCGGTTTGTTTCCCCTATAACCCTGTCCACTCTCTCCCTTATATCCGCCTTGTCTATCAGCAGGCTGCAGCTATTGATTCTTGCAAGGAAAAGCTCATCGGGGCTGAACACGGCAAATTCAAGGAGGTGGCCTGTATCGTAAATAACTTTAACTCCATGTTCCGTTTCCTGAAAGCTGAATACGATTTTTTCATTGTCAGGAATCCAGTCGGTATTTTGTCTGTATCTGTCCTGCATGCCTTCTTCCGTAATAACGAAAAAGTCATGATCGGACCATTTATCAGGAAGCCTTCCGTCCTCGGCCATAGAGCCGACGGCTACAAATCCGAGTATGTGGGGATGATTGTTAAGATTTTCACTAAGTCTGCGGGTAAAATCCCTGAATTGTGAAAGCTGCATTGAAAAACTCCTCATAATGGCGTTATAGGTTTTTTGGACAGATTCAATGGTTTATCCTGCCCTGACAGGTTTTAATAAAACAAAGAGGCTGTCCAAAAAGTTGATAAAAATGATTTACTTACCTTTTGGACAGCCTCTTTTGAAATATTCGCAAATTATTTAATGAAATAATCTGAAATCTTGAGGTAATTCCAGCTTGTTCTGAGGGGATCGAGCCAATAGATGATTCCTATGCCCATGTTTCTTCCTGAAAGGTTTGAGCTGAAGAAGATTTCGGGGCTTACTGATATTTTGCCTCTTCCCGGGGGCACTGCTATGGTTGCTGCAGACCAGCATCTGCCTGTTCCCAGATCTGCCACATCCATAAAGAGAAAATCGATGTAACCGATTTTGCGTGATTTCAGAGAATATTCCATGTCGATTTCAAACTTTGAAACCTGGTTGGATTTTATCTCAGATCTCTTTTTGGGAGTAACATTGAGATATGTAATCTTATCATTTTCCGCAGCTCTTTTATCGGGGTAAATTTTGAATGATCCTGCAATGATGTTTTTGCTGCTTGAAAATGCCAGTTCCTGTCCCTTACTGTTAACAAGGCTTACAACCGCATAAACTTCCTTTATTTTCTCATCAAGGCCCACTTCAACGGGGTCGGAAACATGAAGGAATACATTGGAGCCTTTTTTTACATTGTAGGTTTTTCTCAGTTTGTTGATTTCGCCGAGGCTCAGCGATTTCACCTTTTCCCCGCTGTTTGTGCGGTAAAAGTGTACCACTAACTTAGCATCGGGAAGTGATTTAAGGGCGTATTTGATTTCCATTACATAGGGAATTTTTACCGGTTTTGGCAGATAGGCAAGACTTCTCGGAGTTATCTTTGTTATCTCCACTGAGTCTATATGGTTTTTGGTAACTGAGCGAACCAGTTCGGTATCCTTGCAATATCCTGAGGATATCATGGCTGCTGCCATTAAAACCGATAATACTAAAAGACAGAAAAACTTTTTCATTGTGTTCTCCATTGGTGTCATACTGATTAGACGTTTTACAATATTACTAAGTTTTCCGAATAATTCCTTCAATTTAAGGCGTTAGTTAAAACAAAACCCTCACATTGTAAGACATTACATCTGCTCCTGCATTCATTGAAGCATCGATCTGAGTTTCATTTAGGGGCGGAAGGGCAGGGAGCTTAACTTCCTTTCTTCCGGCAACCTTTCCGGAGGCGTCAATTGCTTCAACAGCCACAATCAGAGGTTCAGCTTTGACAGTTCCGTCGTTTCTGAAAGTAAGGCGGATATTGAGCAAGCCTTTTTCGTCTTTCTGAACTCCATCTTCACGGTAACTGATGATAATTTTCCCATCAGGGGAAATTCCCGCTTTCTGCCAGTCAGAACGCTGATTTCCTCCTGAAATGAGGGTTGCGGATGAAAGAATAACTTTTTCGGGAAGTTCACCGGATATTTTATTCTTTTTTCTGAATTCAATGAAAGCCTGTTTGTAACTGAGAATTTTCCCGGAAAGGACCTGTTTCATACCTGTAAGCATATTCCAGGCTTCCCAGAGATTAATTTCCTCAGGTCTTACATCATAGGGCGCCGCTATGCTTCCAGCCTGTGTAACAACAGTCTGTCTTTTTGGGGCAAGGCCCACATTTTCTTTTGAATCCTTTGATGGGTAAAAAGCTGCATCTCCGTTCCAGCAGATAACTTCAACGGAACCGCTGCCGGTAACTCTCAGTTCAGCTTCGGCGCTTCCGTTTAATGTAAGATACCCCTTTGGTGTTGTTACCTTAACGGTATCTTTATTATCTTCCCTTGTAATCCAGAGATTGCCTGAAAGAAGTTCGATCTCAACGGAGATTATATCAGTCTTTTTCTCCGCAACAACATCTTTGAATTTAAACCTTGCACCGTTCCCTGCTCTTACGGAAATGGAACTGCCTGCAATAAAGATATTTCTTTCACAATCAACAGGAATCATGATGGTTCTTCCTGTCTGAACCTGATCCCCTTTGCTTATCATACCGGCTGTTTCCACAACCCTGACAGGTTTTTCCGCGTAGTAAAGAACAGGGCTTAAAACCGTATAGCTGCTCCTGTAGATATGATTGAGAATAAACCAGCCTGTGGTAACAATAACCACAACAATAATGATAAGAACAGGCAGACTTGATTTGCTTTTGCGTTTGACCTTGATGTTGCCATAGATTGTTTTCGGACCTTTATTAAACAAAAGAGCCTCCGGTTTTATTTATATTTTTGATACCGGTAAGTAACAGTTCTATAAATATTACATCCGAAGCTCTTTTTTTTCAAGGTTAATCTTTGCCCATTCTCTCTTTTGCAGAAGAACCAAGAACATTGACAATATCCCTGGGATGGGAATACTGGGGTGAATAAGCCAGATCGAGTGATTCGAGATCTTCTGCGGTCATGCCCGCTGTAATGGCGGTGGCAAGAACATCAATCCGCTTGTCGGCACCTTCCTCGCCTACAACCTGTGCGCCGAGGAGTTTGCCTGTCTGTTTTCTGAAGATTCCCTTGAGGTGAATGGGTTTTGAACCCGGATAATAACCGGCATGGGAAGAGGAATTTATCATTATTGTAAAATAATCGAGACCTTCTTCCAGAATTTCCTTTTCGGTTATTCCCGTTCTTGCGGCAGCAAGTCCGTCGAATGCAACGATAGATGTGCGGAGAACTCCGGCAAATCTCATAAAACCACCGGCTGCATTACATCCCGCAACCTTACCCTGCTGGTTGGCAGGTCCAGCAAGGGGCGACCATGACGGAGAACCGGTAACGATATTCATTGATTCAACCGCATCACCGGCAGCATAGATATCAGGGTCTGAAGTGCACATATAATCATCGGTGGAAATTCCGAATTTTCCTATGTTAAGACCTGCATCAACAGCAAGTTTTATATTTGGCCTTACACCGAGGCTCATTATGATAAGATCCGCATCTGCCCATCTTCCGTCGGCAGAACAGACCCTGCGGGGTGTTCCTCCGCCGCCGGCGTCAATCCTTTCAACAGGAGAACCCTTAAATATATGCACGCCTTTTTCTTTCATACGATTTTCGATAAACTGGGCGATTTCGGGATCAAAAGGAGGCAGAATCTGTGGAGCCATTTCAAAAACCGATGTATTAAGGCCTCTTTTGCAAAGGACATCGGCTGCTTCTATTCCGATATATCCTCCGCCTATTACCACCGCAGAAACGGGAGAATTGTTGCGGATATAGTCTTCTATGGAATCCACATCGGGTATGGTTCTCAGTGAAAATATTCCCGGACCGTCTATTCCCGGAAGCTTTGGTATAATTGTGGATGCTCCTGTTGCAATAATGAGCTTATCATACTCATACTGCCAGGTTGTGCCGTCGGTAAGATTTTTTACATCAAGTTTTCTTGAATGCCTCTGAATTGCAGTTACTTCAGTATTTACAAAAACTTCAATTCCGTATTTTTCTTTAAGATCAGCGGGGCGTCGGACAATAAGCCTGCCTCTGTCCCTGACTTCGCCGCTTATATAATAGGGAAGCCCGCAGCCTGCAAAGGAAATATACGGACCTTTTTCAAATATTGTAATTTCAGCATCGGGATTTGTGCGAGCTGCTTTTCCTGCTGCGGATGCTCCTGCAGCTACTCCTCCTATAATTGCAATTCTTATTTTTTTCATAATTGATTCCGCCTTATCCAGAGTTTAATCGGGAGTTCTGAATTCTATAAAGTTTCTGACATAAAGTGAATAGATAAAAGACAGTGCTCCATCACCAAATTTTTTCTGTATTACTCCCAAACTTGTTTTTCCATCAAGGGATTTGAGAATTTTTTCAGCTCTTTTATGAACCGGAATAACCTGAGTTCCATGAATCAAAGCCCATCCGAAGTCTTCAGCTCTTGCAGCATAACGGGGCACCGGGCAGAGGTTTTCTTCAAGGGTTACTTCCAGAACCGGCGGATTATCGGGTTTTGTAACAGGTCCGCAAATCAGGGGATCCATTGGTTTTTCATCCAGATCAGCCACAACTTTGCAACCGCCGGGGCAATTTGAAATTTTGAGGCATTTTTTGCATTCCTTCGGAATTCGCTGCCGCCATTTTCTCATAACAGGGGACTGCCACACAGCTTTTACTTCCTGTTTGAACAGATTTCCGGCTATTACCGATGAATGATCACAGGGGCGCATATTTCCGCAGGGATCGATGGTTGAGTAGGTGATTCCCGCAAAACAGCCTGAGGATGATGAAGGGAAGTGGCAGTGAGGTATGCAGTTGCCCACAAGAACATTGTAACCGAGAGCTTTAAGCTCTTCCACTTTTTCACAGGCTTTTTTAAGCTCTTCAGGGGTGATGCTCAGATCATCCCTGTGTTTTCCGATATATCTTGAGAAAATGGAATACTGGGCGCCGAGATCAACGGCAAGCTCTGCTATTTCCTCGATGTGATCGATGTTTTTCTTAGTCAGAACCGTATTGGTGTTTACATTATATCCTGCAGCGTAGGTAAGTCTGAGGTTGTCCAGAACTTTATCGAAATCTGCGGGGTTTTTGGAACCGGTAAATGCATTATGGGCTTCTGCCGTATTTCCATGAAGGGAAAAGAGGATAGTGTTTACATGTCCGCATTTCATCAGTCCTTCGAGGATGCGGTCGGTGTTATCCCAAACTCCGTTTGTGAAAATATGATAGAATTTTCCTGTTTTTTCAAGAACAGCAAGAATGTCAAAGAAGTTGGGGTTTTCCGTAGGTTCGCCGCCTGTAACCCTGTATTCCTGAACATATTTGTCGAGTTTATTGATTACCCGCTCCCAGCCTGTAACGCTCAGGGGTTCTCCCTTTGCGCCCTCAAAAGTCCGGGGACAGTTCGGGCAGTTTCCGTATGAACATTTATCCGATATTTCCAGTGATGCAATTACCGGTCCACCTAATTCAAGCATTGTTTCTCCTTCAGACTCTCTTTTTTCCGGTTTTTTTCATATAATCCCAAAGATCTTTGAGATGTTTGAGATAATTGAGTATGGCGCCTTTACCCAGCTTACTTTTGCCTTTTTCCCTGTCTCTGAAAATATAGGCAAATTCTTTCCATTTGTTGTGTTTGCCTTTAATGATAACCTCAAGGACTATTTTCCAGCCGATTGGGTTCAGATCTACACCGTCGATAACATTTTTTCTGAAAAGGCAGAATCCTGATGTAATGTCTTTTACCCTTGTGAGGGGAGTTCCCATCATTACCGCAGTTTTCGAAATAAATCTTCTTATAAAGGGCCAGTCTTTGGTTCCGCCTCCGGGAATATATCGGCTTCCGATAGCCAGATCGCACTCTCCGGATTGTATGGATCTTACCATAGCGGGCAGAATCGCCGCATCATGGCTTCCATCGGCATCCATAACTCCGAGGATTTCGCCGTTGGCTGCAGCCCAGCCGTCTATAACCGCTGATGAAAGTCCACGCTTCCCTACCCTGCGGATAACCATCAGGTTGTATTTTGATTTTAAACTTTCGCAGAATTCCCAGGTTTTGTCCGGCGAATCGTCGTCAACGATTACCACTTCACCGTTTATTCCAGCTTCTCCGAGGTGTTTGGAGATTACAGCTATCTGATCTTCTATGCCTTCCCGTTCGTTGTATGAGGGAATAATTATTGATACTTCAACTCTGCCTTTTCCGGCAGTTTTTTCTTTATCACCGTCAGCACTCATCCGATTTTTATCCTCCGGTTAAAGGGAAATTACTTTCCACGCATTCATTATAGTTTCACAGATTTCATCCATACTTGCTACAAATCCGACATGAATATCATTGGCAGAGCCGAATTCGTCAGCAGATGAAATACATACCATTATCTTGGATCCCAACTCTTCAAGAACAATGAGTTTATCAAGGGATTCGGTTTTTCCGTAAGCCATCTTCACAGCAGAATTGAGCAGTATGATGGCTCTCGGTTTGACAGGCCCGTTTATCATAGCCTGCAGAAAGAGATACATCAGCTTTTTTCCAAGAATCTCATTGCCTGAACCTATAGTATCGGAGCCAAAAACAACAACAATATTTTTCACCTGGGAAGGTTCCGACAGTTTCTGGGGACGAACTTCCTCGAATTCGGAATAATCTCCCCGGATCATCCGAAGATAATAATTCAGGTCTGTTTCCTGAAATGTTGGGGGCAACCTGTTCTCGGTCATTTCGCTTCCTCCCGGTTACTCCGGATTTTGCTTCGATTCGATGCAATTTCTGCCGCCCACTCCACCGCTTCTTCCGGACTGTCAAAATACCTGATAGGAGCGGATTGTCCGTTTTCATCGGTTATACGGAATGTCCCTATACCGGCAACAGGCTTCCCCCATTTCAGGGCGTATGCTATTTCCGACAAAGTTCCGTAAGAACCGCTGATGGCAATCAGCACATCACTGCATTTTACAACTATACTGTTACGGGCTTCTCCGAAGCCTGTGGGGATGGAGTAACTGAGATAAGGGTTTGCCCCGGTACGGTCGTCCCCAGGCAGTATGCCTATAACCGTGCCTCCCGCATCTCTTGCGCCTCTGGAGGCATGTTCCATTACTCCTTCAAGTCCGCCGCAGTATAATACAGCTCCGGTGCGGGCAACAGCAAACCCGGCGCGGTAGGCTATGCCGCCCGTGCTGCTATTGCATTGGCCTGCACCAATAATGCCAATATTAATCATATTTTTTTATTCGCCGGTATGTATATCTATCCTTCAACAGCAGCAAATCATCATTATTCCCTACAGAATGAATTTTAAAGGATATTCACACAGTTTCACTAATTATTCTGAAGTTGGGAATATATTGTTCTCTTATTAAATTGTGTGGTTTTATGGTTATCAGGGATGATTTCAGAACAATATATAGAATAAACGATATAGCCAAAAAAATCCGGAGGCTCCTGTGATAGATGAATCTCAAAAACCATCACTGCTACATATAGATGACAGTAAGGATTTTCTTGATATCTTCTCAATGACTTTCAGGAAGCAGTTTTCGCTTACTTCTGTTCTGTCAGGAAGCGAAGCTCTGGAAAAACTCAGAAACAATTCTTATGATCTGATTATTTCCGATTACGAAATGCCAATGATGGACGGACTTACCCTTCTTAAAAGCGTACGGCAGTTGTACCCTGATATTCCTATTGTTTTTCTCACAGGTCAGGGAAACGAGAGAGTGGCAAGAGAAGCTTTTATTAACGGAGCATCGGACTATTTCACAAAAGATCTCTATGGCTTTGCTTCAAAAGAGAAGCTTTCAAACAGTATAAACACCCTTCTGGAAAAGAGAAAAGCGGAGATCGCCCTCCAGAGAACCCACGAACGGCTGGGTTATATCATAAAACACGATCCAAACGCCATTGCTGTTTTTGACAATTTTATGAACTATGTTTTTGTCAGCGACAGATTTATCAAAGATTACAGGCTTTCATCAGGAGATATTATCGGAAAAAACCATTATGAAATCTTTCCGGAAATACCTGAGGAGTGGAAGGAAATTCATAGAAAAGTCCTCTCCGGTATGATAATCAGTGCAGATGAAGATATTCTGGTAAGACAGGATGGAACACAGGACTTTATAAAATGGGAATGCCGGCCCTGGTGGGAAACACCGGACAAAATCGGCGGCATGATCATGTACACGGAAGTTATTACTGACAGAAAGAAGACTGAAATCAAACTGCGGCAGTCGGAAGAACTATACCGTAAACTGGTTAATACTTCACCCGACAGTATATGCATCACCGATTTGCAGGGAAATCTTTTATTTGGTTCACTCCGGGCTTATGAAATGCTGGGATATTCCATTGAAGACAATGTAATGGGAACAAGCCCAATTATGATGGTGATTCCCGAAGACAGAGAAGCAGCTTATATAAATATGATGAAGATTATGTCCGGAGAAGTAATCGGTTCAAATGAATACCGGATGTACAAGAAAGACGGATCATTAATTTACACTGAAATCAACACAACTCCTTTATTCGATGACGACGGAAAAATCAATTCACTCCTTTCCGTTATCCGTGATGTTACGGAAAGAAAGAAGATTGAAAACAAGATTGTTCACCTCAATAAGGTTCTCAAAGCTATAAGGCATGTCAATCAGATTATCGTAAAGGAAAAAGAGCCGGACAAACTGATACAGGAAGTCTGTAAAACTCTTATTGAAACCAGGGGCTATGATTTTGCCTGGATATTCACTCTGGACAGCAAAGGGAATCCGGAGAGGTCGTATGAAGCTGGACTCAGTGAGGAATTCCACAATATAATCAATAATTGTGAAAAAGGCGATATTCTGTCGTGTCTCAGAAAGATCACGGATGTTTCCGATCCGGTATTAAGCACCCAGTTCAGCGAAACATGCCCGACTTGCCCGGTAAGGGCGATTTACAGGTCAAATCCCGGAATTCTGGCTAAAATAGAGCACGAAGACAAGCTTTACGGGTATATTTCCGTATCGATCCCCGACATCATCAACATAGATGAAGAGGAAACGGAACTGTTCAGAGAAGTAGCGGGAGATGTGGGATATGCAATCCACAATATAAAAACCGCAGAAGAAAAGAAAAATACAAGAATTGAACTGAGAAAAGAGCGGGATATGTTCCGGAAGTATATGGATATTTCCGGCGTGATGATGCTGGCTTTGGATCAAAAAGGCAATATCACACTTATCAACTCAAGAGGCTGCGAAATTCTCGGGTACAGACACGAAGAACTTATGGGTAAAAACTGGTTTGACATCTGTATTCCCGATGAAATCAGAGAATCTCTGAGAAATACATATCTCAAAACAATTAAAAGAGAAAGCAGCAATCCCAATTATTTCGAAGACCATGGTTTTCACAGCAACAGTATTATAACCCGGCAGGGAATCATCAGGGAGATTTCCTGGCATAACTCCATGCTGAAGAACGAAAACGGGGAAATCGGAGGGGTTGTCTGTTCAGGCCTTGATATTACAGATATTAATTCCCTGAAAGAAGACTCCGCAAAAGACAGGCTTCTTATCGACAGTCTGCTTGAAATTAGCCCTGCGAGTATTGTGGTTCTCAACAGGGAAGGTTTGATTACATATGCAAATATTCAGGCTGAGGAACTGCTGAAAGTAAGGAAGGACTCTATTGTTTCCCTTTATTACAATGCACCGGAGTTTAAAATTACCGACTTTGATAAAAATCCTTATCCGAATGAAAAACTGCCTTTCAATATTGTTAAAAACACTCAGAAACCGGTATTTAATGTTGAACACTGCATAATCGGAGATGACGAAAGTGTAAAATACCTCTCTATAAACGCAGCCCCGCTTTTCGACGGTTCCGGCAACTGGGACGGAGTGCTTGCCGTTATTCAGGATATATCAAACCAGATTCTTGTCAAAAAAGACATAGAAAATCTGATGGAGTTTTACCGCACAATAATCGAGACAACTGGTACAGCCATAATGGTCTTTGGCGACGATTGTATAATCACTCATTCAAACCGGGAAATGGAAAAACTCTCGGGATTTCCCCTTGATGAAGTCATCAACAAAAAACGCTGGTCTGATTTCGTAACCGGTCCTGATCTTGTAAAGATGCAGGAATACCACAAACTCAGAGGAGATCATTCCGATGAAGCTCCGAGGAAATACGATTTTGTGTTTATTGACAGACACGGAACCGCCAAACATGTAATGATAAACATTACCCTTATTCCCAACACAAGAATGAGAGTAGCTTCGCTTATCAACATTACGGAACAGAAGAGAAGCGAGGCAATGTACAAAGCTATGTTTGACAACACAGCTATGGCTATGGTCCTCTTTGAGGAAGACACGACCATTACTCTCGTCAACAGGGAATTTGAGAAGATGACAGGTTACATGAAGGAAGAAATAGAAGGGATAATGAGCTGGACAGATCTTATAGCTGAAGAGGATCTGGACAGAATGTTCAAATATTATCAGATAAGGATTATCACTCAGGATATTCTTCCAAAGAGCTATTCCACAAAAATTGTGAGAAAAAGCGGAGAGATAAAGCATGTTGATGTTTCCGTCGCCGTAATTCTTCATACAAACCAGAGAATTGCATCAATTATGGATGTTACAAAAATCAAAAAGACGGAAAACAACTTTATCCTGTCTCAGAAAAAGCTGGCTCTCAGCAACAAGATCGCCAATGCGTTCCTTACATTCAGCGATGATCGGACATTTAACGAAGCACTGAAGATCATCATAGAAGTAATGAGGAGTGAAACCGGTCTATTCGGATACATTGATGAAAACAGTATGATTGTTTGTCCCTCAGTATGCGGAAAAATACCGGAAAAACTGAAGAATGCCATAAACAACGAAACAGTGGATTCACTGGGTGAAAACTCCATCTGGCGTGGTGCGATCAGCGATCAGAAAACCATAATAATCAACAGAAAGACTGAACTGCCCGAAGACAGACTTATTCAGGAGGAAACACTTGTTATAAACAGGGCTATCGTTTCGCCAATTATTTACGGAAAACGGACCATAGGCCTGCTTGCCATGATCAACAAGGAAACTGATTACAACTATGAAGACGAGGAAACAATCGAATCAATTTGTAATCAGATTGCACCCATACTTTATTCCCGGTTTGAAAATATGGCAAAGGAAAAGGAAAAGGAAGAAGCCAGAGAGCAGCTTTTAAAAATAAACAAAGAGCTTAATGATTTTGCACATGTGGTAAGCCATGATCTGAAATCACCCCTGAATCTTATGAAAGCTCAGATTCAGGCAGCCGGTGAAGATCAGGAATTATTCGGACAGTTGTACCCCAAAATGGTGAAACAGGCGGATTACCTGTTATCGTTTATCGATAATCTGCTTAAACTCTCAAGAGCCGGAAGAATAGTGGAACAGAAGATCAATATCAGTTTAAGGCAGCTAATCCAGAGCTCCTTCGAATTTCTTGCATCAAACTGCAGGACCTGCGAGCTTAACAACCAGATGCCGCCGCTGAAACTTTATGCGGATTATCAGGGAATGGATCAGATTTTCTCCAATCTTATTCAGAATTCCATTAAATTCAAGGATCCAGGTAAGGAAAAGCTTATCATAACAGTCAGCGCCACTGAGAAGAATTCGGATTTGGTCATAGTATTTGAAGACAATGGAATCGGTATTGAAGAAACTGTCATCGGCAAGATATTCAATTCCGGTTTTACCACTTCAAAGGAGATGGGAACCGGATTCGGTCTTGCTATTGTAAGGAAAGTAATCGAAGCCCACAACGGAAAGATAGAAGCATACAGCGAAGGAAAAGGTAAAGGAAGCCGGTTTGTGATTACCATACCTGTAGTGGAAGAGGAAAAAACCAGTGATGTAACATAAAGGAGGAGGATAAAAATGAAAAAACTATATTTTGCGGCAGCAGCTCTTTTAGCATTGTCGGTTGTAATGCCGGTTTTTGCTTTTGACAGGCCTGCGGCAAGGCCCAGACCCACACCTGCAGCAAGGCAGACGAAAGACGGCAGTTCTGCTTCGTCAAAGACTCTCCCTTCAATAACACCGGCTCAGCAGGCTAATATCCAGAAGCTGGCGGGGGATCTTCAGACAATAAAGGGCAAAAGCACTGTTACTCCTGAGATGAAACAGCAGCTTTCAAATGATATAATGGGCATGTGCAAGGGAGCCACAAAACCTTCACAGTCCAGTGTTGACAAGCTCACCACAGATCTTACATCCGCTTTATCCGACAAGCAGCTTTCGAAACAGGAAATGGTAAAGCTCTCAAAAGATCTCAACTATGTTCTCAATTCCGCCAATATCAGCGACGAACAGATTCAGCAGATAGTAACCGATGCGGAGACGATTCTCAAATCTTCCGGTATTTCAAAAAGTGATGCGGAAACCATAAAGAACGATCTTCTTGCTATTTCCGGAGAAATTAAGAAAAACTACGGAAAATAGCATTTCACCTTTTTCCATAATCTAATCTTTTCCCACAGGGAAGATCCTGTGTTCTTTTTGTTACTGTTTTTGCAGGAAGCTTTGAGAAAAATAATAATAATAGTATCAATAAGTTTTATTTCAGGAGAGGCAATTGAACGAAAACAAGGTAGAAGCTGCAGCAGCGGAAACAGGTGCAAGGAAAGCTTCGGAAGACTGGAAGCCCGGGGATACAATCCTTGATCTTTACGAAGTCAGGCAGATTTTTGACTCCGGCGGTATGGGTCTTGTTTACAGGGTTTACCATAGAGGCTGGAATATGGAACTTGCCCTGAAATCACCAAGACCGGCTTTTTTCAGAACACCGGCAGATAAGGAAAAATTCATAAGGGAAGCTGAGACCTGGATAGATCTTGGTCTGCACCCAAATATTGTTACCTGTTACTATACGAGGGTTCTTGAAGACATACCCCGTATTTTCGCGGAATTTATAAATGACGGCAGTCTTGAAAACTGGATTCAGAACGAAAAGCTCTATGAAGGCAGTTATGATGATGTGCTGGACAGGATGCTGGATATTGCCGTTCAGGCGGCATATGGGATTCATTATGCCCACGGAATGGGTGTAATTCATCAGGATATTAAGCCTGCCAACATAATGATGACCAAAGACGGATTAGCCAAGGTCTGCGACTTCGGTTTATCAAAAGCCCGGGCTGTTACAGGGGAGCGTATTGACTTCGGAGCGGAAAAATCGGTGATGGTAAGCAGCGGAGGCCTGACAAGAGCATTCAGCTCGCCGGAGCAGGCAGCGGGTGAAGCTTTATCGAGGAAAACCGATATATGGTCGTGGGGAATTTCCGTTCTGGAGATGTTTAACGGCGGAGTTTCGTGGTTCGGCGGTTCTGCTGCACCGGCAGCTCTTGCGGATTATCTGAGAATGGGTCCTGAAAACCCGGCTATTCCCTCAATGCCCTGGCCCCTTGTTGATCTTCTTAAAAAATGTTTTGTAAGGGATCCCCGGAACAGAATCGGCAGTATGCACGAAGTGATAAGGGATATGAAAGCTGTGTATGAGCATGCCATAGGAAAACCTTATCCGAGAAATGCGCCTGCATCGTCTGAACTGCATGCGGACAGTCTCAATAACAGAGCTGTTTCGTATATGGATCTTGGAAGAAGGGAAGAAGCTGTGAAGGCGCTGGAAGAAGCAATCCAGAGTGATCCCCTGCACCTTCAGGCAAACTTTAACATAGGCCTCACAGGTTTAATTAATGGGAAATACGATGAAAGCCAGTGGTTAAACCTTCTGAGACAGTCATTCCACAAAGAGGATGTATGGGAAAACGACTACTACTATGCGCTGTTTCTTCTGGAAACAGGAAAAAAGCAGAATGCGGTTATGTATCTCGAAAGCGCTCTGGAAAAATCCGGCGGTCTTTCTGAAATAAGAAATATTATTGAAAAGATACAGACGGGGCAGCTCCGCAGTTCCAATAAAACAGGAAAACCGGGCCTTGTTCTTTCCAGGGTGAAATCCTCAGGTGAAACAGAAGTTATTGCAGACACATTCGGGCAGCTTTTTAAAGAAGCGAAGGAAGCATTCGATCAGGAAAATTACAAAGTAGCCCTCCAGCTTGCAAGGCAGGCAAGATCCCTTCCCGGATTTGAGAGAAATCAGGAAGTTCTGGATCTGTGGTTCAACCTTTACCGGAAGGCGGAAAAAACCCATCTCCGGGCAGCATGGCTTTCAAAAAGCCTTGAGGGTCACAGAGAGCCTGTGATTTCCCTTTGTATTTCATCAGACAGCAACTTCGCTTTGTCCGGAGGTTACGAAGGTTCGCTCAAACTGTGGGATCTGAGGTCGGGACGATGTGTCAGAACCATTGAAGAGTATGAGGAAGGACAGATTTATCTTTTCATTTCATCCGATGCAAAAATGGCGCTTACAGGAAGCAATCCGGACAGGGTTGTTCTGAGAGAACTTCCTTCGGGCAGTATTGTATCAGAATTTTCCGTCAGGACGACTTCCGAGGGAGTAGCTTTTGTGGATACAGAAGGAAAAACCGCCGTTACAGAAGGTGAAGATCAGATAGTCAGACTCTGGGATCTCAGCACCCGTGAGATAATCTGCTCATTCGAAGGCAACAGGGGAGCGGCGGAAATACCGGAACATATGGAGGACGAAGGAATTATTTCCCTTTGCATGAGCGCCGACGGCGACTGGGCTTTGTCGGGAAGCAGGGATAATTCTTCTGATCTGTGGGATGTATCCGATGGAAAATGTATTTTCTCCTTTGAAGGACACGAAGGAGCGGTTAATGCAGTATATATTTCAGCAGACGGCAGATGGGCTGCTGCAGGTGGAGACGACAGAGCCATAAAACTCTGGATTCTCGACTGGGAAATGGATATTCCGAATAAGGATGATGAAAGCGATTTAGACGAACTCATTCATACAAGCATGGAAAATGTAAAACCTTCAGCAAACAAAGTGATAAATTTTCTCTCAGACAAAGAGGGAAGCCGGGATCAATCCATGAATGATAATCATGCTTTCAGCGAAGCATCCTTTACAGCGCTTTCCGACTACCTGAGTTTCATCGGCTGCGGCCGGCTCAGGCAGAGTGAACTGAGGAAAAAGGTAGAGGAATTATCCAATATTGAAAAGAAACAACAGGAAGATGAGTAAAATTAACAGTTATTCCATTATGGGAATGAGAGTTGACGATGTTAACATGGAAGAAACTCTCGAAACAATTGACGGTTTTATAAAAAATGGCGGTTCACACCTTGTGGTTACTCTTGGTGTGGAAATGGTCATGGCTTCTGATAAAGACAAAGAATTCAGCGAAATAGTCAATTCCGCCTCCCTTGTTACTCCCGACTCAGTGGGAATACTCTGGGCAGGAAGACGAGCCGGCTATCCTCTGAGGCAGAGGGTCCCCGGTGTGGAACTTATTGATGCAGCAGCAAAAGAATCGGCAAAATACGGATGGAGAACCTTCTTTCTGGGTGCAAAACCCGGTGTGGCAAAAGCAGCAGGGGAAAAACTAAAGGAAAAGTATCCCGGATTTAATTTTGTGGGCGAGTATCATGGATATTTCAAGGATGACGAAGAGCCTCTCAAAGCTATTGAAGAAGCAAAACCGGAAATTATTTTTATCGCACTTGGCTTTCCTGCGCAGGAAAAATGGTTCATGCGGAACAAGGATCGACTTGGTAACATGGTGGGTGTCGGAATCGGAGGCAGTTTCGATGTGATTTCCGGCAACATCAAAAGAGCGCCGGCAATTTTCAGAAAACTGGGGCTCGAATGGTTCCACAGGCTTATAACCCAGCCGTCCCGTTTTATGAGGATGGCTGTTTTACCGGCTTTCGCCCTGAAAGTTTTATTCAAAGGAGTGTAAACCCATAGTATGAAAGCAATGATACTTGCCGCCGGAGAAGGCACCAGACTTTATCCACTGACATACACTCTTCCCAAGCCCATGGTACCGGTTATTAACAGACCGGTGATGGAGCATATAATCCTTCATCTCGCAAAACACGGTTTTGATGAAATAATAGTAAATCTTCATTTTCTACCCGAGCATATCGAAAATTATTTCCACGATGGTTCCCGTCTGGGAGTAAAAATTATTTATTCCCACGAAATGAAGCCCCTCGGAACAGCAGGGGGAGTCAAAAATGTGGAAGATCTTTTTGATGATACTTTTATGGTTGTCGGCGGCGACGACCTTTCAGACATAAATCTGACAGAAGTTCTCGAATTCCATAAAAAGAGCCATTCTCTGGCAACCATAGCCCTTTCAAGAGTAGAGGATGTTTCATCCTATGGTGTTGTGGTTACGGATGAAAAAGGCAAAATTATCGAATTTCAGGAAAAACCTTCGAAAGAAGAAGCAAAAAGCGAATGGGTAAACACAGGTGTTTACTTTTTTGAACCCGCAATTCTGGATCTTATTCCAAAAGGGGAATTCTACGACTTCGGAAGACAGCTTTTCCCAAAACTGAAAGATGACAAATCGCCTTTCTACGGTTTCAGAACCAAAGGATACTGGAAAGATGTGGGCAATCTCAACGAATACCGCCAGACACAGCTCGACTGCCTCGGCGAAAAAGTGAAAATCAATTTTCCGGGAAAAGAGATTCAACCCGGCGTGTGGGTTGAAGAAGGCTGCAAAATAGCGGATAATGTGAAATTTATCCCGCCTGTGGTTATAGGCAAAAACTGCCACATCGGAAACGGAGCCACCCTGGAAGGTCCTCTTGTAATCGGAAAGTTCAATGTGATTGAAGATTATGCAAAGGTAACAAGATCGATCATGTGGAACTATAACAATCTCAAAAAAGGCTCAGTTCTTGAAGACTGTCTCACAGGAAGTGAGTGCATCATTGAAGAAGAAATGGTGTACGAAGGAACTGTTATCGGCAGCGGCATGAAAAATATCTATGAAAACTATTTTCAGAAAACAAAGGTGAAGAGTTGATAAATATCAGTTCTTCAGGGAGGATGAATTGTTAAAAAAGGTTCTTATTGCTGATGATGCGCTTTTTATGCGCATGATGCTCAGGGACATTCTCACAAAAAACGGGTTTGAAGTTATCGGAGAAGCTGAAAACGGAGAAGAAGCTGTTGAAAGATTCAGAGAACTGAAACCCGACATAGCGCTGATTGATATTCTCATGCCTTTAATGGACGGGCTTACAGCCACTGAAAAAATCCTTCAGATCGATCCTGATGCCCATGTGGTTATGATTAGCGCTCTGAGTGAATCTCAGTATGTGGATAAAGCCCTTGCAATAGGAGCCAGGGATTTTATCGTAAAACCGTTCTCCCCGCCTAATATCGCCGAAGTTCTGGCAAGAGTGGGTAAAAAGGAGTAGCTACTTCTTTATTACCACAAGGTCACCCTCGGATATATCATAATCCTTTGAGGTATCGGTTATCTCTCCGAGGCTTGCCCCTTCAAAAACCTTACCGACAGTAAATACACCGATTTTAAAATATCTCTCGCCTATGATGGTGGTAATCTTATCATCGAAGAGCGGGAGTTTTTTTACTATCAGGAGTTCATCACCGGGTACAATTGCCAGTTCTTTTCCACCGTTTATAAATACTCTCTTCTCGTTTTCGATTTTGGCTATTTTCAGTTTGGCGTTTTTATCGTTGAAATCCACAGGCATAAGTGTTTCTCCGATAAGATCCGCATTTTTTGCCTGAGCTATGTACAAAGCCAAATCAGGATCATAGGGTCTGAAATTTATGGCTTTTTTGTAGAAATCCACGGCTTCGTTATATTTCCCCTTTTTCTCCATATATATGCCCATATTTTTGAGAGCAGTGAAATCGTTGGGGTTTTTATCGAGCTGATCCTGCCATACAGCCGAGGCGTCATTCCATTTACGCTTCAAAGCCAGCTTTGTGCCTTCATTGTCGGCATCTTCAAGGTTTCTCTTGCGGATGGTGAAATGGGGGGTAAATTTATAAAGATTATTTCTGAAAAGTTCTTCGGCATACTTGAAAATCATATCCTTATCCGAGGGAAGATAAGAACTGTCATAGCAGTCATAATCCTTACTGAAACTCTTTCTGTCCCTGACTGCTCCGATTATCCGCTTTTTATCCTTTGAATAGAAAACCAGATCTATTCTTACAACGCCGGATTGATTCATATAAGGCACATCGTAGGGAATCCGTCTGTGAACCCGTTTGCCATTGTCATAATAATAATCATCGCGGTAATATCTTCTGTATCTTGTACCTGTTGAACATTTGGCATCAACTTTGCCGGAAATAACTCCGTCCACTTCAAGGGTGTCAGCCATTTCATGAAGCATATCCTGATCAGGGGTATCATGAAAACTAATCTGGGCGGATTCAAGCATCTCGTTGGTCTGTTTCCGATCAAGAACCCTGAAAAACTTCTGATCCCTGATTTTCTGAGCGAACATATCGGCAAGCTCCTCGCCTATTCCGGGGTTATCCCCAAGAACATCAGTTACGGCGATAATTTCCATTTTGCCGATATCCCATGCAGATCGTTCATAGTTTTCAAGTTTAATTTCCGTCCCCGCAGCAAAACAGGGACCACTGAAAATCGAAACAAAAAGAAATACAAACAGAAATAAAAACTGCATAAGCGCTCCTATCGGAAATATTCAGGTATGGCAAAAACAAACCAACCGGGCGGATCAAATCTGACCGTTTCTGTTTTGTCGTAAATTATCAGAGGTTTATTCTTCTCGCTGTCTGATAATGTCCCGACCAGTAAACATTATTAAGGCTTGTCACTTCAACAGGTCTTTTTGCCGTAGGTCTGTGTACAAATTCGCCGTTTCCGATGTAGATACCTACATGAGTATAGTTGCCTCTTTTGTAGGTGTTTTTAAAATATACCAGATCGCCGGGTTTAAGCTGTGATTTATCTACCTTTGCTCCGTAATTGGCAAGGCCCTGAGCTGAATACTGGTGTTCAAACCCTTTTGGAGCGCCTGACCATTCGATAACAGATGAAACAAAATCGGCACAGCGGGCGAAAGATCCCTTGCGGAAATTCTTACCGTCAAATTTGACGGCTGTATTGACCAGTTTCTGTCCATAAGGAGTTTGAACCTGTTTTTCGGTTTTTGTTTCCGCTGGTTTCTGAGCAAGAGCAGCTTCTTTTGCCCTTTCTCTTTCCTGCTGAACTGCAAGCCCTTCTGCGTGAATATCTTCAGGGGCTGACGGAGCATGACCGGGCATATTGGTATCATTAACAACTGTGGGGTTAGTGGAGCTTGTGAAGCCGGGGGGGAGCTGGGACTGCTGCTGACTGACCATTTCAACGGCAGCAGGGGCATTGCTCATTTCCGATGTTTCGTGAGCCATTGCCGGTGTGGTAATAGCAACGGCGCTGAACAGAGTGAGTCCGATAAGGAAGCTGCTTCCTATTCTGGACATGGTATCTGCCATTCTGGTTAACATTCCGGGACCTGAAGAATCTTTAAGATAAGAAGCTTCCGACTGCTGGGCGGCTACTTCCGAAGGAATGTTAATCTCGGATTTATCTTCCACTGCTCCTGATGATGCTGATGATAAATCAGGAGTGGTAACCTTAATGACTACCCCTTCGTTTTTTGAACCCGGAATATGTAAAGTATAATTATTTGCTGATATGTTTGCTGAGTTAATTCTATCCATGAAGGCAATACCTCCTCGGAGCCATGATACTCCTTTTAGCAGCATGGATCAATATAAAAAATATTAAAATAATGTAAACTTCGAAACATAAAAACGAGGCTGCCCGGAAACGGAAAGCCTCATTGGATTTTTTTTATATTATTGAAGATAAGTCCGGTTTTAACCGCCCGGATCATCTATATGATTTTCAAGATAGTGTGGTTCCTCGGAGCCTTTAGCCCAGTCGATTTCGAAAGCTTTATCGAAAGCGCTGTTGACTTTTTTATCAAGAACTTCCACATCCGCTTCACGGTTGACTTTGAATCCGGCATTTGTCCAGTTGGCGCTGCCAAGGATAACCTGATCATCATCAAACACACCGATTTTTGCGTGGAGTTTGTTTTCGGTTGCCTTATCGGGGACATACCATCTTACGGGAACTCCGGCATCTTTAAGCTGGGCGGCGGCTTTTTCGTTTACCGCAAAATCCTTGATTTTGAGGGGATTAAGGAGAATTCTTACATCAAGGCCTCTCTTATGGGCATCAATGAGATTCTCAACGGTTTCTCTCTGTGAAAGGCAGAAAAGTTCGCAGTGGATTGATTTCTTAGCATTTCTGATAGCTCTGTTTACGCTCATGCCGATGGTCTGGTCATTTCTGTCAAGGCTGCTGTTGATGAGCTGAACTGCTGAATTTCCCTCAGGATGTGCAGGGGTCTTGTCGATCCAGGGAAGATCTTTCTGTTCGCCGCCGGATGTAAGCCAGTCTTTGCGGAACATCCATTCCATATTGTCAACTGCAGGACCTTCAACCATAACATCAACATCGCGGTTGTTGGGTGAATGCTGGCCCCAGTTCATTCCGCCGATAATCGCCTTGTTTCCGTCAACAATCATCATCTTTACATGGTCGATCTGGCCGAATTTTGATTCGGGGGAGTTAGCTTCCTTTACAGGATAAAGAAGAACATCTACGCCGTTTTTGCGTAATTTTTCAATGGCTTTGCCTTTTTCAGCTTCCATAGGCAATTCGTTGGGAGGATCCATAATAATCTGGACTTTAACGCCGTTTTTTGCGTCCTGTATGAGAAGATCCACCAAATCTTTTTTATCGAGGCTGAACATTTCGATCTGGATAGATTTTTTGGCTCCTCTGACAAGGTCCTCGATATTTTTGAAGATATCGCTGGCACTATCACCCTTACTTATTGAGCCGTCCATAAGGGGAGTTACTTTGTTGCCGGTGGAAAAATATCTGCGTGAACTTTCCGGGATTTTATCCCAGTTTACATTATCCGACGAGCTTTTTTCAAAACCATCCTTAACACTCTGCTGATTTTCGCCTCTGGCAGAGGGTTTGGTTTTTGCTTTGCTCTGTACGGGAGCTGCATCGTTTGCTCTTATGCCGTTTATTCTGTCCATAATATCCTCCCTGAAGAATAAAGGGATTGTTACTTCTACCACATCCATGATTATATCACAAGTGTAAATATTTTATGTTATCAACATGTTAACATCCGGATAAAAATAGTCCTTTAGACCATATATACCAGTCTGTTTAACTGCTTCATTATTTCTATTAAACCGAGCTGTTTTACCGGATTTATTGATTGAAATCTGAAAATAACTCAGGAGCGGGCAGCCCCTAATGCTGCTGAATCAGTAATACTCTTATACTCTCCAGCAATAAAGCTCAAATCACCAGTAAACTTCATAACGGTAACAAAACGCCGGCGACTGCCGGATCGCAGGCGTCCCGCCTGTCCCCCGGTTAAACAATCTCGTTTTCTATCCTCAATCTCCAAAATGGATATACAACTCCAGCAATAGGGGCGGTAATAATTATAGAGTTGGCAAGCATTCGGGGGGATCGCGGTATGAGTTTGCGTCGCGGGCGGACCTGCGGGTCCGCGTCGCGGTTGGAAACCGCTCCTACAATCCCTTGTCAAGCTTGTGGTTATGGGGGTTACTGGCGGTTGGCGGGTGGTTTTGGGAACCGGGGGACAGGCGGGGACGCCTGCGATCCGGCAGTCGCTGGCTGAGCTTGTGGTTATGGGGGTTACTGGCGGTTGGCGTTTTTTTTTGGGATCCGGGGGACCAAAGGACCGACCGGGGACTATGGGGATTTGGGGACCGTCAGAGTGAACCACGCTTTTTTGGAAAAGCGAGGTCTCCTCCGAACCTCCCTCCTTGAAAAACAGGAGTATGAGGTTGAGGTTTTAAGTGAATTTTACTAATTCAGTGGCATTGGGGTTCAGGGGAATCTTTTTTTTTAAAAAGTTCCCCCTGAAAAACGGCCTCTCCGAAAAAAACGGTCTTCCAAAAAAGCTCCCCCAAAAATAATCCCAACAAAAAGCGGATTATATAAACAGGTTTACATTTGCCTGGCTTGCTCTTTCCAGATATGTGGCAACTCCGCCTTCTTCAATATCATCAATGAGTTCGGATTTTTTGATTCCCATAATCTCCATTGTCATTGTGCAGGCTATGAGTTTAATTCCCTGTTCTCTGGCGCTTTCGATTAACGCATCAAGGCTTTCAACATTTTTATTTTCCATTACATACTTCATCATTGAAGTTCCCAGACCGCCAAAATGCATTTTTGAAAGGGCGAGCTGATCCGGACCTTTGGGCATCATGCTGCCAAACATTGTGGAAAGAAGATCTTTCTTTTCCTTCGGGGCATCTTTTTTCTTGAGAACGTTCAAGCCCCAGAATGTGAAGAACATATTGACCTTGCTGCCGATGGATGCTGCTCCGTTGGCAATGATGAATGAAGCTAGAGCGCGGTCGAGATCATCGCTGAAAACGATAATCGTAATCTCTTTTCCGTCAGGACTTTTCAGAACCATATCTGAAGCGGCGGCAGATCCTTTTCTGATGATTGCGGTATATGTACCCTTATCACTTTCAATGGAAACAAGTTCGTTTCCGGTAGCCATACACCAGGATTTGGCATCTGTGGGGAATCCTGAATCGGAGGCGCAAATCTTAATAGTATCGCCGATGTTGATTTCGTCCATTTTTGCCTTTAATTTCATAATGGGTCCGGGACATTGAATTCCACAGGCGTTAATCTCATGTTCCACTTTTATTTCTCCTTTTGGTGCTGAATCGGAGGATTCGATACTTTTGTTGAGGCAAGCCTGAACAAGTGCTTTTCCTGCCTGTTTTTTTGCAGCATCGTAGGTTTTCCATCCACCGCTGAGGTTTTTGGTTTTAAACCCGTGCTGGTTGAGAATTCTGCAGGCGACATAACTTCTCTGTCCGGAAGCACACATTACTATATAAGTTTTTGATTTATCAAGGGTATTGAGTTTGTTTCTGATTTCATCCACGGGAATATTGATGGATCCCGGTATTGTGCCTGAAAGTCTTACTTCAGCTTTCCCTCTGACATCAAGAATGACATTCTTTTCATAATCAAGACAGTCAACTTCGTCCCAGCGGATAACATCCACATATTTTCTGAGAATATTGCCTGCAACAAAACCTGCCATATTGACGGGATCTTTTGCAGATGAGAAAGGCGGGGCGTAAGCAAGTTCAAGTTCTTCGAGATCAAACACTGTCATGCCGGATCTTATTGCTGTGGCAAAAACATCTATTCTCTTATCAACTCCATCAATACCTACTATCTGTGCTCCGAAAAGCTTTCCGGATCCTGGATCAAATGTGATTTTAACTGCCATCATTGTTGAACCGGGATAATAGGAAGCATGGGAAGACGCATGGTTGTAAGAAGCCAGATAAGGGATATTATTTCTTTTCAGGTTCTTTTCGTTCATACCAGTTGCAGCAACCACCAGATCAAAAACCTTGACTATGGAAGTTCCCTGAGTTCCCTTATAAACCGAATTTCCACCAAGAGCATTTTCCGCTGCGATTCTGCCCTGTTTGTTTGCCGGTCCTGCAAGGGGTATGAGGGTCTGAGCGCCTGATATGTAATCTTTTACTTCAACCACATCGCCTACTGCAAAAATATCGGGGTTGGAAGTTCTCATGTGTTCGTCGGTTTTAATCCCACCGAGTTTTCCGATTTCGAGACCTGCATTTTTTGCCAACTGGATTTCCGGTCTGACACCAATGGAGAGGATAACCATATCACAGGGGATCTCAGTTCCGCCCTGTGTTGTTACATAAGTTTTCTTTCCTCTTTTTTCAAACGATTTAACCCCGTCGCCAAGATGGAGATTAACTCCCTTATCCACAAGGTGGGTCTGAACGAGTGAAGCCATCTCAACATCGATGGGCGCCATAACCTGTTCAAGCATTTCGACAACAGTAACTTTAACATCCCTGGTTATGAGGTTTTCAGCCATTTCCAGACCTATGAAGCCTCCGCCTACGATAACAGCTTCCTCTATTTGCTTTTTATCGATGACAGTTTTAATTTCATCCATATCCGGAATATTTCTCAATGAATAGATTGAATCAAGGCTTATTCCGTGAAGGGGCGGTTTTAACGGTGCAGCGCCGGGTGAAAGAATGAGCTTATCATATTCTTCGGTATAGAGTTTATGATTTTTCAGATCTTTTACTTCTATAATCTTGTTTTCCGGGTCTATGGAAATCACTTCACAGTGGTTTCTCACATCAATTCCGAATCTGGTTCTAAGTGCTTCCGGAGTGGTAACAAGAAGATCGGATCTGTCCTTAATCTCCAGACCAATATGATAGGGCAGGCCGCAGTTGGCAAAAGAGATAAATTCTCCCTTTTCAAAAACAATTATTTCAGCATTTTCATCAAGTCTTCTGGCTCTTGCGGCAGCACTTGCTCCACCGGCAACTCCGCCAACTATACAAATTTTTGTCGGCATTAAATCATCTCCTTTGCATTGTTTCACATAGAACAACATAAAATAAGTGGAGGGTGTTCCCTCCACTTATATATATTTTAACCAATATTCAATTGATTAGCTTTTTCTGGGTGATCCGTCGGGCCATACCTTGGGTCCTTTTTTGGTAGGATCAAATTTTACGCCCAGGCTTTCAACAGCTTCGTCCCACTTTGAATCTTTGGCAAATGCCAGTTCTTTATAGTCGGGACCAAGTGATGATGTTGTGGGTGCAAAAATGTGGAGACCCTTTGAATTGGGATGCTGCTGAGGATTGACCTCATTGGCAAATACCGCTTCTTCAAATGCTTTCACAGTTTCCTGTGCAGCTTTCTTCAGGTTGTCATCTTTGGTTGTGTCGATGATGTTTGTTGAAAGCTGATGGAGGTCTCTCATATCTCTGTAAGGATCCCATCCGCCGCCGTAATTTTCGGCATTGGCGATAGCCTGTTTTACGGTGTCTTTGTCGCTGGTTTTGATAACAGCATCAGCAAGACCGTCAACAGCATCCTTAAGCTGATCCATCTTTGTAAGATCGGTGGCTGAGAATGTAGGAATATCGTTGTTGTGTTCTGCATTGACATCAACGATGATTTTTGCAAATTCTCTGGGTGTAACATCAACTTTGTAAAGATTGCTCTGAACTCTGTTGAGAGCTTCGCCCATTGTTCTTCCGCCGAGCATTGAGTTGTATGTCCAGCCTGCGCCGCCTTCACTTTCTTCTGAAGCGAGAAGGATCTTTGCGGTGTTTCTGTGTTCATAGGCAACTTCTGTGCTGGCCATAAGGCATGCATCGTATCCGATAATGTCGATATCTTTGCCTGTTTCAGCTTTAACTTTTTTGAGAGCTGCATCGATCTCAGGAAGTTTGCCGAATTTGCCATCGGTTTCGTCTGACATTGCGCCGGTCCATCCGCCGCCATGGTCGTTGAAGATAACAGCAATATGATCAGCGGGGAATTTCTTAACTGCATCGGAGATGAGTTTGAACATTGTGTCGCCGCTTGACATATCCACATGCTGTCCGTGATCAGCGATAACTTCGGAATTGAGCTGGCCCATCTTGTCGTCTTTTGTGACATAGAGGGTGCGGCAGCCTGACCATGAAATTGTGTTGGGATCTGTAGGAGGAGTCTGTGATTCTCCTTCTTCACCGGGTCCTTTTTTGCCGAATCCGATAGGTGCCGGTTTGGGACCTACATCGATGATTGCAGCAATATGGGTGTTTGCATCTGAACCGATCATTTCCATCTGGTCAACATTGCCGACCTGGAACTGGGTGAGGTTGCAGTCTGCAGCGATAAAGTTGAGAACGAGCCATTTTTTATGGGGTTTAATAGCTCCATCTTCGCTTTTTCCACCGAGATCCACTTTGTCAGCCGGGGGCTGATTTGTAGCTTCAGCTTCTTTTTTGGGAGCGGCGGGGCCTGCTCCTGAGAGGTAAGTCTGATTAAGTCTTACATCATTAATTCTGTCCATTTAGTCTCCTCCTTGAGTCTGATTTCTCAATTCTTATTTCAGGGATAATTTGGTTTTACAGAGCCAAATCCTCCCCGGGAATTATTAAAAATATGTTAACTAATCTCAATATTCCTCAACTCTTGGCGTCGGAACCGTCCAACCTGCAGGTCTTTCCGGTCTCGAATCCATAACTCCCAGCAGTGCTGAAAGTCTTCTGATATTACGCTCAAGAGATCCGTCACATGCAGAGGCGTTTTTGCGCATTTCCGAGAGAAGCTCTTTAAGCTCATCTTTTTTCTGAGCAAAATTCTGCTCATTAATCTGTGAAAGCGCCGCCTGCATCTGAGGCAGTTTTTTCTGAACTTCCTGAGAATTTTCAACCCGACGGTTTGCCTTTCTCAGGGCGTCGTCCTTTTCCCGGTTGTGAATCCAGCGTTCCTTTTCAACCTCGTGGTTTCCGTAATGATACTCATACTTGCCGTTCTGATAGTTGTAACCGTAATGATATTCGTATTCAGTGGTGGTATACTTTTCCTTTACCTCGTCGGGCATTGCTTTGGCTCTTTTAAGCTACCTTTCGGAATCATCCGCAGCATGCTTTGCAAGTTCGGGAGTTTTTCCGGATATCTTACCATTCTTCTCTGCATATTCCGGGAATGAAAACCGGTATTTGTCGTATTCGGTCTGGTTTTCAACCCGTTTTTTTGCATCGGGAAGATCGGCAGTAGTTTTTATGTCCTGATCGAGAGTTTCCCCAAAATCTCCGCCTTTAAGCCTGTATTCTACGGTTTTTCCTTCCTGTAGAGTCTGAAGGGCTTTGTATGAAGAGATTTTTCCCGGGACTACCTGTTCGTTGTTGTAGAGGTTGTCGGACAGACCTTTAAGGGATTCGAACTGATCAGCGGGAAGTATATTGTTGACGCCTCTTCCCTGAAGAGCATCCAGTTCCTTAACATCTTCAGGAGTAATCACCCTTTCGGTATGACCCTGAAATCTGATAAAAACCGGAGATTTTCCCTGCATACTCTGAAGCGCTCCATACGCGCCGGTCTGTTTTTCCTTTTTACCCTCAGTGATAAAATAACCGCTTTCAGCTCCCTGTGTATCGAAGAATTTCATCGAGCTGAACTGGTCATCGGGCAAAACGGTGTTTCTGCCTGAGCCGTGGAAAGAGTCAAGTTCTGCGAAATCCGAGGCATCCTTAACTTTTTCCCTGTCTCTGGCGCCTATATTGATCTCGATTTCTTCCCCCTGCTTCACATGCTGCAGGGCTTCATAAGAGTTTATCTTCTTATCGCCGAAGAAACCGGGATCAAATAAACCGTCGTCTGAGTCAACACCTTTTTCAAGAAACTTCAGTGCTTCAAACTGGTTTTGGGGAAGTATTGTGTTTTCGCCTCTGCCTTTGAGAGCATCCATTTCCTGAAGTGCGTTGAAATCCTGAATACCTGTATATTTTCCGTTTTCATTTTTTACGAAAACAGGTTTGCCATTATTAAGCAGTTCAACAGCCTGATCCGGAGATATTTTACTGTGGAAAAACCAGCCTTTTTTGAATAGTCCCGGCTCTGTTCCTCCATCCATACCTGCTTTATCAAGATGTTCAAGTGCTTTATGGAATTCACCGCTGTTTAATCCGGTTCTTGAAAACGGTTTTTCCTGAGTGAAATCGGATATTGATGCAGAATCATCCTGTGTGATTTGTGAGTCCCCGTTTGCCGCTTCCTGTTTATTTCCCGCGGCTGCCAGAGGCTGAAACTTAACCTGTTGAACCTGAGATGATCTTATATTATCTATGTTCAACCTCTATCCCCCCTGTTGCCATATTTGATGCACCTGCACCGACTTTAGTATATCATGTTTTCAGCAGACAACAACAATTAAAATGTTAAAATTTTATTAACAGATTGCATATAAACGAAAAGTCTGTTATAAAGCGGATTTTCAGAGTATAAAGGGGCATAATTTTCTACTGGTTAAAATCTATCCCCATCTCCTTTATGATTCCGTACAATTCCATATTAATATCATTTCTGGTTTTCTGAAATTCCGTTTCATTCACTGATTCAACAAAATAGGTAACAGAAATTACCGGATTGGAATCTTTGAAATCTGAAAAACTGACATGTGAATTTTCTTTATTTACAAGATCAAAGGAATCCAGAATTTTCCGCATTTTTTCTAAACAGCGGTTTAAGTTTTCAGGGCTGCTTTTTCCTGAAACCACAATGGAGGATACCACTTTCTGTTTGGATCTTCTCGAAATATTTTCCACTTTTTCCACAGAAACCAGGCTGTTAGGAATGGTAACGAGGGTTTTATCCGGAAGCCTCAGTTTTATGACTCTGAAACCGATATCCTCGACATACCCTTCCACATTGCCAAGTTTTATTACATCACCTATTGTGAAAGGTTTGTCGATGGCGATTATCACAGACGAAATAACGCTGGAGAGGGTTTCCTTGGAAGCGAGGGCGACGGCGATACCTCCGATTCCCAGACCTGCAAGAAGACTGGAAACCGAGTAGCCGTATTCGTTGAGAATCACAATGAGGCCAATGGAAATAATAACAAAATTAAAAAGCTTTGAGGTCATTGCGTATATGGAATAGGTTCTTCGCTCTGAAATAGTGAGTTTACTTCTCTCCCTGTCCCTGAAAAAGTGGGAAAGGCGGTAAAGAAGCCATACTGTTGTGATAACGAAGGCGATTCTGAAAACTTTGGTTACGGGGTTGCTGATATCATCGATATAAAGAATCCGCAGTGAAAAGCGGAATCCGGTGAGGAAAACAATGGTGTGGAAAGGAGCCAGAATATACTTGCCCAGATTGGTATAGTATTCATTTCCTTCTTTACGGGAAATCTGATTTATTCTCACTGTCCCAATCCATTGCAGAACTTTTGCCAGCACAGCGGTTAAAAAAATAATACCTATAGCGGACAAAACCTGTCCTATGGTGTATTGTGGAGCCAGAGAAAAATTCTCAGAAAATATTTTAAACATCATGTAATTCACCTTAAAAAAATCTTTTGCAGAACTGATGTGATTTTCCACAGTATAGGGTAAAACCGGACTCTGATTATCCGGAAAATTCCGATTCTCCACAAGTCCGCATTATACCTCCATTATCTCTGAAAATAGCTTCTTCAACATGAAAATTTTCCATGATATGGACATTTTCAGAAAGATAATTTATAATCTTGAAACTCAATTCAGAAAGAACCCGCGACTATTGTTCTTTTTGTTTTGTTTTTATGCCGGAGACTGCTTCAGAACAGTCTTTTATCAAACCGGCAATGTCAGAAACGGGGCTTTTCACAGCAGATCCGGTTTTCAAAGTCGTTCCTGTCCGTTATTTCAGTATAAAGCTCAATGCTTTCAGATAACGGAACAGATCAGGGAGGCAGAATTCCGAATATGGAAACAGCCTCTCAACCCGAATAACTTACATGAGCCGGATGCTGAAATTTCCGGTTTTTTCGTTAATCAGGATCAATAATTACCAATAAGGTCTTTTTATTAAAAACAGTCCTGAGGGGTTGTTTTGTGTCTTTTTCCGGGTAAACAGGCTTTTTTCCTCAGATATGACGGATTAGCAAATACCGGATTGTGCGGCTGAAACCCTTATATATCAACGATTTGGCATTTCAGCACAAAACCGGTTAAGCCTGCGGAAAAGGTTTTTGCAACTATAATGCAGGTAAACAGCAGCAAGCTAACGAGACTAAAAAAAACATGTAAACTTCGACATGTTTTAAATTATTCTATCCCTGTGGAAAGGCAGTGTGGATAACATGATATTTAAATATTTTCCGGTAAATTTTTTTTCGTAAATATCATGGGATTTTTCAAAAGTTATCCACAGTTAAAAACAAGATTCTGTGGATATGTGGATAACTTTCAAAAAGGATTCGGGAAGTTTTACTTATAATTCATGAGATTATGAGACCAGAGAACCTTTCCATTAATAAGCACTCTTATATCAACACACCCTTTATGGAAGGAGAATACCAATGGGAGAAGCTGAACTGATCCAAACGCAGACAGCTGAATCACTATGGCAGAATTGTTTTGTTATTTTCGAGAGTTTTGTGGACAAATCCACATTCGAGATGATAATCAAAAACATAAGTCCTGTCCCGGTAAACGGCGAAACCTTCGAACTCCAGGTCCAGAGGCCCTGGCAGAAAGACAAACTGGAAAAATACCTGGAAGCACTTACCAATGTCTATTGCGATAAAGTTGGCAAACAAATTAAGTTTAAACTTACGGTAGGAAAAAACGGACACAAAGATAATCATGTAACCACTCCGCATGAGGAGATTCCAAAGAAAGCTCCGATAGAAAAAAAGCAGATGGATTACAGGAAAAATAAGGAAATAAAACTTGACCCCAATTATCTATTCGATAATTTTGTGGTGGGAAACGGCAACAGTATGGCTGCAGCTGCAGCCAACGCGGTAGCCAATTCTCCGGCCACCGCTTATAATCCCCTGTTCATATACGGAGGTGCTGGGCTTGGCAAGACCCACCTGCTCAACGCCATAGGAAACAGAGTATTGAAAAACGATGAGAATGCCCGTATCGTCTATGTTTCCTCCGAGAATTTCATGAACGATTTCGTTGAATCCATCCAGAACAAGAAAATGCAGCAGTTCCGGAGGAAATACAGATACTCGGATCTTTTCCTTATAGATGATATTCAGTTCATCAAAAACAGGGAACAGATGCAGGAAGAGTTTTTCCACACATTCAACGAGCTCCATGGGGCAAAGTCCCAGATTGTGATAACATCCGACCGTCCGCCAAAGGATATACCCACCCTTGAAGATCGACTGAGATCCCGTTTTGAGATGGGATTGATTGTGGATATCCAGCCTCCTGAGCTGGAAACCCGAATGGCGATCCTCAGAAAAAAAGCGGACAGTATGAAAATAAAGATCAGTAATGAAGTGATTACTTATATTGCTGAACATGTAACTTCCAATATAAGGGAGCTTGAGGGCGCGCTCAACAAGATTGTGCTCCACACTTCCCTTACCGGAAGGGAAGTGGATATGGATTTATGTGCTGAAGCGCTTCAGGGCGTTTTCGCGGATTCAAAACCGCGCAACCTTACTATTTCTACTATTCAGGAAAGGGTTTGCGAGTATTTTGACATAGGCACCGATGAGCTTCTTGGTTCATGCAGGGAGTCCAAGCTTATAATTCCGCGTCACCTTGCCATATATTTATCGAGAGAACTTCTCGGAGCTTCTTTCCCTGCCATAGGCAAAGCTTTCGGCGGCAAACACCATACCACTATTTTAAGCGCGTACAATAATATCAACAAGAATCGGAAGAATTCATCCATAAAGGTAGATCTGGAAAATATCCGAAACCTGTTGAAAAAATCCGGTGGATAACATGTGGAAAATGTGGATAACTCAGTAGTTTTTCACAGAAATCCACACTAAAATAACATGTTATTGTGAATAACCCCTGAAAAAGTGGACAGGTATCAAGAGGATACCCACAGGGTGTGGAGGGAACAAAACCTGAATAAATCTGAAATAAATCAGGAAATCCACATGTTCACACCCCCCTACTACTAACACTACATGTTAAATTACATGATAATAAAGAAGTAGACTTAGATAACGGAGGATACTGATGAAAATAAACTTCGAGAAGAAGTCAATAGAAAATGCCCTGCAGAAAACCATAAAAGCGGTTTCGCCTAAATCTCCCCTTCCCATACTTTCGTATGTGCTCATTAAATCCGAGGAGGACGGCACAGTTTCATTCTCCACAACAGATCTGGAGTTTGGTATAAAGTGCAAAGTACAGGCGAAGGTTATCGAAAGCGGAGCTGTATGTGTACCCGCAAGAATTATCACCGATCTGGTGGGACAGATTCACGAAGATCGAATCACCCTTACAGGTGGAGATGATAAGCCTCTTGAGGTAACAACAAATAAAGCAAGATACCATATGAACACAAGGGACACAGACGAGTTCCCCATTCTCCCGCAGCCTCAGGATACTCCCCTTCTCACTATGATGCAGGGTACATTCCGGGAAATGATAAGAAGCGCCATTATTGCAGTTGCTCCTCCGGAAGAACAGAGAGCTGCCCTTACAGGCGTTTTTATGCAGACCACAGCCAATGATTTTGTTGCTGTATCCACAGACGGAAAAAGACTGGTCAGAGCAAGGGAATCACTGGAAGAAGCTCCCGCCAGAAGTTTATCTGTAATCGTCCCCCAGAGATCCCTCAGGGAAGCAGCAAACCTTCTCGGAGATAACGAGCTGCCGCTTAACATCACATTCTCAGAGGGCCAGATATTCCTGGAGTTTGACAACACATTTATCTTCTCAAGAATAATCGACGGCAAATACCCAAATTACGAAGTGGCAATCCCCAGATCTTCAGATATCAGGCTTCTTGTTGAAAGAGAAAAGCTGATGAATGCTATTAAAAGAGCACTCATTATGGCAAAAGACAAAGAGACTCCCGACCTTCTTAAAATAGAAGTGGGACCTGTAGGTTCCGAAGAGGATTATCAGGGAATCATAAAGATTATGAGTAACTCCATCGATGTGGGAGACGCCGACGAAGAGGTATATGTGAAGGAAATGGAAGGAAACACCATTTCAGTGGCATTCAACGGAAGATATATTCTGGAAGTCCTCAATATTCTCAACGACGAATTCGTATGGCTCCTCATGAACAACCCGGTTACACCCGTTGTTATCAAATCCCTCGAAAAGGAAAATTACACCTATCTGGTAATGCCTGTGCGCATAAAGAAGAGGGAAGAAGAGTCAATGGATGACGATGTGCCGGTAAACTCTTACACCTAATGTGAATTTTTACGAAATCGGATTATGTGGAAACGGTTTATTGAAATAATCTGTTTCTTACCCGGATTCTGCGGGGATATCCGCCATACGGTAACAGTTTACGAAAATAAAACCGGTGAGGCGGGATGAAAAATCCGAAAAGACGGAAGATAAAATTCATATATAATGAAGAGTCGGATTTTTTAAGTCCGGTTTATCAGAAAACCGGCTCAGGAAAAGCTCTTCAGGGTGGTAGTTCAGATTAAATGAAATATATAAAGAAGCGTCGGGAAAAATTTCCGGCGTTTCTTTTTTTGTGGATTAAAAAAATGCAAACTCATACTGCAAACCTCCCGCAAGTGCGGCAACAAAACGCCAACAACTGCCGGATCGCATGCGTCCCCGCCTGTCCCCCCGGTTCCCAAAACCACCCGCCAACCGCCAGTAAACCCCATAACCACAAGCTTGGCAAGGGATTGTAGGAGCGGTTTCCAACCGCGACGCGGACCCGCAGGTCCGCCAGCGGCGCAAACTCATACCGCAAATCCCACACACTCGTGCCCCCCGAATGCCTGCCAATTCTATAATTTTTACCGCCCTTATAGCTCAATGCCCATGAATTAAGGCATGGATTTGTTTGATCGATCATGAGTATTGGTGCGGTTTGCCCTGCTCCCGGAGGAAACTTTTTTGGAAAAAGTTACCTCCGGACCGCCATCCCAAAACTTTTGGAATTGGGGACCGACCGGGGGGTTAGGAGACCGTCAGAGGAGACCACGCTTTTTTGGAAAAGCGAGGTCTCCTCCGAACCTCCTCCCTTGAAAAACAAGATTATTGGGCTGGTGGATTTTAGTGAATTTTACTAATTCAGTGGCATTGGGGACAGGCGGGATGCCTGCGATTCGGCAGTCGCCGGCGTTTTGTTACAGTTATGAAGTTTACCGGTGATTTGAGTTTTATTATTGATGAGAATAATGGCTTACCAAAAAAAGCTTCTCTCAGCAAATTTCTCTTATTAATTTATAAAGGGTAAACCATATTATTTGTAGAAATCATGAAAACCTAATTAATCTGAGGTGAAAAGATGAAAAATGCCGTTCTTATGGTTTTTCTGGCTTTTATAATGTTTTGCTGCCCTGTTTATGCAGACAAGGGAGTCAGCAAGGACGACATATTTGAAAAACACATTGCTATTAAGTCTGATTCAGGTTTGACGGCAAGATTCTTCCACTTCAGCGAAAAAGGCAATGGTAAGATATTTATTGAGAGAAAAGAAGTCGTCATAGCAACTATTCAAAACGCAATGCCTATTTCGTGGCATCCCACTGAGGATATTCTCGTAGTGAAGGAATACAGGGGAACTGACGATGACAGATGTTACATTCTCAATATAGGCGCCGGTGAGTATAAAAAAGACCCTGCGGACAGAAGTTCGTGGATACTTGGGGATCCCCACTGCAACAGGGTAAAATGGTCCAAAGACGGCAGCAGTTTCACACTTTACAGCTCATACGGCAGTAAGGAATATAAGTACAATCTCAGTGATTTGGTAAAAAGCGGAGACAAAAAATAAGCAGGAATCTGCTTTAAGTCAACGGAATATTAGTATAATCCAATATCTTGACAATCCGGACAGGAGAAAAAACATGGCGCAGGTAAGGTTTGTTAATGTAAATAAAATTTATCAGGGCACAGCCCCGGTTGAGAAAAGCTGGTATGAATTCTGGAAACCTTCAACAAAACCCAATGAGGTTCATGTCGTAAAAGGCGTTAATATGGAAATAAAAGACGGAGAGTTTCTCGTTCTTGTAGGACCCTCCGGCTGCGGAAAATCCACAAGCTTGAGAATGCTTGCAGGTCTTGAGGAAGTTACCAATGGCGAAATTTTTATCGACGATAAGATGGTCAATGATGTTTCCCCAAAAGACAGGGATATCGCAATGGTATTCCAGAACTATGCACTTTATCCCCATATGAATGTTTATGAAAACATGTCCTTTGGTCTGAAGCTCCGGAAATTTCCGAAAGAGGAAATTGATAAACGGGTGAATGATGCAGCAGATTTTCTCGGCATACAGAACCTTTTACTGCGCAAACCTAAAGAACTGTCAGGCGGCCAGCGCCAGAGAGTGGCAATGGGAAGAGCCATTGTCAGGGAACCAAAAGTATTCCTTATGGACGAGCCTCTCTCCAATCTGGATGCAAAACTCAGAGTTCAGATGAGGGCTGAACTTCAGAAACTTCACAGAAGACTGGGAATCACAACTGTATATGTTACCCATGACCAGACAGAAGCTATGACCCTCGGACACCGCATAGCGCTTCTTAATCAGGGAGTCATTCAGCAGCTCGACACTCCCCTTGTGCTCTACAACAAACCGGCAAACAAGTTTGTGGCAGGTTTCATCGGAAGCCCATCTATGAATTTTGTTGATGCTACGGTTATCGAATATGGCGATTCACTCTATCTGAAGACATCAGGCTTCAAGCTGAAGCTGAAACCTGCATTTGCGGAAAAGCTTGGCAAATACAAGGATAAACCCGTAGTTATGGGTATCAGACCGGAAGATATTCAGGATAAGGTATATTCAAAGATTGACGATCCCCATAACACTTTCGAAGCTTCGATTGATGTATCGGAACCTCTGGGTTCTGAAATTATCCTTTATCTCTCCATGGGTGATGATTCGCTTCTGGCAAGAGTCAACCCCCAGACTGAAGCTAAGGTGGGGGGAAAGATATCTGTGGTGTTTGATGCCGATAAAGTCCATGTCTTTGACAAGGAAACCGAAAAAAACATTATTTATAACAGTTAAGATATGAAATGTCCATCCTGCGGATTAATTAACAGGGATAACGCCGCTTTTTGCAATCAGTGCGGTTTCAGGCTTAAAGCTTCTGAATCAGCGGCTGTAATCCGAACTGACAAGAGTCCGGGAGCGGGAGCTGACGGATCTACTTCGCCTGTATCTCTTCAGAATGGCAGATATCAGATAGATCAGATTATCGGTTCCGGCGGTATGGGCAGAGTTTTCCGGGCTAAAGACAACCGTATGAAATCAACGGTTGTTGTTAAAGAGATGTACATGCCTGTTACGGTTTCCGGAGAGACTGAATATCTTGAAAAACGGTTTGAAGAAGAAGCCCGTCTTCTTTTCAGGCTTAAACATTCCAATCTTCCCAAAGTAATGGACTTCTTTACTGAAAACTCCAGAATGTATATGGTTATGGAGTTTGTGGAAGGTGAAAACCTTAAACAGATCATAAAGAAGCTGCCTGATGGAAAGATTACATTTGATGATTTTATCGACTGGATGGAACAGGTAATAAATATCCTCAATTACATCCATCGTCTGGATCCTCCGGTTATCCACAGGGATATAAAGCCTGCCAATATTATGCTCAATTCAAGAGGGGAAATTTTCCTTGTTGATTTCGGTGTGGCAAGATCCATCGGAGAACTTACGAGGACCCATACTCAGGTAGGCACATTCGGATTTGCTTCTCCTGAGCACTACTCAGGCAAATTCAGCCTTGCTTCAGATATTTACAGCCTTGGGGCTACATTCCATTACCTTCTTACCGGCGATGATCCCCAGAACCGGGATTTTTTCGATTATCCTCCCCTATCTGATTACAGAAATGATGTACCGCCGGGTATTCAGGAAATATTTGACAAAATGACGGAGCGGGATAAGAATCTCCGTTACAAAAATATAGAAGAACTCAAACAGGATTTTGACCCCTTTGTTGCTTCCTATTTTGGCAGGGATAACAGAACCGTGCCTATGGAAGGAATAAGGGAGGCAGATCAGTTTGTTCCCCCTCCCCCTGCGGATATGAGCATATATGAAAATCAGCCTGTGCAGAAGGCTCAGGATACGGAGCGAATGGCTCCTGAAACTGTTTTTCAGGCGCAGCAGGCAGAATATACCATACCTCAGGTTTATCCGCAGGCGCCGGATCCCGGGGTTGTTCCGGAATATATGAAATCCGACTTCATAAAGCTTGATGTTCCTGTTCCGGAGATTCAACCTGCAAAGCCTGTAAACAATAAAACAAATATTATTATTTTTGCTATTATTGCTCTTGTGGGATTACTGATGACCATACCTGTGGTCATTTTTATCCCCAAAGTTCTTCATAAAGCAGGCATACTCAAAGATGGAGGAGCTTCTCCGACTCCTGTGGTGAAAGATCAGACCGGGCTGGCTGTAAATGAAAGTCCGAAGCCTTTATCCGAACCGGTGGGTTCCGCTTCCGATATTCTGAAAAAAGCTAATGATCTTGAAGCTTCCGGGGATCACCAGGGTGCTCTTGATTTATTCCTTGAAGCGTCAAAGAAGGATCCTTCGTCATCTCAGGCTTTTGATGGAGCCGGATATTGTCTTTTAAAACTGGGTAAATACGATGAAGCTCTTGTAAACCTGAATAAAGCTATTGAGCTTGATCCCGCTAACTGGCTTGCATACCTTGACCGCGGTGATGTTAACAAGAGGTTGGGGAAAAATAAGGAAGCTTTGTCGGATTATGGGATGGTTGTTGAAAATTCGGAAAAATACAAGGCTGATGGGTATAACTCAAGAGGCATAGTTTATATGGGAATGAAAGATAATGACCGTGCCTATGCCGAATTCAGCAAAGCTATTGAATTAAACCCCGGTTTTTATCAGGCTTACAACAACAGAGGATTCTGCCGGAGCCAGGCAAGAGATTATCAGGCTGCTATTGAGGACTATAATAAAGCACTCAGGATTAATCCCAATTTTATGCTTGCCCTGAGCAACAGAGGTTTTTCGTATTACAACACAGGGAAGTATAAAACTGCCATTGAGGATTTCTCCAAAGCTATCGAAATTGATCCCAATGATGCAGACTCTTACAACGGCAGAGGCGTATCTTTTCAGGCGCTGAACAGTTACGAAAGGGCTTTTGCCGATTTCAACAAGGCGATAGAAATTGATACGAATTTTTCAGGAGCTTATCTGAACAGAGGAATTGCCTATTACGAAAAAAAGGATTATGATAGCGCAATTTCCGATTATTCGAAAGCCATCGAACTCAATCCCACCAATCCCAGACCATATTACAACCGGGGTCTTGCTTATGCCGGAAAGGGAGATAATAATTCCGCCCGGTCAGACTGGCAGAAAACTGTGGAATTGGATAAGGATGGGGACACCGGTAAACGAGCTTCGAAAAAATTGGAAGAATTAGAGGAAAAGAAGCCCTGATTATTAAATATCTAAATAAGGGTTGCCACGGGAGTATTTCGATAACACCACTTATCCAGGGGCAGGATTGCTGGTTTATTTCACTTATTGATTTGAAGGTAATGACATGATTTGCCCTGTTTGCGGAACAAAGAACCATGATACTGCGGTGAAGTGTGTAAAGTGCGGTTTGATACTTACACCGGGTAAAGTGGCGCAGAAGCGGAAAGAAGAAGAAGTGCAGAAGGTAAAAAAATCTCCTTCTGTTTTGGCGCGTTCTTTTCCAACATCGTTGAGCAACGGCCGATATCTGGTGGAGAAGAAACTTGCTGCAGGCGGTATGAGCAGAGTTCTTCTGGCAAGAGACCAGAAGATGGACTGTTATGTGGTGGTAAAAGAACTTCTGCCTGTATATGAAGACGAAAAAGACGCCGATTATCTCGAAAATCGTTTCAAAGAAGAAGCGAAACTTTTGTACAGGCTCGATCATAAAGGGCTTCCAAAAGTTACCGATTATTTTGCAGAAGAAGACCGCCTCTATTTCATTATGAGATATATCGACGGCGAAACCCTTGCCAACTGGATTCAGAGGCAGCCCGGCAATCAGATCACAATTGACGAATGTATCCAGTGGATGGGTGAAATTCTTGATATTCTTATTTATCTCCATAATCAGGATCCTCCGGTGATCCACAGGGATATAAAACCTCACAACATTATGATTGATAAACAGGGAAGCATCTTCCTTGTAGATTTTGGTATAGCCCGTGAAATTAAGGAACACTCGGGAACCAGCACATCTGTGGGAACATTCGGTTATGCATCTCCGGAAAACTTTACCGGAAAATTTGTTTTCTCTTCTGATTTATACAGTCTTGGAGCTACTTTCCATATGCTGCTTTCCGGAAGGGATCCCAGAGAGAGGCCTCCGTTTACATTCCCTCCCCTTTCCACATACAGAAACGATGTGCCCCAGAAACTCGAGGCGATTATTGCAAAAATGCTTCAGAATGACGCTTCGAAAAGATTTCAGACTTCAGAAGAACTCAAGAGGGAAATTGATCTTTTCATAATTTATATGAAAACCGGACAGGCAAAGCAGGAAGCTGAACCTGATAAAACTCTTAAAATTTCGAGGGACAATCCTCTTAAACTGGCTAAAGATCCTCATCAGATAGTGGTTGAAGAGATTGGATTGTCAAAACCCAAAGAGCAGCCTGTATCAGCGGAGGACTCTGATAAACCCGTAAGGCCGCTTTTTGCGCCCAGATCAAGATCCGTCCAGAAGATGGATGATGACGAAATGGAAGATGAAAGCAATCTTTCTGATCTTCCCCCGGGTGTAAGTGATCTTCCTGTTCCCGGCACTATCGAAATGAAGCCGAGGAAGCAGAAAAATTATACGCCATATATTATCTATCCCTTATCTGTTCTTGTGTTTATTGGTTTGCTATATTTTCTTACGGTTTATATATTTAAGGTTCCTCTGTTTAATCAGACGGGGGAAAGCAGTAAGTTTTCGATGAAAGCTTTTGTTGAAGAAGATAATCTGGGTAAAGTCAGCGAGATTCTTCAAAAGCATAAATTCCAGTTTAAGCCTGTGAAGGTTAAACACTACAAAAAAGAAAAAACTAAGCAGTTTATGGTTTTCCAGACTTTTGAAGATGAAGGTCAGGCAAGGAGTTTTGCCAATATCATTGCAATTAAGGGATTTACGGCAAAAATTGTCAACGAAGGCGAAGACGGAGTAATCTTACGCATTAACGGACTTTTCTCAAGCCAGGCTGATGCCGATAGTCTGTCGAGGCAGATTAAGCGTGCTGCCAGAGTTTCGACTAAGGTTGACAACTATTATGAGAAAAAATTCTATAATGCGTATCTGGTATCCGTAACTGATATTCCAACAAAAGAAGAAGCCAACAAGCTGAAAAAGGAACTGTCCGGATTGGCTACAGATATTAAGACAGCGGAACAGGTCGAAAAACATTAACTTGGGGGTATTCTGTGGTTGATACTCAGACTCAGTCAAGATTTCAGATGATCCGTTTTAAAGAACGGGTTGCCGGGACTTTTATAGGAACCGGAAATCAGATTAATCTGATTGGAAAAAAACTTTCCATCGGAAGATCTGCACGCTGCGATATAATTATCAACGACGGCGCTGTTGAAGAACGGCATTGTTCGCTGTTGATAGAAGAAGACAGAGTTACTGTCGTCGATCTTGATTCTGCGTCAGGCTCCTATGTTAATTCTCACAGAATTGCGGGCAGGCATAGTCTCAGACATATGGATCAGATCCAGATTGGCGGTTCCAAGTTTCTTTTTATCGACAGGACTTATCCTCTTGATGCAGCTCTTCTCGAAGATTTTTATGATGACAGTCTTCCTGAAGTTAATACCGATCTTGAATATACATCTAAACAGGAGACCATGATAGGTCTCGGAAAAACCAGAATTTCCCCGGATCTTTACAATACCTGGGGAAATGAAATTATACAGATTCTTCAGGATATTGTTACAGGTTATTCCCTGCCAAATCTCCTTGAAAGAATACTGGAATTCCTGTTTCATCAGTTCCCTGCGGACAGAGGTTTTATCCTGCTTCTTGATCAGGATTCGCAACAGTTGGCTCCTGTGGCTACAAGATCAAGGGTTTCCGGGGAGAGAAAAGGCAGGCTTGCCATCAGCAAAACTCTTCTCAAAAGAGTGTGGAAGGAAAGGGAAGCTGTGCTTATATGTGATATGGGCGGGTTGAACACAATGGAAAAAACCGCCAGTATGCTTTTTCACGGTTTTACCTCCATACTTGTGGCGCCTCTTATATACAACGACCAGTTTCTCGGAATTCTCCAGATAGACACTATTGATCAGGCAAGGCAGCTTTCCGAGGATGATCTTACCAGAATGCAGGCATACTGCCAGGTTGCCGCCCTTGCCATCGGAAACGCCAGAATGAGGGAAAAACTTCAGGAAGAAGAGCATACAAGGATTGCACTGTCCCGTTATCTGCCGAGAAAACTCATTGAACAGGTTGTGTCCGGAGAATCCCTGATTCCCCCCGAAGGAACCCATTGGGAAGTCGCTATTCTGTTTGCAGACATCCGGGGTTTTTCAAAAATGTCCGGAAGACTTTCATCCAGAGATATTATCGAGGTTCTTAACGAATACTACAATGAAGTCAGTGATTCCATTTTCGAATACTCAGGAATGATTAATCAATTTGTCGGCGATGAGATTATGGCGATTTTCGGAGGACCATGGATAACTGAAAAGGACTATAACCCTGCGGACGCTGCAGTTCAGGCTGCAAGGGAAGTTATCCGCCAGATTTGCCGTATGAATGTGGAGAGAAATGAACAGGGTAAGGAAACCATCTTTGTAGGAATAGGTCTGGATTTTGGAAAAGTGCTTATTGGAAATCTTGGAAGTTCGAAGAAATTTGAATTTACCGCAGTGGGAAATACAGTTGTCATTGCAAACCGTCTGTGTTCCGCTGCAAAGGAAAGCCAGATTCTGGTAACTGACAGGGTAAAAGAGAAATTATCCAGAAATTTCACAATGGAAAAAATGGAACCTGTGATTGGTAAAAATGTAAAAGATCCTATAGAAACATTCAGAGTTTACTGGAACAGGTAGTCTGAAGACCGGGCTGTAAAAACCGGTATCGACAATTTACAAATCAGGATAATGTAAGATAAACAGACTTTCAGCGTGAGATGAAAAAAATGGAAATCCGCTGAATAAACTTATTATCCCGGTTACGGCGGAGAATAACTTCTGAGATACTATTGCCTTTTTTAATACGGATGGATGGTGTATTATGCCTTTAACTGCAGAAAAGCCCTATATTTTGCATGTTGATGATGATAAGGATTTTCAGAGCCTGTTTTATTATACCTTCAACAGCAGTTTTAAAATAGAAATGGTACAGGATGCCAGAGAAGCGCTGGCTGCTGCATCAGAGAAGAATTTTGATGCTATAGTTACAGATTACGAAATGCCTAAAATGAACGGTATTGAACTTCTTAACGAGCTGAAAAAA
>JAJTBE010000007.1 GCA_021287065.1 Bacillota bacterium
AAAAGTTTCCTCCGGACCTCCATCCCAAAACTTTGGAATTTGGGACCCGACCGGGGACCGTGGGGTTTAGAGACCGTCAGAGGGAACCACGCTTTTTTGGAAAAGCGAGGTTACCCTCCGAACCTCCCTCCTTGAAAAACAAGAGTATTGGGCTGGGGATTTGAGTGAATTTTGTTAATTCAGCGGCATTGGGACCGACCAGGGGACCGTGGGGATTGGAGACCGACCGGGGGAAATTGGGACCGTCAGAGGGAACCACACTTTTTTGGAAAAGCGAGGTTGCCCTCCGAACCTCCCTCCTTGAAAAACAAGAGTATTGGGGATTGGGATTGGAGTGGTTTTTGCTAACTCAGTGGCATTGGGTATGAACGATTAGCATTGCCGGCATGCGGCAATTGTATTGGAAAATTGGCATCAGAAACAAAAATGAAGCTTTTATTAAGAAGCTTCATTTGTTCAGGTTCAGTAAACCTGTTCTTACTTATTGGAAATTTATGGGTTATCTATTTTTTTGACTCTCTGTTCGTGTCTTCCGCCTTCAAAAGGTGTGGAGAGCCATTCTTTTATGATTTCCTGAGCCATAGTCGGGGTAGTGATTCTTTCTCCGATACACAGGACATTGGCATCGTTGTGTGCTCTTGAAAGTCTTGCAGTTATAACATCCTGGCAGGGAAGAGCCCTTACGCCTTTCACTTTGTTGGCAACTATCGAAACGCCTACGCCGGAGCCGCAGACGAGTATGCCATAGTCGTTTTCGCCGTTGGCTACGGATTGGGCTGCAGGTCTTGCAAAATCGGGATAATCCACTGATTTATCATCGCCATAGGCGCCAAAATCCCTTACTTCGTGTCCGAGTTCTTTCAGGAAGTCGGCAAGGAGCTTTTTCAGGGAGAATCCGGCATGATCGCTGGCTACTGCAATTTTCAGGGAAACAGCCATTTTTTTCCGCAGTCCCTGTTCTTCTTCCCAGCGGTTAAGGATGGTTTCCAGAGCTTCTTTGATATCGCCGTAAACTCTATGATATACTTCCAGATCATGCCCTATAGGATCGGGTATATCAAACATTTCATCTTCAAGATCCGTGGAAGACTTTTCACCATGGGGATCATAGGCATATTTTTTGAGGATGTGGATTTTATCCTCGAACCAGGGAAATCTTGAAATAAGATGGGATTTCTGTCTTGATGTCATACAGAACACAACATCTGCAGATTCCATCATGGTCAGGTGGATTGCTTTTGATTTGTGGCGGGACAGATCGACATCAAAATCTCCTGCCGCTCTTATGGCATTGGGCGGAGGAGCTACATCGGCGAAAGCATATATACCCGCTGATACAACTTTTATTATGTCGGCTCTGTTGCCGTATTTTTCCTTCAGGAGCTTTGACAGCACTCCGGCTGCAAAAGGGCTGCGGCAAGTATTGCCGGTGCAGACGAGAAGAATTTGATTAAAAATAGTAATCAACCTTTCTGAAGGTTATTTTCCAGAGCGTCGCCGGGCTGATCCACCAGTTTGATAACTTCATTTGCCAGGCGGCACAGTTTAATCATCAGAGTTCTGCCAAGGCCCTCACGGGGAATGCCTTCCAGCAGAATAATATCAACCTCGAGTTTTTCCATCTCTCTCAGAATCTCAAACACTTCCAGGGCGATGGCGGTGGGATCGTTACGGGGTCCCATTTTCCTGAAGCAGGGTTGTTCCCTGAACACATCGGCGAGTTCGTTGGTAGTGATAATACCGATTTTTTTGCCGGCATGAATTTTGAGGTAGCTGTTGATACGGGTGATAATTCTTGCCTCATCGCCTTCAAGAACAACAAGTTTATGCTGTTGTTTCGAAGAGGTTGGTTCATCCTGAGATTTAGGCACAGTGTTGTCGGAAATAATCGGAGGAATCCCTATGGTCATAGCGATTTCTTCCATTGTGATAAATCCGGGTCTGACTATTCTGGGCGGGTCGCTTGTAACATCAAGCACCGTTGACTCTATCCCCAGGGGAGTGTTTCCCACATCGAGAAGGACATCAAATTTTCCGTTAAGCTCGTCCAGAATGGTTTCTGCCTTTACGCAGGAAAGTCTGCCCGACATATTGGCGGATGTAGCCGCCACCGGTGTTCCGCATTCCTGAAGGAATTCGAGGCATATATCGTGTTTGGGGACTCGAATCCCTACTTTGCGGAGGCCTCCGGAAACAATGTCGGATACATTTTCATTTTTTTCAAAAACCAGCATAAGAGGACCGGGGAGAAATTTCTCCATCAGGAGTTCAGCTCTTTTGTTGATTTTTTTTACATATTTTGGAATCTCTTCGATCGAGTGAATATGAAGAGCTACAGGATTCTCAAAAGAACGGTTTTTAGCCCTGAACAGGTCTGTAACAGCTTTATCGTTCATGGCATCAGCACCGAGTCCATAGACTGTTTCCGTGGGAAAGCAGACGAGTCCGCCTTCCCGCAGAACTTCAGCAGCCTTCTGGACAGCCTTTTGAGACTGTCCTTTATTTTTTATATTAAAAACCTTGGTTTGTTTGGGTTCTAACATGGGCACCCCTCAAATTTATCGGCAAGTTCGAAGTCCTTTGCCCTGAGTTCGTTGATTACTGCCATAATTTCATCTACAGCGGTATCAACATTGATCATCCGTTTTTCCTTTTCGTGGCGGAGTTTCATCTCAAGTTTGCCGTTGTCCAGATCTTTGCCTACTACTACTCTCACCGGATAACCGATAAGGTCGGCGTCTTTGAATTTGAATCCGGGGCGGTGGTCTCTGTCGTCATAAGCTACATCCACGCCTCTTTTGCGCAGTTCGTCATAGATCTTTTCAGCAGTTTCGCGCTGTTTGTCATCGCCGGAGATTACAGGCATTACAACGCACTCGAAAGGAGCTATGGAAATGGGCCAGATGATTCCGTCTTTGTCATGGCGGGCTTCGATAGCTGCAGCTACTATTCTTGTAACGCCTATTCCGTAGCAGCCCATGATGAAGGTTTTTTCTTTTCCGTCTTCATCATCGAAGGTTGCTTTCATCGAATCGGAATATTTTCTGCCCAGTTTAAAAATGTGGCCAAGTTCGACGCTTCTCTTAACATCCATCATTTTTCCGCATTTGGGGCAAATGTCGCCGTCGGCGGCATCTCTGATCTGGATGTATCCGGTTACATTGAAATCGGTGTCGGGGTTTACATCTTTGAAATGCATATCCTTTTCATTGGCGCCGCAAACCGCATCAACCATATAGCGGACTTCCGTATCGGCATAAACAGCTTTTCCTTCCATACCGATGGGTCCGGAGAATCCAAGATCTCCGCCGGTGAAGCTGAGGATCTGTTCTGCAGTTGCCATTTCGAGGGATTTTACTTTGAGTGCTCTTCTGAGTTTTACCTCATTGAGTTCTCTATCCCCTCTGACCAGCGCCATGATGGGTTTGCCGTCTGCCATATAAACAAGGGCTTTGATAAATTTTTCAGCTTCGACGCCGAGGAATTCAACCAGTTTATCGATTGTGCTAACATTGGGTGTATGAATTTTTTCTTTTTTGGAAGTTTCCGGTCTTGCGGGAAGTTCTCCGGAGGGATCCATAAAATAAGCCATCTCGCGGTTGGCGCCGTATCCGCAGCCTGAGCAGAGGAAAATTGTGTCTTCGCCGGCGTCGGCTATAACCATAAACTCGTGGTTGTCGGTTCCACCTATCGGACCCGGATCCGCTTCCACAGCCTCAGTAGCCATTCCGCAGCGGGCAAATATGCGCCAGTATGCCTGGAAGCATTCTCTGTAGGTTTCGTCCAGTGATTCCGTATTGTGATGGAAGCTGTAGGCGTCTTTCATGATGAACTCTCTGCCGCGCATAATGCCGCCTCTGGGACGGGGTTCATCTCTGAATTTGGTTTGAATCTGATAAAGCATAACGGGAAGTTCACGATATGATCTGACTTCCTTGCGGGCTATGTCGGTTACAATTTCCTCATGGGTCATTCCAAGGCCCATTTCTCTGCCCCATCTGTCTTTAAGACGGAACATATTGTCTCCCATAACCTGCCAGCGTCCTGATTCCTCCCAGAGTTCCTTTGGCGTAAGGGCGGGCATAAGTATTTCCTGACCACCGATAGCGTCCATTTCTTCTCTGATAATATTTTCTACTTTTTTTATGACTCTGAGTCCAAGAGGGAGATAATTATAAACTCCCGCCGCCAGTCTGCGAAGCATTCCGGTTCTCATCATAAGTTTGTGGCTTATAATTTCAGCTTCCTGGGGATCTTCTTTCATAGTCGGAGCTAACAGTTTTGAGACTTTCATCTTCCTATTTTTCCTTCCTTTATAATGTACTTATTCTTATTATATCTTATCTGTCAATGCGTCTATGTGATTGTGAATCTGCCGGGGGATTTCAGGAGACCGGGGGGCAGGCGGGGCGCCTGCGATCCGGTAGATGTTGGCGGAAGCTTGTGGTTATTGGGTTTACTGGCAGTTGGCAGGGTGGTTTGAGTGCGGGAGAGCACATTGGCTCTCCCCTACAGGAATTCCTATATTTGCGGGATGATGGGAATTAGGTGGGATTGGGTATGAGTTGGCGGTTGTTGGCGAGTGGTTGCCGTGCTTGTGAAGGGTTTGTGGTTTTTGTTTGTATCGTGGGCGGACCTGCGGGTCCGCGTCGGGGTTGCAAACCCCTCCTACGGTCGCTGGCGAAGCTTGTGGTTATTGGGGTTGCTGGCGGTTGGCGGCAAAGCTGAAGCTTTGGGTTACTGTTTGTGGTATGGGTTTCCGGACCGAAAAAAAAAGAGTCGGATGGGGGGCATCCGACTTGATACTATGAGTATAATAGGGGGATGGGTTGGGGATTACCTCTTGAATGAATCAAGCTTTATTAAAAACTAAATTTGCTACCATTTTATCCGGGCATCGTACCCGGCGACTTTTGCTTCATCAGTTGCTACATTTCGAGCTTGGGACTTCGGCTTCGTTTTTTACTTCCGTTGTTCCCTCTCTGATAATGCTATTTACAAGGTCGTTTCGGATTCACTTTTAGTATTTACCTTTTTTTTGGAAAATTTTTCGGTGAGTCCTTCAAACAGTGTAAACACCGTGGGTACAACGAGCAGAGTGAGCATGGTTGATGTTGTAAGACCACCGATGGCGCCGATTGCAAGAGGCTGGAACATTTCTGCGCCTGCTTTCATACCGAGTGCCAGGGGGATCATACCGAGAATTGCTGCTCCGGTGGTCATAATAACCGGTCTGAGTCGCAGAGGAGCTGCTTCCATAACCGCTTCCTTAATACCCATACCTGCGTGCCTTCGCAGAATAATGTAGTCCACAAGCACAATGGTATGGTTCACCACAATACCCACGAGCATAATAATACCCAAAAGCGCAAAGATGGTCAGCATCTGGTTTGTAATAATCAAAGCTCCGAACACACCTGCCAATTCCAGAGGAATTGAAAGCATGATGGTCAACGGATGGAGGAATGACTCAAACTGCAATGCAAGGAACACATACACGAACACAATGGAAAGGAACAGAGCCTGGAAAAGATCTCCGAACATTTCGATTCTTTTCTTTTCGTCACCGGCGATGGACCATGTATATCCGGTAGGCATTGTGGTTGCATTGAGAATGGGTGTAACCTTTGTCATTACTTCCGACAGGGACTTGCCGCTTGTAAGGTCGGCAGTTACCGCTATATATCGGCTTCTGTCCTTACGGGGAATCGATGAAGGCGCCGAGCTGGGGATGATTTCAGCAATTTCCTTCAGAGCAACCTGTTTACCCATCGGAGTAACAAGTTTCAGACTTTCAACTTTTTCGATTGAATCTCTCTGAAGTTCGGGAAGCTGGACGAAAATATCGTATTCGTTACCATTTTCCCTGTAAGAGCTGACCTTATCCTCGGCAAGCATCATTCTGAGAACCTGTGAAATCTGTCCGGTTCCCAGACCGAGCATAGCTGCCTTCTGCCTGTCAACTTTGATCTTATATTCAGGCGAACCAGGTCTGTAGTTAAGGTCGAGGTTTTTCAGACCTTCCACACTCTGGAGTTTTGCCTTGAGTTCGTTTGCTGTTTTTTCCAGAACAGCGAGATCATTTCCGCGGATCTGGATTTCCAGGGGTTTTTTACCTGACATTGAGAAGACTTCGTTTACGGTTACCTTTGCACCAACATAGTCTTTGTATTTGTCAGTAATTCTATCCATAATCTCATACATAGAGATTTTTCTTTTATCTCTTGGGATAAGAGTTACGGTAAATCCACCGAATCTTGGAGATGAGCCGCTGGTTGAGCCTGCGCCTTCAGTGGCGGCAGCACTCTGGCCAAGGTCGGTGATGACGGAGTCATTTTCGTTCTTATATGTTTCCAGAAGGTATTTTTCAACATCGTTGACTACTTTTTCCGTTCTGTCCAGAGAACTTCCGATAGGGGTTTCAATCTGAACAAGGAAGTCGCCGCGGTCCCACTGGCCCGTCATTGAAACTCTGAGGAATTTTGCAAGGAATAAGCTCGTTGCAAGGGTCAGAATTGCAATTACGATAACCTGGAAACGATGTGAAAGCGCCCAGCCGAGCATTCTGGTATAAATTTTTGTAACCCAGCCGAAGAAACCTTCCCACCACTTATTGTAAACACCCATGAATCCTTTGTGGCGGTTTTCAAGTTCCTTACCGAGGAATTTTGCACTGACCATCGGTACGATGGTGATAGCTGCCACATACGAGCAGAAGAGTGCAAAACAGTATGTTTTTGCCAGAGGTGTAAAGATCTGTCCGGCAAGACCTTTCAGGAGCATAATGGGTACAAACACGATGATGGCTGTAACAGTACCGCCGAGAACCGCGCCGCCCACCTCAGTTGTTCCGTCGATGGCTGCAGAATATAGATCCTTGCCCTCTTCAAGATGTCGGAAGATATTTTCCAGCACCACGATGGAGCAGTCCACGATATTACCTACTGCAAGGATGAAGCCCACCAGGGTCATCATATTGATGGTAAGGCCTCCAAAATACATAAGCAGGAAGGTAGCGATAACCGAGAACGGCACCGAGAGCGATACGATAAGGGTTGATCTCATTGAACCAAGGAAGATGAGGATGAATATAGCTGCAAGGATTGCGCCTTCGTATCCCATTTCCTCAAGGTTTTTAATGTTATCCCTTACGAATGTTGACTGGTCATAGGCGAGGCTCAGGCTGAATCCGGGAGGAAGTTCCTTATTGATCTTTTCCATCGCCTTTTTAACTTCGTCTGCGACAACTACAGTATTGGCATCGGTATTTTTCTTAACTTCCAGAGTAACGCATGGTTTGCCGTTACTTCTGGTACGGGTTCTGACTTCCTTAGCCGAGTCTTCGACTACAGCTACATCTTTAAGATATACGGGTTTTCCATTGGCTGTGCCAACAAGAATATTTCTGAAATCATCAACACTTTTCATCTGTCCTATGGAGCGGACTCCAAATTCCAGATTGGAAGCTGTGATTCTACCTGAGGGTATATCATTATTTTCTCTGGCGATTGCGGCAGTTACTGCATTTACAGGGATTGAGAGAGCTTCGAGTCTGTTTCTGTCAACTCTGACTGCGATGGCTCTTTCTTCACCGCCGGAAACCTTAACTGATGCAATGCCTGCGATTTTTTCAAGTTCTTTTCTGATATCATTTGTGGCAATAGACCGAAGTCTTCTCATATCGCCTGTTCCCGAGGTCATAGCAAGACGGACCACCGGTTTGTCGGCGGGGTCTGCCTTTGATACGACGGGGTTTTCCGAACCGGTGGGAAGATCTCTTTTAATACGGTCAATTTTTTCACGGACATCAGCGGTTGCTGTTTCCATGTTGGTGCCGTAGAAAAAGCGGACGACCACTACGGAAAGGCCTTCGGAGGACGAGGATTCGATTTCCTCGATATTACCCACGCTTCCTACTGCCTCTTCCATTGGAATCGTTATCTGGTCTTCGATTTCTTCAGGACCGGCGCCCTGATATACGGTGCTGATAGCAATAGCGGGAACATCAATCTTCGGAAAAGATTCGATATTCAGTTTTGGCGCATAAATAAACGCCATAACCATGACCGCGAGCAACAATACAGTTACCGCCACGGGGTGGCGGACTGATGAAGTATAAATATTCACCGGGTTTCAACCTCCTTTTTGGAATCGGGGGCTGTATTACCCGGAGCTGCCGCACCGGTGGCGGGAGTTCCTTCCGGTTCCAGTGATGAGGGTGCAGGAGGAGCCGGTTCTTTGCCTGCTTCAGGCGAAGCTTTATCAGCGCCTTTAGCTTCGGGGACGGATGAAGCTGCAGGAGAACCGGTTGGCGCCGGAGATGAAGCGTCCACTTTTACCTTGTCGCCTTCCTTGAGTGATTCGTGTCCTGAGCTGATTATCTCAGTGCCTGCCTTAACTCCATTTGTCTGAATCAGTGCATTTTCCTCATTGGCAAAGAGAACTTTCACTTTAACCTGTTTGAGTCTGCCTTCTGAAATAACGGAAACATAGGAATCGCCTTCGATGGTCATAAGCCAGTGTCTGGGAAGAACGAGGCCTGACATCATACCAAGGTTGAGGGTTGCTGTTGCGGACATGCCGTTTTTCAGCATTCCTTCGTGGTTGTCGATGGCAATTTTAATTCTGAATACTCTGGCTGCAGGGTCGGCTGAAGGAATGACGGTTTTGATTGTTCCCACAAATTCCTTATCTTTTACTGAATCGATGGTAACTTTTACCTGGTCGCCATTTTTAAGATTAGCTGCATCCTGTTCCGGTACATCTATATCGAGATCAACGACGGTGTTGTCTGTGATAACCAGAGAAGCTATTTTATCGCCGGGGGCGATAATTTCGCCGATTTCCACATTCTTTTCGGTGATAACGCCGTCTATGGGTGATGTAATAGTTGTGTAATCAAGAAGAACCTTCAGATATTCGATATTTGCCCTTGACTGCTCTACAGCAGCGGCGGCGTTTGCGATATCGTCGCTTCTTACCTGTTTCTGAGCTGTATTTTCCTGAGAGAGTTTATAATTCTGCTCTGCCTGACGGACTCTTGACTTGGCGTCTTCAACCCGGCTTTTTGCTATGTCATACTGGGTCTGAGCCTGATCGTAAGCCTGTTTTGATATAGCGCCTCTGTCATAGAGGTTTTTCATTCTGTCAAAGTCGAGTTTTGCAATATTGAATGATGATTTTGCCTGATTAACACCTTCGTTAGCCTGATCAATCATCTGCTTTGAAGCTGAAACCTGAGTATCGGTTGTTGCAGCAGTGAGGCTGTATGTTGATCTTGCCTGCTGAACCCTTGTTTCTGCCATTCTCAGTGCTGCTTCAGCCTGTGCAATCTGTGCAAGAAGGTCTTTGTTTTCAAGCTGAATCAGGGGCTGTCCCCTGCGGACCACATCGCCTTCCTGAACCATCATGGATTCGATTTTGCCTGAGGACTTGGGTCTTATGTCAACCTGTTCCCTTGATTTGAGAGTTCCCACATAAGACTGTGTTCTTTCAATAGTTCCTTCCGCCAGTTTGGAAAGGCGGACAGGATATTCTTGTTGAAGTGAATTTCCGTTTTCTTTGGCGGGAGCTTTCTTTTCGCATCCGACATTCATAACAGGTAAAAGAAAGACTGCCATTATGACCAGTAACCAATATTTCTGACTCCTAATCCTGTTCATTATTTCTGAACTCCTTTCCATGTGCTGGCTGTGGCTTTTTCAAGTTTAGCTACGGCAATGCCGTATTCATAAAGGATGTTTATGTAAATTGCCTGTGAGTTTGAATAACTTCTGCGGGCGTCATCCAGTTCGAGGGTGGTTGAGATACCGTTTTCATATCTGGCAAGAGCTATCTGATAGCCTTCTTTGGCAGTTTCCACATCTTTTCTGGATGCGTCCATTTTGGCTTCCATTTCCTGGATGGACAGGACTGAGTCCTTGACTTCCAGTTTAACTGCTCTTGTCATTTTCTCAAGGTTTTCTTCCAGTTCCTTAATGGATGCTTTAGCCGACATAACTTTTGCATTGGTAACGCCGCCATCGAAGATGGGAATGTTTAAAACCAGAGATTGAGTAAAAGTATTTGCATCTCCTGAAAGGCCGCTGAGAGTTTTATTCTCTGCCACCGACACGAAGGACAGAACTGGATTTTTGTTTGCCATTGCTGCTGCCAGCAATCTATGTGCTGCTTCAATGCTGATTCGCAGTGATTTCAGTTCGTGGCGGTTTTCAGTTGCCAGTTTCTGTGCATCTTCCAGATTTACCTTAATCATTTTGACTTTGTCAGGTATATCCAGCTCAACCTTTGTCTGAATATCCATATTCAGGGTGCTTAACATATTGGAAATTGCCATTTCCACATTTTTCTGGTTTGTAATCAGAGTCTGCTGAGCCTGCGAAAAGAAGAGTTCGTTTCTGAGAACTTCATATCTGGGCTGAATGCCTGCATCAAACAGATCGTTTGCCAGCTTGAGCTGTTCCCTTACGATATCGATGTTCTCTTTTGCCACGCTTCTGTTGCCTTCTGCTCTGAGAGCTTCGAAATAGCTCTGTTTGGCTGAATAAGCTACATCCTGATAGACCTTCTGGTAGTTCTCCTCGGCAGCCTGAACATTCAGAGCTGCAGCGGAGATGGCATTTTCAGCATTTCCAAAGGTGGAAATTACTTTTTCCAGAGTTGCTCTTCCGGTAAAATTATCGTGAACGCTCAGATTCAGTTTCATACCCATAACGTCCACTGTAGCAGCCGGATCCAGTCTTGTGTAGGATCCATAAAGTTTAAATTTGAATTCAAGAGCGCTTTTGGCGTCTATATACTGTGATCTTGCCTGATTAATCTTTTCTTTGGCAATGAGTATATCGGGGTGTTTTGACACCGCATACTGCACTGCTTTGTCGTAATCAATTTTTTCAGGAACGGGTCCCTGTTCCGATACTACTGTTGTATCAGCAGGACTGACGCATTTTGGCGGTGCCTGAGCAGTCTGCTCAGACGCTGCTTTTTCGCCGGTTTTACCGGTTTCGTTTAATTGTGCGCCGTATCCCTTCTTATCGGAAGCTGAAACTTTTTTTGCTTCTGATTTTCCTTTAGGCTGTGCGACACAGATTTTCTGGTCTGTAAAGCCACACCCGCTTTTGGAGGCTGACATTGTTCCTGTAGAAAAACAGGAGTTTTTGTCGGCAGCTTTCCCGGCTTTCTGTGTCTTAACTGATTTATTGCCTGCTTCTTTGTCCAAAGGTTTAAGTCCGGCAGGTGTTGACTGAACCACCGGCTTAATACCTGCTGTAACGGGCTGAGTCACTTCAGCCTGCTGAACGACTGAGCTTCCGGTATTACCGGAAGGCGCATTTGATGCATCTTCTGCATACGCTCCGCCGCCTGCTGCTGTGACCCAGAAAGCAACTGCAAGAAATGCTGCTGTGATTTTTCCTGATAATTCACTCATGTTAGTTGCTCCTGGTATAGATTCCGCTATTTAATGTGTTTTTTATTTTTTCCGGATTTTTACTTCCGGGTGATATAGTGGGTGCAGAGTCCGGAATTTCTCATCCGTGCTCCGGCTTTCAGTTAATTTCTTACATAGATTCCGCTTACTATCAGACTTTGTATGTTCTTCCTGATTTCATCTTCCTGATAATCAGGTCTGCAGGGCATATGGATAAAGAATGCGCTAATCATACCCATAATAGCCTTGGCAACGATTTCAGCATTGATCTCCGCCAGTTCGCCTGCTGCAATACCTTCATTAAGCAGATTAATCAGAGGTTTTCTGACATAAGCTGACATTTCTTCAAGAGACAGCGAAAGGTCAGGTCCCATTCCAAAAATTGACTGCAGTACAATTCCCGGAACATGCTTTGTTTCTGAGAAGAACCTTATATAACCGCCAATAACATTGTCAAATTTCTCTCTGAATGTTTTGGCTTTATCCACTTCTTCATAGAGAAATTTTGCTTTCTGTGCAGCATAATGGATAATGGACTTATAAAGGTTTTCTTTTGAATTGAAGTAGTAGAACAATAATGATTTGTTCACGCCTGCATCCGTGGCGATTTCTTTTACTGAGGTGCCGTGGTAGCCTTTAGTTGCAAAGCTTTCAAGGGCTGATTCGAGGATTTTTTCTTTAACCCCGGGTTCAACATTTGCTCTTTCAATCATTATCAATCCCATTCTTTCCCTTTCGATTAACCAGTTGGTTTAACCGACTGGTTAGTTTTTATATTTCCGCATATGTAAATATTTCCTTCTGCATGACAAAGTTTATATAAAAATTTTTTAACACTCTGTATTTTAAACGGGAGAAGGATTTTATCAGGCACAGGAAAAAAGACAATAGAAAACCCCTACAGGGAGAAACCTATGGAAAACAAAGTTCTTCAAACCCTGAATGTAAGGGAAAAAGATAAACAGGCTATTGAAAAATTTATTGAAACACTGATATCAAAATTTCATGAAGATCTTATGACTGTTTTGATATACGGTTCCGCCGTAAAGGACAATTACTTTCCCGGATCGTCGGACTTGAACATCATGGTTGTCTTTAAAACCTTCAACTCGGCACATCTGAAAGTTATCTCCCCTATAGTAAAAGGATTCAGAGGCAGGGACAGAATATCAGCACTGGTTCTTGGTTACAACGAAATCCTTGACTCAGCAGATGTTTTTCCCATCAGATTTCTCGACATAAAACAACATCACCAGCTCTTATACGGCACAGATTTGTTTGCCGATCTGGTTATAGAAACCAGACACCTGAGATACGAACTGGAAAGACAGGTCAGAAACATCAACATGAGGCTGCGCCAGATGTATATGCACAGCAACTACACCGCAGCCGAACTCCGGGACATGATTGTGTCGGACCTCTCAGGATTTACACACCATATGGCAACCCTGCTCTATCTCTTCGGAGAAGAGCCGCCGGTAAAAAAAGAAGATATTATCGCAAGATCCGCAGAAGTTTTTGGAGTGGATGCCAATGTCCTCAACAAAATCATTGCACTGAAAAAAGGTGGCAATACACCGCCAAAGTCCATAATGGAAGAACTTTTTGATGCTTATCTCCAGACTGTGGGCAAAATAGAAGACATGACCGACAAACTGAAAATCCCCGATGGCGCTTGACTTTCTCCCGTTTTTACCTTATAATAACGGATGGTAAAAAAATATAAAAATAACATGTGTTCCGCCATGTTGAAAGGGGATCTGCAAATGGGTATGAATGTTGGTGATGTCAATTCCGGTTTCCGGACCTTTGCCAATACTGACACAGCACAGAAGGCAAAACAGGTTATCGACGAGGTAAATGCCGCAGCTTCACAGATGATAAATGTTGATGATAAAGTGGACATAGACCTCAACAAAGCAAAAGGTGAAGTTAAAGTCAAAAAATCGAATCTGGGGCAGGCAGGAGGAGATTTCTACACAGGCTCACTCTCATACGATGCCGCCACAGGAAGCAAGAGCGAAATGTATGTGGATGTTCTCAAAGATCCCAAAAATCTTAAACATACGCTCCAATACGACAAGGATTACCAGTCAATCCCCATCTTCGGAAAGAAGAAAGAACTGTATGAAAAAACCACACCAGATGATCTCTTCCCGTTTAAAAAATTCATACAGACAGTTACCATAGATCCACAATCAGGCAAAATCGAATATTCGGAGAGAATTCACGATCAGATGGACGACATCAACCCACATCCCCCATTCCCGCCGAATCCCCCGATTCCGCCCTACCCCCACTAAATTTAACAAACAGCCAAAACAAAACGCATCGGATATATGTCCGGTGCGTTTTTTGAATCAGAACTTTCTAATCCCTAAAACCAAATCGGATCCCGAAAGAGAAATCAGAAATCCGTCACTGACAAAACAGTATTTTATATCATCTATGATGAAATCCGATTGAATTTTTCCATTTTCATCAATAATAATAAACCTTATCTCACCTTTTTTTTCATAAATGGGAATGACTACGGTTTTATTTTCTGAGCTGTAACCTGAACAATATACTAATAATTCTTTATTTTCACGCAGCACAATATCTCTGCTTTTAATATTAAGAACGGTAATTACTTTTTTGCCACTAAGGATTAAAAGATCTCCAAAGAGTTTTTCAGCATAAAAAACCTGCTGTCCAGCTTCCTGTTCATAAATAACTTCGTTCTTGCCGGAATGGGGATCAGACAGAACTATCCTGCTTTCTCCGGCAATAATCAAGCTGTTTGAGTAACTGAAAAACCGCAGGGAATCACTGGATTTGAAAGGCATAATTATTTTGGCAGGCTTGCTGAACACCGCAAGGTCAGAATTAAATTCAGCAAAATAGCATTCTTTTTTTGTGTTGGCAATTTCGGTAAATATCAGAAATTTTCCGGTTACTAAAGGATCTTCTGCGTTTTCAAATTTACATATTGTTTTAAGGGAATCAGGGTTTAAAACTCTTATAATGGAATCCTTGTTTCCATATCCACCTTCCTGAGTTACAAGACAGGCTATATCCCGATGTGATGATTGATTCTTCACTGCTATCAATCTAAACAGATTATTAACTGGAAACATACCTTTGAAGGTCAGGTCTTTACTATTGAATACAGCTATATTTTTTCTTCCTGCGATATAAATTGATTCACCGCAAACAACATCAAATTTTCTCATCAAATCAATCTCAGGAAATTTTCTTTTAACAAGTTTTCCGGTTACGGTATCAAAACGGCATAAATACAGATTACGCCAGTCGTTCAAATCAGCCATTCTGCAGGTTTTGGTTATATTCTTTGTATTGGCAGTGAAAAGAATTACATTGTTTTTAAAATTTAATATTGTGAAAGACTCAAACTCCGGACAGAGTTTTTTTAAACTGATCTTCCCTGATTTTCCGGTTGTCAACTTTTTACACTCTGACCCATAAACGGGATAAACGGTAAACAGTGCTATGAACAGAAAAATTGTAACCAAACGGTGCCTTTTCAGCCTGTATTTCCTGCACACATTACATATATAAGCTCCGAGGAGAAACATCAGGGCGAGGACTGTTATTGTCCGCCCTGCTACATAGACGATTTCGTCAGGTCTGATGGGGAGTATTTTTTCCGGAGCTGTTCCTGCCACAGAAATCGAATATAAAATCATAATCCGGATTATTGCAGGAGCTATGGAAAGGAGTCCGGCAACTTTGTTTCCCGGTTTTCCGCTATAGCTTAGAATTACACCCGTTACCACCGGGAAGAGAAATACATAAAATATCCGTATGTCATCAATGATAAGAAAATTTCTTAAATTTTTTATATTCAACAGATAATCGGAAATCATTAATCCGTTCTGATAAAAAACAAAGTCCGATATTACCGCTGCTATGAGCCATGGGATTATTATCAGGTAACCGGAAAAGAGACCTTCGGATTCTCTCCGGTCTGCAGGGTTCTCTGATATTGCTTCTGATTTCATAATCTTCTCCTTTTTACGGATTAGTTAAGATGAGAGCAGAAAAATTGTGCCAATGGTCCAAAAATAACAATAGCTGTCACGAGTATGGCGGCACCCAAAGCGATGTTAATTGTTGCAAAGTGATTTTCACTCAGTTTTTTTCCTTTTATAACAATCAGAACTGCAAAAGGGCATACAGCGGCAATCCAGAACCAGCCAGGGAAATCAATACGGTCTTTCAGTATTCCCGTTGATTTGAGAATCCAAAGCCATGCCAGTGTGAGGGAAGGATATGTTCCCTCACAACTATTGTAAGCCCACATACAGCAAATACTTGTTTTACTCAAAAGAAGATAGGCAAGAATGGACACAAGCAGAATTGTCAGGAATGAAAACTTCTGTAGCTGTTTCAAAGTGAAGCTTCTCCTTTCGGTTTTTTAACTATTAACTACCATAATAACCCGAAAAACTTCTCAAACCCCGTATGCAGAAATTCGCATTATTCCAATATTCTCTGAGATCAGATACAGGGTAAATCCCAATGCCACTGAATTAGCAAAATTTACTCTAATCCCCAAGCTGAATACTCCTGTTTTTCAAGGAAGGAGGTTCGGAGGGTAACCTCGCTTTTTCTAAAAAAGCGTGGTTCCCTCTGACGGTCCCCAAACCTCTGGTCGATCCAAATCCCCCCCGGTCGGTCCCCCAAATCAAAAGTTTTGGGATGGAGGTCCGGAGGAAACTTTTTTCAAAAAGTTTTCTCCGGGAGCTGGGCAAACGGACATAATTCCTGTGATCAATCAGACAAATCCATTCCTTCATTTTTGGGCATTGGGATAACTCCCCCCAACTTACCTCAAATGGACTTCCAACCCTGACATAATCATATATATCGGGGATAGGGTGCGCAGCTACTATATATCAGATATGACATCATTTCATATTAATCTGCGGGAGTCGGCAACTATTCACCACATTTCTCTGAGATCAGATACGAGCTTCAGCCGCTTCCGGATTATGTCCCGTCAACTTTGGCTGTAAGCTGCTGAAGCAGCTCTAAAGGAGAGTTCGGGTTGCATTTTACCACGGGATAAATCCCATGGCTTTTCTCATTGTGTCAGACATGAAAACATTACATCATTTTGATTTTTTTGCAGAGGCTGAATAGTAACGGGAGTCGAATATTGTGATAGTTCATGAAATAAACATTTTCCATATATTTTTTATATAAAGTATTTTTTTCCTTTTTGATTATTTTTATTGAATTTTATTCATCGTACGAATTGTTCGGAAGGTGGAGGGAAGAGAGATTTGTTATTTGATTTTGTGGCGAGGGTGCCCCCCACCCTGCGGGCGGGGTTTTAAATCCGAAAATGAAAAAGCCGGTTGTTGCCGGCTTTTTCTCTTATATTTCGAAGTCCACTACTCGGATTTCTTCTGAATGAAGTTGATAGCATCCTGTACGGTGACAATCTGCTCTGCATCCTCATCGGAAATCTCGATATTGAACTCTCCTTCGATTGCCATGACGAGCTCTACTCTGTCGAGTGAGTCTGCGCCCAGATCGTCGGTGATAGAGGCTTCGGGGGTTACCTGTTCGATATCAACACCCAGCTGATCTACTATGATTTTCTGAAGTCTTTCCAGAACTGACATCTATTCACCTCCTCCCGGATTTCGTATTTATTGTTAATTACATAACCATTCCGCCGTCAATGTGCATGACCTGCCCGGTAATATAGCGGGCATCCTCTGAAACGAGGAAGCGAATAACTTTTGCTACATCTGAAGCTTCACCGAGGAAACCAAGAGGTATATCTTCAAGCATTTTATTCTTGACTTCTTCGGAAAGTTTATCGGTCATTGCTGTTTTGATAAATCCGGGGGCCACAGCGTTAACCGTAATATTGCGGGAAGCGAATTCCTTCGCCAGTGATTTGGTAAGGCCTATGACGCCGGCTTTTGAAGCTGCGTAGTTAGCCTGCCCTGTGTTGCCGATGACGCCGATAACTGAGGCGACATTGACGATTTTCCCGCTGCGGGCTTTTATCATATGCCGGGAAACCGCTTTGCTGAGCAGGAAGACGGATTTGAGGTTCACTGAGAGAACCAGATCCCAGTCTTCATCCTTCATACGCATAAGGAGGTTATCCCTGGTAATACCTGCATTATTTATAAGGATATCTATTTTGGAAAAATCCGCAACGACATCTTTTATCATATCCTGTACCTGTTCGGCATTGGATACATCTACCGTATAAGCCCTTGCTTTTCTTCCAAGAGCCAGGATTTCCTTCTCTGTAGCTTCAACTGCTTCCTTATTAAGGTCGCAAACTGCTACATCGGCGCCCGATTCAGCCAGCAGGAGAGCTGTTGCTTTTCCTATTCCGCCGCCTGCACCGGTAACCAGTGCTGTTTTACCGAGAAGTTCTATTTTCCTCACCCCTTTTTGAATTTTCCTGAACTATATCTTTTCAGGCCGGGATTTTGTCGAATTTTTCGAGAATTTTCTGAAGGCTTGCCATATTATTGAAGTTCATAACTTCAGCTTTTCTGTCAATCTTCTTGATCATTCCCGCCAGAGCTGTACCGGGTCCTATTTCTATGAATAATTCAATGCCTTCGTCTATCATACTTTTTATGGATTTTTCCCAGTAAACTCTTGATGAGATCTGTTTTTTCATAAGCTGGCGCATATTTTCGCCATCCATTACCGGTTCTGCGGTAACATTGGAGACTACAGGAATGCGGCAGTCTGAGAATTTAACAGAGTCAAGTTTCTCAGCCAGTTTTTCAGCAGCTTCGTCCATCAGAGGTGAATGGAATGCTGCACTGACACTGAGGGGGAATACTTTCTTTGCGCCTGATTCGAGAGCGATTCTTTCAGCTTCCCTGACACCTTCGATGGAGCCTGAAATTACCAGCTGTCCGGGGTTGTTGAGGTTGGCTACAACCACAACGCCTTTTTCGGAAGCTTTCTGACAGACTTCCTCGAGCTGGGGCAGTTCGAGTCCCATGATGGCGCTCATTGTTCCGGGATATTTTTCGCCGGCTTCATTCATGTAGCTGCCTCTTGCCCTTGTGAGGTCGATGCAGCTTTCGAGGCTGAGGGCTCCTGCGCAGTAAAGCGCTGCGAACTCGCCCACGCTGTGTCCTGCGGTCATTACGCATTCGAATCCCTGCTCCCGGAGAACTTCCATCAGTGCGATGCTTGTGGCAACCACTGCAGGCTGTGTGTTGTGTGTGCGGGTCAGTTCTTCCGCCGGTCCGTTTGTGATGAGATCCATCAGTGAAAATCCGAGGATTTCTCCTGCTTTCTCATAAACTTTGCGGGCAGCTTCAAAATTTTCCGCTACATCCATGCCCATTCCTACTGCCTGAGATCCCTGTCCGGGAAATACAAATGCGATTTTCATAACTTACCTCCAGAAATAACTAAGGAACACTGTCTGCCGATAAGGTTACTTTGCCCATTTCAAAACGATCGAGCCGTATGTGAGGCCTGCTCCGAATGCTACCAGCAGAAGATTGTCGCCTTTTTTCACTTTTCCGTTTCTCACCACTTCATCAAGGGCGATTGGAACGGATGCAGCTGATGTATTGCCGAATCTTGCAAGGTTTGAATAAATCTTGTCTTCCCCTACCTTCATTTTTCTGGCAGCTGCTTCAAGTATACGATTGTTTGCCTGATGGGGGACGATCAGATCAATGTCATCGTATGTCATCCCGATTTTATCGAGGGTAACTTTGCTGATTTTGTCAAAAATGGAAACGGCAAATCTGAAGACATCATTGCCTTTCATTTTGATAAAGTGCTGTCTGTTGTCAACTGTCTCGTGGGAAGCAGGCAATTTTGCAGCTCCTGCGGGCAGTTCGATGTATGCGGCGCCTGAGCCGTCAGAGCCCAGTGAATGGCCGATTATCCCAAATCCTTCTTCAACAGGCTGAATTACGGCAGCGCCTGCTCCGTCGCCGAAGAGAACGCATGTATTTCTGTCCTGCCAGTCAAGAACTTTGGTAAGCGACTCTGCACCTATAACAAGGATAGTGTTATAAGCACCTGAGGCTACCAGCGAACTGGCGAAAGAAACTCCATAAATGAAACCTGTGCATCCGGCATTCAGGTCGAATGCTCCTGCATTTTTGCATCCCAGCTTGTCCTGGGTGAAACAGGCAGTTGACGGAATAAGTGCATCGGGGGAGCAAGTGGCGACTAATATAAGTTCCACATCATCGGGAGTGATTCCCGCTGCTTCCATAGCTCTTCTTCCGGCTTCGGCAGCCATATCCGATGTTAAGGTTTTTTCATCAGAGACATGCCTTTCCTTGATGCCTGTCCTGGTTGTAATCCATTCATCGGTGGTGTCAACTATCTTTTCCAGATCCGCATTTGTAAGAATTTTTTCGGGTACAAATGATCCGGTGCCTGTGATCCCCACATTACGAGTGTTTATCATGCCTTACACCTGACTTTCATTGGTGTTAGAATTTACTTTGCGGCTTCTTTTTCAAGTTTGAAGACTTGTCTTCCCTTGTAAGTTCCGCAAGAAGTGCAGATTCTGTGAGGCAGTGTGGGAGCTTTGCAGCTCGGGCATTCGATTACATTGGGGATCTCAACCTTCAGATTAGCTCTTCTTCTTCTGGTTTTGGATCTACTGGTTTTGTATTTCGGGTTAGCCATTAATAGTCCCTCCTGGTTTTCCGTATAATTAAATTGAATAATGAAAATTCCTCTGTCGGATTATGTCGGATTATTAATTTGAATTAATAAAACCCGGCGTGGAGAATCCTTCGTCCTCATCCTCCTCGACCGGGCAGGAACAAGTCTCGGTATTCCTCGATTTTCCGCAGACAGGGCATAATCCTTTGCAGCCTTCAGAACACAAAGGTTTTACAGGCAGTGCAGTGATTATATTTTGCCTGATCATCTCATAAATGTCAAGAATATCATCGCTAAATGAGAAGAGGTTAAGATCTTCCCAATCAAGCTTTTCCTTTTCAACCAGTTCAGGACTTCCTTCGGGAAGAAATTCCTCAACAAAGCTGAATTCAAGAGGACATACATAATCAGCAAGACAGCGGGCACATTCAAGTTTAACTGCCGTCCTGATACTGCCTTCGACCAGAATTCTGCTTGAAACATTGGTAAGCTTGAGCGTTGCGGAAACTTTGTCCGCCAGTTCAACCTCGGCTATATCAGGGGTATCTTCATACTCCCAGATCATTGACAAGCCCGGCTGCTTCCTGATGTCGTGAATATTAAGCGTAATCATGCAAAAAATAACCACCGGAGAATAACTTTTCCCATTATAAAGACTAAAAGCAGTAAAGTCAATACATGAATTAAAATGGCACACTTTCACATCTATAATTAAAAGGGCTGTTTACAGGAAGGAGAAGGGTAAACGAAGAAACTACACCCCGGACACTGCAAAAGTAATCAGATAACGGGGATGTATTATTATAAGGAAGGTAATAGATGGATCTTAATATTTTAAAGAAAAAGATAGACCAGCTTGATTTTAATCTTGAAAAACTGCTCAACGACAGGATGGAGCTTTCACTCCGTCTGAGCAGAATGAAGCAGAATGCGGACAATCCGGACAGTATTCCCGGGGGAGAAACCCACAAGTGGCTTGGGCTTCCCGACAGGGATTTTGTTGCCGGTATTCATAAACAGATAGAAACCGAAACACAAAAGCTGAAATCAACAAACCCTATTCTTGCGGGTTTTCAGGGCGAACATGGAGCATACGGAGAGCTGGCGGCAAGGACATTCAATCCGGATTACGCTCCGATTCCGTGTGTGGAATTTGTAGAAATATTTGACGGTGTAGCGGCAGGTTATCTTGATGTGGGCGTTGTTCCCTCTGAAAATCCTGTGGAGGGCACTGTTACTCATGTAAACGATCTGCTTGTGGAGCGGGATTTGAGAATTGTGGGAGAAATCAATGTGCCTATATCCCACTGTCTTGCAGCTCTTCCCGATACTGACTACAGAGAAATCAGAACAGTTTACAGCAATCCCCAGACTCTTGCTCAGTGCAGGGGATTTCTCGCAAGAAACCGTCTTGAGGCAAGGCCGTATTATGATATGGCAGGGGCGGCGAGAATGGTATCGGAGACCAAACCGGTATCTGCGGCGGCGGTAGCCAGTCATCTGTGCGCTTCATTATACAATCTTGAGATAATCAAGGAAAACATTCAGGATCATCAGGCAAACTACACGAGATTTGTTGTGATTTCAAAAGAGAAGCTTGATCTTGAAGGCAACAAATGCTCGATTATTTTCTCGGTGAAGCATCAGCCCGGAGCATTGTCATCAGTTGTGGGAGAATTTGCAGGAGCCGGTATAAATATTGCCCGTATAGAATCATGGGAACCCCGGAATAATCCGAGACAGAGATCATTCCTGCTGGAGTTTCAGGGTTCGGATAAGGATCCTGCGATCACATCAGTTCTTGAAAAAACCGCAGAAATGGTATCTTTTTACAAGTTCCTCGGCTGCTACATGGAGGCTCCCTTATGAAAATTGCCATAGCAGGCATTGGGAAAATGGGTGCCTGGTTTGCAGTCCGGTTATCAGAAAGCCATGAAATTTCGGTATTTGACACTGACGAACAGAGAATAAGTAATATAACGGAAAACGGTTCTGTTATAAAAGTCTGCGGCTCCCTCAAAGAGCTTGCGGAATCGGAACCGGATATGTTTATAAATGCCGTCAGCCTTCAGAATACGATTCCGGTATTTGAGGAAGCTGCAAAGTTTCTTCCCGGACATTGCATCCTGTGTGATATTGCATCGGTAAAAGGGGATTTGCCTGAGTATTATGACAGGGCAAAATTCCGTTTTGTTTCGGTTCACCCTATGTTTGGCCCTACATTCGCCAATCTTGAAGCCCTGAAGGAAGAGAATGCGATTCTTGTTAAGGAATCGGATCCTGATGGTCTGGAATTCTTCCGTAAGTTTTTTACGGAGTTAAATCTTACTATTTTCGAATACACCTTTGACGAGCATGACGATATGATGGCTTATTCCCTTTCACTGCCGTTTATATCCACAATGGTTTTTACCGCCTGTATGAAGGACACAGCCGTGCCCGGTTCAACATTTGCAAAACACCGCAAAATCGCAGGGGGTCTTTTATCTGAAGACGACAGGCTTCTGTCGGAAATTCTTTTCAACCGTTTTACAATAAGGCAGCTTGAAAAAGTTACTTCCCGTCTTGAGTTTCTCAAGCATATTATTAACGGAAAGGATTATGAGGAAGCGAAGCGTTTTTATGACAGATTAAGGAGCAATATATGAGTTTATTTTATGATTTAATCCTTAGGATTCAGGAAATGGAAAGACAGGGTAAAAAAATTGTAAAACTTAACATAGGCGAGACCAATCTGCCCACCCCTGTTCAGGCTGTTGAGGCAGCGGTAAGGAGTCTGCAGACAATAAAATCCGATTATGTTTCGCCTTTTGGACTTCCGGAATTGAGAGAAACACTGGCGGCAAGGGAAAAATGCAGTTTTGACAATATCGTTGTGGGCTGTGGCGGAAGGGAAACCATCATCGGTCTTATTCTTGCCCTGACAAAAGAAGGGGACAAAGTGGGATTTCCCGCACCTTTCTGGCCTGCATTTCCCATTATCGCAAAAGAGCTGGGCAGGATTCCCGTGCCTATTCACACCGATTATGAAAAGGGCTGGCTTTTCGATGAAATCGATTTTTCAAAGATAAATTTTCTTATTATATGCAATCCCCTTAATCCTTCAAGTATTGTTTATCCTGAGGAGCTTATCAGAAAGACGCTGGACAGCGCGGAAAAAGCCGGGGTTCCTGTGCTTATAGACGGAGCTTACCACGGTCTGGCTTACGAAAAAGTTCCGAATTATGAAAAAGCTATAAGGGTTAAGTCATTTTCAAAGGAATTCAATATGGAGGGCTGGAGGCTTGGCTATGCAGTTGCTCCCGACCCTGTTGTGGAGAAAGTGGCTAAATACAACCAGCTTACACTTACCTGCGTGCCTGATTTTATTCAGAGGGCGGGTATTGCCTGTATTGAAAATGAAGAAACAATCCTGAATGAAATGAAGTCCATCTGGAAAGAGAGGCAGGATGTTGCCTGCAGTCTGTTTGAGGAAGCAGGGTTCAGGTTTGTGAAGCCTCAGTCGGGAATGTATATCTTTGCAACACATGAAAAGATAACCGACGGCACAAAATTCTGTATGGATCTGCTTGATCAGGGTATTGCGGTAGCACCCGGCGAGAGTTTCGGAAACTACGACAGGTATTTCAGAATGGCCGTAAATGCAGACCGCCGGACTATTCAGGAAGTAGCGGAAAAAATATCAGCCTATATATCGGGTTTATAATATTTATCTATCCGGAGGAATCTTCTTCCATCCATGAACAGACATTTATCACTCCACAGCTCATCGGGCTGGGAGTGATTTTTTTCCGCCATGTATCTTGTCATCATATTCATTTTCGCATCAATATTGTCCACATAGTGAAGGAGGACTGCTTCTCTGAGAACCGGTCTTTTTACCGCTCCGAATTCAGGTTCGCCATGATGGCTCAGCACCATGTGAAGCAGAAGATTGAGGATTTCCTGTGGAAATCCGTCTATGGCAGCGGCTTTTTCGCTAATCATAATGCTGCCGATTACGATATGGCCTGTCAGTTCGCCTTCGGTGCTGTAGGGGAATCCGCTGGAGGGTGTGATTTCCCTGATTTTGCCTATATCGTGAAGAAAAGCTCCTGCAAGAAGAAGATCTCTGTTGAGATCGGTATAATGCACAGCCAGATAATCGCAGATTCTCATCATTGACAGGGTATGTTCCGGCAATCCGCCAAGATAGGCGTGATGGAGGGATTTTGCGGCGGGTCCTTTCATATATTGTTCCATAAATGATTCATCTTTGAGGAACGAATCGAGAATTTCCTTTATCCATATGTCCTGTATGGAATCGATGAAGCCCTGGAGTTCAGAAAGCATTTCGCCGGGTTCCCGTTCTGAAACGGGGATATAGTCGCCTATGTTCACTTCTGAGATGTCGGCTTTGCGGATCATTTCAATTTTGAGCTGGGGGTTGTTCTGATACATTTCCTGAGTGGCGCGGACTTTTACATAGTCGTCTTTTCCGAACTGTTCGTTGAGGGATGCGGCGCCTTCCCAGATTTTGGCGGAAATGAAGCCTGTTCTGTCCCTTAGTTTGAGATCAAGGTAAGGTTTTCCCTGCCGTGATGTTCTCAGTTCTTTTTCTTCTACATAAAAAAAGCTGTCAAATCTTACATTATCAACAAGGTTATTTACAAAATGTTTTTTGTTCGGTGCGGTTTCTGCCGTATTATTCATGTCTTAGAGCCTCTATGGGGTTAAGTTTTGATGCCTTCCATGCCGGGTAGAATCCAAAGAAAACTCCGGTTCCGCAAGCAAAGGAAAGAGCAAGTATAATGGAAAAAGGTGTTACAATTGCGGGCCACTGTGCCATTTTGCTGACAATAACAACGATAATATATCCGAGGCCTATTCCGATAACGCCCCCCATCAGACTAAGGGTAAGGGCTTCGATCAGAAACTGTGTGAGAATATCTCTGCCTCGTGCTCCAAGAGCCATACGGATGCCGATTTCCCGGATTCTTTCCGTTACGGAAACAAGCATAATATTCATAATGCCGATACCGCCCACAAGGAGTGATACCGATGCGATGGCTGCGAGGAGGATGGTGAATACTTTTACAAATTCTCCCACCATTTGTGCAAGTTCTTCCTGTGTATGAATTTCGAAGTCGTTGTCTTCGCCTTCCCTGATACGGTGTCTTTGTCTCAAAAGTTCGGTTACTTCGTCTTTTGCATAAGCTGTATCTGATCTTGATGTTGCAGATGCGAGAATGGCGGTAATATAATCCTGCTTGTACATTCTCTGCATTACGGTTGTATATGGGATATACAGGGTGTCGTCCTGGTCACTGTTTCCGCCGGAGACTCCTTTTGATTCAAGAACGCCTACTACTTTGAAGGGAATTTTATTGATTCTGATTATTCCGCCTATTGCTTCTTCATTGGAAGGGAAAAGATTTTCCCTTACTACGGATCCTATGACGCAGACTTTTGTAGCTGACTGCACATCCTGAGCTGAGAAAAAGCTTCCTGCGGCTGTTTTCAGATTGCTGATATATGCTATATGTTCATTGGTTCCCTGAGCATTTGAGCTCCAGTTCTGGTTGTCCCTTACCAGTTTGACTCCTACAGGGATGTAGGGGCTTGCATATTTGATATGCGAGCATTCTTTCTGAATTGCATCGCTGTCGTCCACCTTCATACTGGTTATGGATCCCCAGCCTCCGGAGACTCCGCCTTTGGTTTGGGATGAAGCCATAATAAAAAGGGAGTTGGTCCCCATTGATTCGATACTGCCTGTAATGCGGGACTGTGCTCCCCTGGCTACGCCAAGCATCCCTATAACCGCTCCCACACCAATGACAATGCCAAGCATCGTCAGTATGGTGCGGAGCTTGTTGCGGTAAAGGGCATTTATAGCAATTCTGAAAGTAATAAATATGTCCATCAGGATACCGGATTATTATTGAAACTAACGCCCCATGTTTTCATTTCATCGATAAACTCGGTTTTTGTAAACGAAAGATGAAGCGGTGTAATTGAAATACGGTTGCCGGCAATAGCATTAAAGTCGGTTCCCTCTATAGGTTCGCCTGCAGGCAGTGCACCCGTAACCCAGAAATAATCCCTCTCCCTCGGATCCACTCTTTTGATTATCTGCTGTTTGTAAATGGAACGTCCCTGTTTTGTAAATTCCACACCCTGTATTTTATCAGGATCAACGGCAGGAACATTAACATTGAGAAACACGCCTTCGGGCAGTCCCTTTTCGAGCAGTGTTTTTGCCATTTTGGCGGCAAAAGATGCTGCGGCAGTATAATCAGGATCGTCATAACTGGCAAGGCTGACCGCCATGGAGGGTATTCCCTGAATGGCGCCTTCCAGTGCGGCGGATACTGTTCCCGAGTAGGTTACATCATCTCCCAGATTGCTGCCTCTGTTGATACCGGAGACGATAAGGTCGGGTACAACTTCGGTAAGCTGGTATATACCGATAAGGACGCAATCGGTGGGAGTTCCGTCACAGGCATAAAAGCGCAGGTTTTCCTCTTCACGGATTACATGAACCCGCAGAGGATGGAAAAATGTCAGTCCATGACCAACAGCGCTTCTTTCCCTGTCGGGAGCTACTACAAGAAGATTTGCAACCCCGCTGAGATGGTGAATCAGTGTATTGATTCCGGGAGCTGCGCATCCGTCGTCATTAGTTACCAGAATAAGTTTGTCTTTGAAAAAGGGCATTAAAATTACCTGAGGTGCAACTCGGGAACGATTGCTTTGCCTTTCTTTCCTTTGTTAAGGAGCATTTCTGCTTCTTCAAGAAGTTCTTCCACCCGTTTCATGCGGGGGTCTCTTCTTCTTCTGTCTTCATCAGAATAGTACTTATAAGCAAATACGGCTGAAGTAAGCATTCCTACTCCAAGACCAATTGTAAGCCACAGAAAAGTTTCTTTTTTCACAAAATGCCTCCGGATAATTAATACTTTTAACGGCAGTTAACCTTCACCGCCGGTTTTATTTCGGTTTCTATGATATGCGGATTTTCCCTGCAACCGATTATTGCAGTGAGTTTCTGCATTTTAACCGACATCGAAAATATCGATAAAGCCGAATTTATTGACATCCACAAGTCCCATATCGGTAACTTTGAGTTCCGGGATAACCGGAAGAGCCATAAAACTCAGCGTCATGAAAGGATGAGGAACCGTCGAACCGAGTTCGGTGGTAATATGATCGAACTCATCCAGTCTTCTCTTAACATCTTCGAGGGGCATATCCGACATAAGTCCTGCTATGGGCAGCGGCAGTTCTGCAACAACTTTGCCGTCCACAACAATAACCTGTCCGCCCTGCAGTTCCTGAATCCGTCTTGCCGCTATGAGCATGTCTTCATCATTGGCTCCCAGAAGAATAAGGTTATGGGAGTCGTGAGCCACTGTTGAGGCGAGCGCTCCTTTTCTGATACCAAAACCTGTCGCAAAACTTTTTCCGATATTTCCTGTTGCATTATGTCTTTCGACAACAATGAGTTTGAGGATATCGTTGTCGGGATCAGCTTCTGCAAAGCCTCCGACAATTTTTGCCTTCATTTTGAGTTTGCGGGTGATAATCTGTTTGGGGACAAGGCCCAGAACATTGATATATTCGCCCTTTGCCGGAATTTTAAAGGAATCGGCACTCAATCCGGGCAGGTTTACGGTATTCATTACCGGTGTTGCATCAAGGCTTCTTATGGTAAACAGGGGCTTGCCGTCTTTTGCAACGAGATGGCCTTTTTTGAATACAAATGAAATATTGAAATCGTTGAAGTTGTCGATTGCCACCAGGTCGGCTATGTAGCCGGGGGCAATGGCGCCGAGGTTTTTGAGGCCAAAATATTCTGCTGTGTTGATGGTCGCCATAGCGAAAGCTACAGTGGGGTCCATGCCGTTGGCGATTGCTTTTTTGATTACAAAGCTCATATGGCCCTCGTTGACCAGATCCACAGGTTCCCTGTCGTCGGTGACAAACATACAGCGGCGCATATTTACAGGAGTAACAAGAGGAAGCAGAGCATCCAGATCTCTGGTGACTGAGCCTTCACGAATCATAATATACATTCCGAGGCGGAGTTTTTCCAGAGCTTCATCGTGGGTGGTGCATTCGTGGTCGGAAACAGCGCCGGCGGCGACATAGGCATAAAGGTCCTTGCCGGAAAGCCCGGGGGCGTGTCCGTCGATTCTTCTGATACCTTCCACATTCATTTTGTGCAGAACATGGGGGTTTTTATCGAGGACGCCGGGGAAGTCCATCAGTTCACCAAGTCCGAGGACCCTGTCCTTTGAGAAGGATGGCGAAATATCATCGGCTGTGAGTCTTGCACCTGAAGTTTCAAGATGTGTGGCAGGCACGCAGGAAGGAATCATCGCATAAATATCCAGTGGAACCACTTTATTGGCTCTGAGGATATACTTTATGCCTTCGATGCCTCTGACATTGGCTATTTCGTGTGGGTCAACAACCACGGTGGTAGTTCCTTTGGGCACAACCACTCTTGAAAATTCCGCCGGTTCAATCATCGAACTTTCCATATGCATATGTCCGTCAAGAAAACCGGGGGCAAGATATTTTCCTTCCAGGTCTATGGTCTGAACGGCGGTATAATCGCCGAATCCCACTATCAATCCGCCGTCAACGGCAACATTGGAATGATATATTTCGCCTGAAAGAACATTTATGATGCGGGCGTTTTTGATGAGAAGATCAACTCTCTTCTCGCCTCTCGCCGCTCTGATTACTTCAGCCAGATCGATGGATACTTCTCTACCGAGCATATTTACTGTTTTCCTTTCTTTTTCAGCCATGTGCTCCGAAGTAATTCGGAAATTTTGCGCGGGTGTTCGCCAGCATACTTCTGGAAAGAGCTGACGATCTCATCCGGCATATTGGTTTTAAGTTTAAGAAACCTTGTCAGATCGCTTTTATCAACAAACTCTCTGACTATCATAACGGTATCAATAGCGTTAAGTTTAATTGGTATGTCCATTGCTTCAAGAATTTGTTCCTGATCCCGCTTTGGAAAGTACCTGAATGTTTCTTCAAAGCTTTCAAGGGGGATTATTTTCAGAATTATGGCAATTTTTTCGAAAGCATCTCTCGAATCAATGATTCCGGAGAGAATACCGTTGAGTTCGTTCAAGACAAAATCTTTGTCCATGGTGCTTTAACCTCCGGTGAAAAGCTTTACCTGAGCCTTGAGAATTAAAATGTATCTGCTATAATAATTATAGACAAATACATGATTATCAGGACTATATTAATTAAACTGGAAAATAATCCTTTATTCTTTAAAACTCCTGAAACACATAAAAGGCGGGGGATTAAGTGCAGACAAGGCGCAGCTTTATAAAAACACTATGCGCTTCTGCAGCAGCCTGCTCGTCAGGTTTTCTGTTTTCCGGGTGCACACAGGAAGCTGATGCAGGAGTGGTTCTTACCGAGGCTCAGTATTATGTAAAAGAATCCGGAAACACAGTGAGATGTCAGCTTTGCCCCAGAGGCTGCAGACTGAGCGACGGTTCCACAGGTGCGTGCAGAGTGCGGAAAAATTCGAACGGAAAGCTCTATTCCCTTGTGTACGGTAAACCTGTGTCCATCCATATAGATCCCATAGAAAAGAAACCTTTTTACCATTTTCTGCCCGGAGCAAAAGCATTTTCACTTGCCACAGCCGGATGCAACCTGCGCTGCAGCTTCTGCCAGAACTGGGAAATATCCCAGGCAGATCCCGACAGCATCCCCGCTTATGACGGACAGCCCGGGGATATGGCAAAAAAAGCGGAAGAAGCGGGAACGCCTGTTATCACCTGCACATACACAGAGCCGGCTATATTTATAGAATACGCAAAAGATATAGCTGCTGAGGCAAAAAAACGAAAAATCAGAACTACGATTGTTTCCGCAGGGTTTATTAATGAAAAACCTCTGAAAGAACTGTGCAAATGTGTTTCTGCAATAAAGATAGATCTGAAAGCTTTCGACGACAGTTTCTACCGGGATCTCACCGGAGGAAGGCTTGAGCCGGTTAAAAAAGCACTTGTAACAATCCGCAACTCAGGAGTGTGGCTTGAGATTGTAAACCTCGTTATACCGGGAAAAAACGACAATATAGACAAAATCAAGGAAATGTGCGTCTGGGTGAAGAAAGAACTTGGAGAAAATACACCGGTTCATTTTACCAGATTTATTCCTATGTATAAGATGAGGAATGTTCCCCCGACACCGGGCAAGACCCTTGAACAGGCAAGAAAAACAGGGCTTGAAACGGGCCTGAAATATGTTTATGTGGGCAATCTTCCGGGACATCCCGGCAACAGCACATACTGCCCGTCCTGCGGCAGGGTTGTGATAGAAAGAACAGGATTTAACATCGACAGGAAAAATCTGGTAAACGGCAGATGCGGAAGCTGCAAAACAGCTATAGCCGGAATCTGGAAGTAGTGTTTATAAGAGAATAATGATAATTTAAACGTATGCAGGAGTTTGATGTAAATGGCGTACGACGACCCCCCGGAACAAAACAATGGCAATAAATTAGCCGGTTTTATGCTTGTCTTTATGATGCTGATAATCATTGGAGTTATGATTTATGTTGTTGTTGCATCAAAAAATTCCGGCATGGAAACAACGGTAAGCTCAACGACAGGGCTTTATTCAGGTATGCAAACCCCAATAGCATCGCCTGCTGATTATATTATCCACGAAGCAGGAGAGGAATCTCCCATAGCAATGGCAACCGGAGCAACTCCAACTCCGGGCGGAACGGCAACTGCCACTCCGGAAGAAGAACCTTCCACACCATCATCTTCACCAACATCCCAATACCCGGGAGTAAGATCAACTCCTGTAGCTGTTGCTTCTCCGGATATTTTTGGTGATATTGATCCTGCAAAGCCTTCTCCCAAACCTTCCCCCCAGCCATCCAAAAAAGCAGGAGAACCCAAACCGGGAAAAAGCCCGACTCCCAAAGCAAGCCCGGCAAAGGAAGAACCGCCGGAGCCGGCTTTCGAGCCGCCCAAACCGGACGGACCTCCTTCCATGGACAGAATGGCGGGAAACCTGTTTGAGGGTAAACAGGGAAAGGCTAAGATTACAATTTTCTCAAAAGCACTCCCTGCAAGAACATATCTTATTGATACAAGTAAAAATGTTTACTGGGATCTGAAGCTGAAACCTCTTGGAAAAAGCAGATTTCTAGCTGAATTTCCTCCGGGAAACTACAGACTCAAAATAGTTAAATCCAATTATTTTTCATTTGACGAAGCTTTTCAGGTAGCTGACGGAGATGAAGCTGAAATAACAGACGATCCTATGAAGAAGAGGCCCTCTCTTGAGATTTCATCAAATCCCCCCGGAGCCAGAATTCTGATTAACGGCGGATTTGCCGGTTCCACACCGAAAGTAATCAATGGCCTTGATGTTGTGGAATACACAATAAAGCTCAAAAAGAAAGGCTTCAAGGACAAGGAATTTAAAGTAAAGCTCAAAACGGGTAAAACAGAGAAGAAGAGTATTCAGCTCAGCAAGTAAAAATTCTCAGTCTTCCAGCAGATAATCCATAACATCGTCAACTGTGACGATTCCTTTGATTATCATTTTTTCATCCACCACAGGCACTGCAAACAGATCATATTTTGCCGTAATTGTTGCTATTTTCTTTACATCTGCATTTGTGGGAACCGCAACTATGACCGATTCCATAATATCTTTCAGAACATCAGTGGGAGAAGCGACAATAAGGTCTCTCAGAGAAACCACTCCGAGGAGTTTTTCCCTTTCGCCGGTTATATAGATATAATAAACCAGTTCCGCACCGGTGGAGAGATTTCGTATCATTTCGATGGTTTCAGCAACAGTCCGGGTAGGTGGAGCCTGCAGGAATTCGTTGCTCATAATACCGCCGGCGGTATCTTCTTCATAAACAAGAAGTTCCTTAACTTCGAGGGCGTCTTCTGCATCCATAAGGGAAAGCAGAGCTTCAGCCCTTTCATCGGGGAGATCCTGCAGAAGGTCCGCTGCATCGTCAGGACTCATTTCCTCCAGAAGGTCAGCAGCTTTTTCATCGGGAAGGCTTGCAAACAGTGTGAGCTGAGCTTCTTCCTCAAGATGTTCGAGGGTTTCCGCCGCAGTTTCAGTATCAAGGGTTTCGAACAGTTTACGCCTTTCTGTACCGGAAAGGTCTTCGAGAATGTCCGCAAGGTCTGCAGGGTGCAGAGTTGAAATATTTCTATGAGTTGTTGAAAGACGGATAGGCGAAGTGGGATCGCTGCCGATTGTCTGAACTGCATCCCAGGGGATAATATTGCTGGTAGCTTTAAAATTGAACAGTTCTGCGAAAGTTTTGGCTATTCCGAGAAAACCAAGTCTGCGGAGAAGGCCCTGAGTTCCGATATCAACGCCGGCAACCCTCAGCTCCCTGCCTACCATATTAAGCTGAACATCATTGACCCGGACCACTCTCTGTCCGTTTATATCAACAATCTGCTTATCCAGAACATCCCGTTTAAGGAAAAAATTTCCCTGACTTCCGGTCAACTCCCTGAAATCTCCGGTTTTTCCCTTTACAATTACTCCGTCGTGATCGACATGCTTAACTTTTTCCCAGGGAATACGGTAGAATTTTCTTCCGGCGCGCATGGAAATATCAGTAATGCGAGGAAAAGTTTCGTTCTGAGGGGTGAGCATATCCCCTACTCTGCCAATACGGCGGCCTTCTTCATTTCTGACTGATTTATCAAGTATGGAGCTGAAATAGAGCATTTAGGACTTCCTCTTCATTACCGTATCATAAATATGTTTAACCGAATCTCCCAATTCACTGATCAGGGCTGTTTTTACTACTTCTGCGGAATGAAAATCCCGGCAGTGAGCGACCATTTTCATTTTTCCGAGGGCAATGCCTGCATTTGGGTCGTCTTTTCCTGTCAGTTCAGAGTCCTCCCACCATTCGTAAAAACGGTATTCGTTATTTTCGTCCAGATATGCGATGGTTTCCATCATCTGGATTCTGTCTATGGCTGCTTCATAATCCCTTACAAGGAAATGGCAAACAATTTTGCTGACAACTTCCTGTTGTCCGGCCATAATTTTTTCTTTCATCACCCGGATGAATTCATCGGAGCGCTGGAGTGTGATTCTCAGATGATTGAGCAAATAGGCTGATCCCCTGGGGAAGCCTGCCGGTTTCTTTATTTCCTCTCCGTAAAAACCCTGAAGGTGACGGTGGAAAAAGTCGATTATGTCGTCGGAAATTTCCCTGGGAAACACATAAAAATCACCGGCAGAGATAAAACCGCCGTCTTTTTCGATAAGGCGGAGTCCGTAAACAAGGGGTTTATCCCTGAGCTGCCAGATTACGGGTTCCCACACTTCAATTTCGTTTCCGCTGAACATATCTTTAAGGGTGAGAGATTCGTAGGTGCTTTTATCCGGTACAGGATAATAGACAGCCACATTGGAGCGGTTGAGCCTGCGGGCGGTTTCCGCAATATCCGGGGGCAAATCGGGGTTTTCCTCAAGCCAGATTTCGCCGATGGTTTTGCTTTCCTCCATTTTTTCAAAACAGAACCACATCAGGAAATTGGTTTCGTCATGACCTGCCCACCCTATGGAATCCAAATCCCTGTCGGGGGATATATCCATAAATAAACGCAACGCTTCACGGTATTGGCCTGCAAAGCGTTCTTCCCTGCAGAATCTGAACAGTGATTCAAGAATAGCCTTTATGGTTTTAGCAGCCTGCCCTGTCATCAGCGGTTCACTCCGGGGTTCAAAATAGAAGCTGCGGGGGAACTATTTGCCCTTGTGTCTGTCTGCCATTCCCCGCTCAATATCTCTTTTAGCTTCTCTCTCCTTCAGGTCATCCCGATGATCAAAACTCTTTTTACCTTTGCAGATACCAAGCTCTACTTTGATATAAGGTCCTGAAAAGTAGATTTTAAGGGGTATAAGAGTTAATCCTTTTTCCTGAACTTTTCCGATAAGCCTCATTATCTGGACATGGTGAAGCAGCAATTTTCTTTTGCGCTTAGGCTCGTGATTGAAATACGATCCCTGTTTGAACTGGGGGATGTGGGCGTTGATAAGCCATGCTTCGCCGCGTTCAATCAGAGCATAGGCATCAAGAAGACTGGCTTTGCCTTCCCGGAGAGATTTCACCTCTGTACCGGTAAGCACAATGCCTGCCTCTATTCTGTCAATTATATGATAATCATGTCCCGCCTTGCGGTTGGTTGTTATTATTTTTTCAGTACGTTTTTCCATTTTTATCCCTTCATTACTCCAAGGGGTTTCATTCTGGCAACTCTCAGGGCAAGACCGGAACCGTGGGCGGTATTAACAACCGCTGCCACATCCTTATATGCTTCAGGTGCTTCTTCTGCAAGCCCCTGTCTGGACGCTCCCCTGACAAAAATGCCCCTTTCACTCAATTCTTCAGCAACATCTCTGCCTTTAAGTTTTCTAATTACCTCACCGCGGCTCATAACCCTGCCTGCGCCATGACAAGTGGAAGAAAAACTGGCATCCTGAGCGGATTGTGATCCTTTGAGAAGGTACGAATATCTTCCCATATCTCCGGGGATAATAACCGCCTGTCCTACATTCCTTTGGGCTTCAGGCAGTTCCGCCGAACCGGGTCCGAAGGAACGGGTGGCGCCTTTTCTGTGGATGCAGAGTTTTTTCTTTTTTCCTTCTATTATATAATCCTCAAATTTTGCGATATTGTGGGCAACATCATAAATGAGGTTCATTCCCATTGATTCTGCGGATTTTCCGAAAATCTGCTCAAAGACCTCTCTGACCCGGTGCGCGATTATCTGCCTGTTTGCCCAGGCAAAATTGGCGGAGGCGGCCATCGCCCCAAAATAGTCCATGCCTTCCTGTGATTTTACAGGGGCGCAGGCAAGCTGACGGTCAGGGAGTTCTATGCCGTATTTTTTTCTGGCTGTTTCCATGGAGCGCAGATAATCGGTGGCAACCTGATGTCCCAAGCCTCTGGAGCCGGTATGAATCATAATTACGATTTGTCCCTTTTCGACACCGAAGGCGGCAGCAGCTTCCTCATCATATATTTCCTGAACAACCTGAATTTCAAGAAAATGGTTGCCGGAGCCGAGAGTTCCGAGCTGATCCGAGCCTCTGTGCTTTGCCTGTCCGGATACTGCTTCAGGATCCGCTTCTTTCATACAACCTTCCGATTCTGTATGTTCGAGGTCTTCCTTCCAGCCGTATCCTTTTTCCACAGCCCAGCGGGCGCCTTTCTGAAGGACCCTTGCAAGATCTTTGTTCTTATCAAGTTTAATGAAGCCTTCTTTTCCTTTTCCGCAGGGGACATGGTTAAAAAGGGCATAAATGAGTTTATCGATTTTACCTGAAACATCATCACGGGTGAGGTCTGTTCTGAGAAGCCTGACTCCGCAGTTTATGTCGAAACCGATTCCTCCGGGTGAAATCACACCTTCTTCCGCATCAGTGGCTGCAACTCCGCCCACAGGGAAACCGTATCCCCAGTGGATATCAGGCATGGCAAGGGAATTTCCCACAATGCCCGGTAAAAATGCCACATTAGCCACCTGCTCGACAGCATTTTCCTGATTGATTATTTCCATAAGCTGCTCATCAGCAAAAATCATGCCATCTGTCCGCATTCCCTTTTTGTATGATCTGGGAAGCCTCCAGCGGTAATCATCAATGCGTTCGAGTAGTTTTGACCACTGTGCCATATTTATTCATCCTTTCAAATCGCCTTAATAAAAAAATTCTTTGCCGGAAATATTTATCCTTGTATAACAGCTACAACCTTAAAGATTTGGAAAACCTGCATAAGAACTGAAATAAACAAAGGAATCCATGCATGGGGAATCGAATATTAACAGCAACTACGCATTGTTGGAGGTCCCCCTTGATACCGAACGCCGACAAGAAAATTATTGATCAGATACAGGAACAGGCTGAGACTTTTGTTAAGCTCGCCGAGAGAAAATACAGAGTTAAACTTGATTATTCGGAAGAAGCCCTTGTGCTGACCGATGATCTTGTTACAATTTTTCTAAAGCTCCATAAAGAGCATTATATCAAAGCTGCCGTATTTCTTGGCAGCTATCTGGGGGAAACTATAATCCGCAACCTCGGCGGAAAGTGGCTGAAGGATTATTCAATCAAAAAAGTAGGTAAAGTCAAAGGCAACGCCCATCCCATTACCAGAGCCAGAAAAAGACTTGCCAACGGCACTGAAGATTCACTTGTAACATATTACAGAAATCTGAAGATAAGCAACTGCAAAGACGCCGCATTTGCCACAGACCGCGCCAAGCTTGATGCTTACGGCGATATTCTTCTTGAAGACGGACTTCATCTTGAACTGCTGGAAAGGATAAAGGATCCTTCATTATACAGATATGTAAGGGAAGAAGCAGCGGAGCTTTTCGGCAGACTTGTAAAAGACGACATGAACGAAGAAATAATGAAACTTGCCTCAGACAGGGATCTTGTATATTATTCCGCTATCGCCCTTCAGGGACATCCTGTGAGTGAAGCTTATGAGCCTCTTATCAGACAGCTTAAAACGAATAATACATTCCAGTTCAAACAGCAGATTCTGCTTGCGCTGGGCAAGATAGGCAACCCAGAGGCAATCAGTGATATATCACAATTTCTTGACAATAAGGATGAACTGGTCGGCCATTTTGCAGCCATAGCTCTTGGAAAAATCGGCACAGACAAGGCAGTGGAAAATCTGCTTTCGATTATGGCCGGTTCAAAAACACCACCCAAGCTCCATGCCATAACAGCGATGGAAATAATGGCTGACAACCGGACGGTTCCAGCCCTGGTTGAAGCTTTGTTTTCAAATGATGAGGAAATACGGGAAGCCGCCGCAAGAGCGCTTCAGTATATCCCCGACGAAAGAGCTTTTCAGCCGCTGCTCAACTGTCTGTCCGATCGTTCAAGCCGGCTCAGGATTTATGCCGCCTATGCCCTCGCCGGCATCGGCAAACCTGAAGCTCTGCCCCACATTAAAAAACTTCTGACCGACGATGTTCAGACAGTGAGGCTTCACGCCAATAATCTGGTCAGATGGCTTAAAGAAGGCGGCCTGCCAAAAGCCAAGGTTATTTAGGGGAGGAAAAATTTGCGCCAGAAACACACCTACGCCTGCAAAGGCTTGCTGATATTATTGTTATTATTGTTTTCCACCGGTTGTTCCGCATTCAAGGGTTATTTCGAAAAAAGCCCCATAAATGTTCCCGTAGCCCGTAAAAAACTCATATATGAGAAACTGGGAGATATTTCAATTACGGGAAAACCCTGGGGCATAACAATGGATCCTGATAATTCGAAAGCCTATGTAACAGTCCCTGATGATGATTTGGTTTATATACTGGATCTGGAAAAGAAGGAAATAGCGGGAAAAATCACTGTAGGCAACAATCCCTGGGAAACAGCGCTGGACAAAAAGAGAAAAAGACTCTATGTAACCAACGGTGAAGAAGGCACAGTGTCGGTGGTGGATCTTGAAAACGGCAAAGAGACTATTCGGATAAAGCTGGATCAGAAACTTCCCACAGACATAGCCCTGAGCGAAACCCGGGATGAAATCTACACCGCCAACTCAGGTTCAGGCACAATGTCAATAATCAGCAGTGTGGATCTTCAGGTAAAAAGCAGCCCCGTTACCGGTGAGTATCCTTATTCGATAGCTGTGGATGATACAAACCACCGCATATATGTATCAAACACACTGGGTGGTAATATATCGGTAGTGGATCCTGAAAAAGGCAAAGCCGAGAAGAGCTTTAACACGGGAAAAGGTATAACAGGCCTTGTTACCGACGGAAAAGGCAACAGAACCTATGCGGCGAGTTCGGAAACCAATCAGGTAATAGTAATAGATAACGGTACGGAAACCATTGAGGGAGCACTCAAGACATTACAGCATCCTTTCGATGTATGCGTGGACGAGGATAATAAATATGTCTATACCGTCAACCGTGAAAAAGGTTCGATATCCGTTCTCAATCCGCAGAATCCGGGCAGTCTGGCAGAAATCGAGACAGGCAAATCTCCGGTCAGAATAGCCATCGATCCTGTTCACAGACTGATAGCAGTGGTAAATAACGGATCTGACACAATATCCCTTATCAGGTATAAAGTTGAATCAGACTAATATACATGAAGAAGGATATTAAAAGTAAGGATAGAAATAAAAACACCAATAAATTTGGCGAATTAACCGCTTCATCTCTTAAGGAGGACTAAATTAATGGAAACTCACATTGGCTTGACACCCGAGGAAATGATTAGTGTTTTTAACCGCATGTATCTGGATGTGTGGGAAAAAACAAAAAACAACATCAACTGGGAACTGGCAAAAATCACCACCCAGGCCAAGGAAGAAAAGGATGTTGATATAAGCAGACTCCTTCTGGAAGTTCTCGAAGTAGTAATCACAGCGACCCGTGATGGTTTTGTGGTAGCTATGTATGAAAACAATGAAAAGATCTACAACGATCTTCGCATGGCAGCAATAAAGCAGGCTGAAGCAATGGGCGCTCTTGCCGAAGGCGAAGAACTGGAAGAAGAGGAAGAGTCCCGTGGTCCTCTGGACATAAACAATGTCTGATGACATGATGTTAGCTGCCGGAGCATGTTACAGATTTGTAAACATTGTGAACAAAACATTCACAAAATCCGGCAGATTTAACAGAATTTTAATATAGGCTCACTTTACTTTAAAGTAACATGAATGCATAATATAATCAAAGAATATTTATCGGAGGTGCATTCAACATGACAGGAATGGCCAATGCGGCAACCCAAACCCAAATGCAGCAGTCTGATATGAATCAGGCTGACACCATCAACACCGAAATGCAGGCAGACCAGCAGAAGCAGCAGGCTAGAAAATGGCAGATCATGCAGGATACTCAGAACAAGATTTTTGAAATCCAGCAGGATGTAACCGTTAACAAAGCCAAAACCGGCGATAAGATGTTTGGAAAATGGGATGAATACATCAGATCATAATTAAGGTTCAATATATCTCACAGAACAACCCAGAACCTTCCTGTTATAATTACCCGGATAAGTAATTCCGGGGTGCGAAAAAAAAGCAAAAAATTATAACAGGAAGGTCTTTACTTTTTATGACATGTGCTTGATAATGCATGTAAGAATAAAAAAACTTTTTCGATGGAGGTAAACCACCATGACAGGAATGGCTAATGCCGCATCAGTAACCCAGATGATTCAGAGCGATTACCAGCAGGCTCAGACAGTCCAGACTGAGATTATGGCCGACAACCAGAAACAGCAGATGAGAAGATGGCAGATCCAGCAGGACACCCAGACCAAGATCTTCGAAATTCAGCAGGACGTAACTGTTAACAAAGCTAAGACTCAGGACAAGATGTTCCAGAAATGGGACGAATACGTCAGATCTTAAATAGATTCCGGTCCAAAGAGAGACGGCAAAGTCCGTCTCTTTTTTTTTGGAGGATTTTAACCTGCCTTATTTAAATAGAAAGTTGAAATACAACGGTTTTAACAAAATATCTATTATATAGACTATATCGACTATATCGACGGGATTGCACCGCCTTGCAAAGACAGAGCCATTGCCGGCAAGGTGTTGCGATTATTTTGAGAAGTTGGTATAAGGAGGCTTTATGAATCAGGATTATCAGGAAAATCAGGAAACCCCTGAAAACATAAACAATCAGGACAACGGTGTTATCGAAATACCGGATACCCAAACTCTGAAGGTTTTATATACCAGCGATATCAAAGGCAACACGGACAATATTTCTTATCTGGCAACCATCATAAAACAGAAAATAGCAGACACCAATTTCAGCATCCTTGTGGATTCGGGCAACTGGGCGAAAGGCACAATGCTTGCAGATCATTTCAAGGGAATGCCTATGGTGGAAATTCTTAACTATCTGTCTTATGACGCAGTGGGAATCGGCGAAGGGGAAATAGCCTTTGGCAGCCAGAATCTCTATAATATTGCCGGAGAAGCAAAGTTCCCGCTTCTTTGCGCCAACCTTGTGGAATCCGGAACAGGCATACCTCCGTATTTCCTTGACAAGAAGTTTGTAATAAAGGAAAAGGGACCTTTCATCGTAGGCATAACTGCAATAGCAAATCCACAGGTATATCCCGGCACAGGCATTGAAGCAAAAGATCCTTTTGCAATTCTGCCGGATGTTTTCAATGAAATGCAGAAGCATAACCCGGATGTGATAATTCTTCTTTCCAGACTTGGAACTGAAAGAGATAAAGCGATAGCCAGAGCATTCCCCCAGATCAGCCTTATTGTGGGAGCCGGCGAAGAGCCTCTCGAAAGTCCGATTCGGGAAGGAAACACATTTATCGTCAGACCGGGAGACAACGGCAGATTCCTCGGAGCTATTGATTTTGATATGGAAGCAGTTATTAAGATCTCGCAGGCTCAATAAAAATCAACTATTCCGGAGGCTGGATCCTTGAAAATTACCCTTGAAGTAATGAGCGGAGCCATGGACGGACAGGAATTCCGTTTCGGAAAATCCATAACCATAGGCAGGGATAAGACCTGTGAAATTCCGCTTAACCTTGATAAATATATATCCAGAAAGCATGCCCGTCTGGTTGTCAACGAACCTGAGGTGGTTCTGGAAGATTTAGGCAGCACAAACGGCACATTTCTGAGAGATGAAAGAGTAACCCAAAGAGAGACCCTCAGAAACAACGAACTATTCAGAGTCGGGAGAACATGGGTTAAACTTGTCTGGTAAACCTGTGAAGGAAAATTAAGTTTCCGTAAAGAAATTTACCTGACTGTTTTTTTATTTATATAACATTACCCTCCACCGAAAGGGGTGTAACCAGCAATGGTAAGCGCAACTATAGGCCGTTACCACATAGTCCAGGAAATAGGCAGAGGCGGAATGGGCATCGTCTATAAAGGACATGATCCTATTCTCGAAAGACCCGTAGCAATTAAGATCCTTTCAGCCCAATTAGTACAGAACCCTGAAATGAAAGAGAGATTCATCAGGGAAGCACAGGCGGCAGCAAGACTCAACCACCCCAATATTGCAGGCATTTACGATATCAATGAACACGAAGGTATTTATTATATCGTATTTGAATTCATATCCGGCAAGAGCATGGATAAGATACTGCAGGAAAGGGGTGCACTTCCCCTTATTGAAGCCCTCAAATACTTTGTGCCTATATGCAGAGCGCTGGATTATGCCCATCAGCACGGAATAGTCCACAGAGATGTCAAACCCGGTAATGTTATGATTACCGATGAAAGTGATGTTAAGGTATCCGACTTCGGAATCGCATGGGTGGAAACCGCCAACACGCTCACCCAGCCCGGTGAAATTCTCGGATCTTTCTATTACTTCTCACCTGAACAGGCACGCGGCGAAAAAGTTGACAGAAGAGCGGATATTTATTCTCTCGGCGTTATGCTTTACGAAATGCTCACAGGCAAGCTGCCCTTCAAAGCAGATAACCCCGCAGCGCTGATTCAGCTCCATCTCACAGCGGAACCCAAGCCTCCGACGCTTTTCAACAGCACTATTCCCAAAAAAGTGGAAGCGGCAGTTATGAAATGCATGAGCAAAGATGCATCAGACCGTTTCCAGAACATTGTTGATCTCCTTAATGAACTTCAGGTGGAAGACGCCCCGGCGGATATGTTCAAAACCACCATTTCACCTGCTGAAGCGTCCCTCCATAATATCCTCGGAAACAACTATTACAAACAGGGCAAACTGGATCTGGCGGTTCTTGAATGGGATAAAGCCACTGCCCTCGACCCTTACAACGCACTTACCCACAACAACCTCGGCACCGCATACGACGGTCTGGGCAAGCTGGAGGATGCAGTCAGGGAATATAATCTGGCTGTGAAGATGAACCCCAACAACTTTGTAGCCCATTACAACCTCGGTTCAGCTTATTACAGAAAAGGCGATCTTGACAATTCCATCGAGGAATACCGCAAGGTTACCGTTCTTAACCCTAAATTTGCACCTGCTTACTACAATCTTGGAAACGGATATTTCAAGAAGGGTAAAATCGAAGCTGCAATGGAAGAGTGGCAGAAAGCCCTCATCCTCAACCCCCAGTTTGCGGAAGTGCTTTATAACCTCGGCAATGCATATTTCCTCAAGGGCAAGAAGGATGAAGCAATGTCCTACTGGACAAAAGCCCTCGAACTTGATCCCCAGTTTGCGCTGGCGATGTTTAACCTTGCAGCACAGGAGCTTAATCAGGGGAATGAAGAAACCGCCCTTGAGATGTGGAACAAGGTTCTCGAAATCAACCCCAACTTCGGTGAAGCCCATTATAACCTCGGCAACTACTATTACGAAAAGGGCAACCTCGATCAGGCTATAAAGGAATGGGAAAAAGCAGTTACCGCTAAATTCGGTTTCTGGGAAGCCCATTACAACCTGGGGAATGCTCATTACATCAGGCAGAATTTTGAAGAAGCCATCAACCAGTGGATGAAAACCTGCGAATTTAAGGATGCTCACTGGCCCGCCCACTGGAATCTGGGAAATACCTTCTATTTTGATCTGGATCAGATAGATCCGGCAATCAACGAATGGCAGAGAACCACCCAGATTAATCAGGAGCACTGGGAAGCTTACTACAACCTCGGCGAAGCTTATCTCTATCAGGGCAAGCTTGAGCTGGCGATTATGGAATGGGACAGAGTGGTAACGCTTAATCCCAAATTCTGGCATGTTTATCACAATCTTGGTTGCATACTCTACCGCAAGGGAAAAGTGGATCAGGCTATTGCATACTGGAGTAAAGCTGTAGCCCTTATGCTTTTCTCGTGGTAAGAGAAAACGGGAAAACTACTGAAACCGGGAGAGGCAGTTTTTGAAACAAATACACAAAAACCGGAAAAACAGAAAAGATTATTTCAGAAAGTTATTGATTGATATTCACGATTTTCTGTTTTCCCACCAGCTTTTGCTTGTTGTATTTGTAGTAGGTGCGATTATCGCAATAAGCTCCTCCCTGTTTTTTTATTTTGAGGCTCACGCCAAGGATACGTTGATTTCCAAACCCTTTGATGCTTTCTGGTGGGTGGTTGTTACACTCAGCACTGTTGGCTACGGCGATATATTTCCCAAAACCACCGAAGGAAGAATAATCGGAATTTTCCTTATGTTTATCGGCGTGGCTTTTATGAGTCTGCTCACCGCCACAATAGCATCAAAGATAGTCGAAAGGGATCTCAAAGGAGGCATGGGTATGCTGGATATTACCCTTGAAGGGCATGTGGTAATCTGCGGTTGGAACCACCACGCACGAAAAATGGTGGAACAGATACTGGAAAGTATAGAAAAGGAAATTGTAATTCTGGCAGAGCTTCAGTCGAAGCCTTATGAGCACAGAAGAGTTTATTTTGTAAAAGGCGATCCCACAGACGAAATGGATCTGCATCGCGCAAACATCTCCAGAGCGGATACCGCCATTGTTCTGACAGATCTGGCAGTACATAAAATGGAGTCTGCAGATGCCAGAGCAATCCTGACGACGCTTGCCATCGAAACGATTAACTCTGATGTTTATACCTGTGCGGAAATCCTTGATTCAAAAAACATCCCCCACCTCCGCAATGCCAAAGTCAACGAAGTGATTACATCCGGCGAGTTCAGCGGAAGGCTTATGGCAAGAACCGCAATTACCCACGGAATATCAAAAGTGATTACGGATCTGCTTACACCTGACGAAGGCAACGAACTTTCGAAAGTCAAAATACCCGATCAGGTTGACGGAATGAAATTTGATGAGCTTTTCTGCCGCCTGAGAGACAAGCCTGAGACTATGATCCTTGTAGCTATTGAAAGAAATACGGATGTCTTTGTAAATCCTGAAAAAGGTTTTGTTCTGCACAAAGGCGATCAGGCTATCCTGATTTGCAGACAGAAGCCTGATCCTGAAGATTTGCTTTAACACCTAATCCATTGTTATTTTCAGTTAATTTTATAACAGATTAACCTGACAGGGCTGATACCGCATAAAAAAATATCTTCTGTATCGACAAGCTGCAGCATATATGGGAAAAAGACGGTAAAACAGCCGGCGGGTTTGATCCTGTAAGCCGAGGAATTGCATGAGAGACTCCTATACCCAGGAAATCAATAAAGCAGCCGCCATCGCCTTATTTGGAGATATTGTTCTGCTTGAAAAATTTACGCTTACTTTTGGCGGTTATTTTGAGATATTTTTTGCAGGCTGCATTGAAGAAGCGGAAAAAATTCTGAATAAAAAAAAGATTTCGTTTGCTATACTTGGTGATGGTTTTGAAGATCCTGAAATGTTCTCGGTGCTTGACAGAATAAACGAAAGACTCCCATCGGTTCCGGTATTTTTCTATTGCGGCTCAAGCGACGGCTCCTGTGTGGATGAAGCATTTGCAAGGGGAGCTTTTGATGTGATTTTTCCTGATGTTTTTGAACCATCCCGGCAGAAACGGTTCAGGCATATAATTAAAAAATCTCTCGAATGCCTTAGCACAAAAAGTGAAATTTCAAAAAAACTGAGCCTTCATGAAAATGCAATGGACGCCATTGATTTTCCTTTCTGCTATAAAGACACAAAGGGGCGTTATCTCTGGAGCAATAAAGCTTATTCCGAATATATAGGCTTTCCTTACGATTCTCTTATAGGCAAAACAATATTTGACATAGCGCCGCCCACTCAGGCAGCGCAACAGACTGAGATAGAAAGCGCCATTATCGACAAATCCAGCGCAGTGCTTATTGAAGCCAGAATCAGAAAAAACGACGGCGATTACAACGATGTGATTTTCAACAAGGCAGCTTTTCATGGACCTGACAATAAAGTAGCAGGCGTGGCGGAAATTATCTTTGACATAACCGAACAGAAAAAACTGGAGGAAGAGCTGCGCATAAGCAGAGAGAGATTCCTCGGTTTTGCCGATTCCACATTTGAGGGCATTATCATCACTGAAGAAGGCAAACTGATAGACGCCAACGAGCAGCTCGCTGAGATGTTCGGCTACGATCTTGAGGAAATGATCGGCAATGATATTCTTGAATTCGTCCATCCTGATGATCGGAATATGGTAGCTGAAAGACGAAATTCAAATTTTGATAAACCTTATACACAAAGGGGATTAAAAAAAGACGGGTCGGTGATTTATCTGGAAACCCGGGGCCGAAATGTAAGCGTCGGTTCGAAAAAGCTGAGAATTACATCGATCCGGGATATTACCGTTTATAAAAACCTTGAAAACGAACTTCTTCAATACAAGGATTATCTTGAGGAAAAGGTGGAAAAACGCACTCAGGAGCTGAAAATAGCCAATGAATCACTGAAGAAGGAAATCAAGGAAAAAGAACAGGCTGAAAACGCCCTTCGTGAATCCGAAAGAACACTGAGAGCGCTTTTTGACGCCATACCCGAATCTGCATATCTGCTTAACACCGAGGGCATAATTCTTCAGGCAAATTCAACCCTTGCGAGGCGCTACGAAAAAACACTGGAAGAGATTACAGGCGTTGATTCGTATTCCCTTATCGGAGAGCATACGGCACAGGCACGCAGAAAAATTATCGAAAAAGCTGTTATTACCAGAGAGCCGGTGGAGTTTATCGATTCCCGCCTGGGCAAGATCGTCCACAACTATCTCTACCCGGTTACCGACAATGACGGAAATGTGGTGGAGCTTGCCTTAATCGGAATAGACATAACCGAGAGAATGAAAAATGAAGAGGAAAGGGAAAAACTCATCAAGAGTCTGGAAGAGCAGAAGCTTCTTCTTGATATGATAATTGCATCAACTCCCGATAACTTCTATGTTCTGGATAGAAATCTCCATCTTCTTTTCTCATCTCCAGAGGTAAAACAGCGAAATGACAGGATTCTTCAGGGATCAATGCGCAAAAACTGGGATGAACTGGTTATGCCCTTTGAAATACTGGGGCACATAACCAACAATATCAATACCATACTCGAAGAAGGCATAGATTATCAGGGTGAAACCTCATACGAAAGCGAAAACGAAACAAGGCACTTCGACTATTCCATAGCTCCGGGCATGCATACCGACGGTTCAATAAACTGGGCTGTAGTAACGGTTAGAGATATTACAAGAAAAAAACGGGATGAAACCATGCTCAAGGTATATGCGGATAAACTGGCAAGATCAAACGCTGAGCTTGAGGAATTTGCATATATAGCTTCCCACGATCTTCAGGAGCCTCTCAGAAAGATCGTGAACTTTGCCAACCTCATCGAAGTGAAATACAAAGGCAAACTTGATGAAAACGCTGATCGCTATATATTTTATGTTGTTGACGGAGCCAAGAGAATGCAGAGGCTTATCAGCGATCTTCTTGAATATTCACGCATAGGTTACAGGCAGATGCCGAGGGAAAAGGTAAATCTTGGCAACATAGTGGAAGAAGCTGTACACGATCTGATGACCTCCATACAGGAAGCCGGAGCTTCGATAAGTATTCAGACGCTGCCGGATGTAATGGGCAACAGGAGCGCTCTGCAAAGGATGTTCCAGAACCTTATATCCAATGCACTGAAGTTCAGAGGCGAGAAAAAACCCATTATCATTGTATCTTCTGAAAAAGAAGGCAGCAAGTGGCATATATCCGTGAAAGACAATGGAATAGGTATTGAACCCCAATACTATCAGAGAATTTTCAAAGCTTTCCAGAGACTCCACACAATGGATCAATACCCCGGAACTGGAATCGGACTTGCAGTATGCAAGAAAGTGGCAGAAAGACATGATGGATCGATAGATGTAGAATCCATACCCAATAAAGGTTCCATCTTCAGGGTTACATTTCCGGTGATAGGGCATGAATAGAAATTATAGTAAAAAATCGGAGGAGCTTCATATATGAAAGGGACGCCCATTGACATCCTGCTTGTTGAAGATGATCAGGGGGACATAGAGCTTACAAGGGAAGCGCTGAAAGACTCCAAACTAAACATAAATCTGCATGTTGCCAGAGATGGAGTTGAAGCTCTTGCTTTTCTGAGAAAGCAGCAGCCTTTTGAAAAAGCAGTAAGACCTGATCTGATTCTGCTTGATATTAATATGCCGAGAAAAAACGGCAGGGAAACTCTTCAGGAAATCCGCAGCGACGAAGAATTAAAATCCATTCCGGTGGTGGTGCTTACTTCTTCCAACTCAGATGAGGATATTACCAAGAGTTATGAAATAGGAGCAAACTGCTACATCACAAAACCGGTGGGTTTTGATCAGTTCGTTAAAGTTGTAAAAACAATAGAAAAATTCTGGTTCACAATCGTCAAACTGCCTTCGAGGTGAGAATAATGGCTGAACAGAAAAATATGAAACTGCTGCTTATTGAGGATGATCCGGCAGATGTTGAATATCTCAGGGAACTTCTTAATGACGATAAAAGCTACCGGTTTGAAATAGACTGGGCGGATCGTCTGAATAAAGGCATTGAAAGAAACATCAACGGCAATTATGATGTTATTCTTCTCGATCTGGGCCTTCCTGAGGAAAACGGAATCGAAACATTCAGAAAATTCAGGGATGCCTGTTCATCACAAACGCCTGTGGTTGTGCTGACAGGTCTTGATGATGATGCCGCAGCGCTTGAAGTTGTAGGTATGGGCGCTCAGGATTATCTTTCCAAAAATGATCTCAACACAAAGTTGATTATCAGAACACTCAGATATTCCATAGAAAGAAACAGACTGCTTCAGAAACTTCAGGAAGCCCTTGATAATGTAAGAACACTCAGCGGACTTCTCCCTATTTGTTCTTACTGCAAAAAAATCAAAGATGACAAAGGTTACTGGGAGCAGGTGGAAACATACCTGTCGCAACGGTCTGATGTTCTTTTTACCCACGGAATGTGTCCCGACTGCCTCAGAAAAATCTACCCCGATATGGCTGATGAAATTTTACGGGAACTTGAAGAGGAAACAAAAGCGAAAAAGTTGCAGGACTAAAAAAAACCTGATAGAAAATCTTTCCGACCGAATATTCAGCCAGCAGAAAGGGAAGATTTTTTTATGGCAATGACAATGATTGAAAAGATCCTGCAGAACCACACTCAGGATAAAGCTATTGCAGGAAATATCGTATGGATAGACCTCGATGTCCGTTCCGCAAGAGATTTTGCCGGAGCCAATGTCGTTAAAGGATTTGAAAAGAATTTCCCCGATGGAACAGTAGCCGATCCGGCTAAAACATTCTTTACATTTGATTGCAATGTTCCCGCAAACACCATAGCCTATGCGGAAAATCAGCATATATGCCGCACATTTGCAAAAAAACACGGAATAAAAGTATTTGATGTGGACGCAGGCGTTGGCTCCCATGTTATGCTTTTCGAAGGCTTAGCGCTTCCCGGCGGCACAGTGGTCGGCACAGACAGCCATCTCAATATTATGGGCGCAGTAGGCTGCTTCGGTCAGGGAATGGGCGACTCCGATATAGCCTTTGCCTTTAAAACCGGAAGAACATGGTTCGAAGTGCCCGAATCCATAAAAATCACACTCAAAGGCACATACAGCTACCCCACAACAGCCAAAGACCTGATTCTCTTTATTCTCAAACACATGGGGGCAGCAGGAGGACTGGGACTGTCAGTGGAGCTTTGCGGAGAAATGATCGACAAACTCACACTTCAGGAAAGAATCACAGTAGCCAGCATGGGCACCGAAATGGGCACAATCTCCATTATGATTCCTCCAAACGACGATGTAATCAACTATTATAAAAATCTCGGAAAAGAATTCACTCCCGTTTATGCGGATCCGGACGCAAAATACCTCAAAGAGATCGAACTCAATATTCAGGATCTGAAACCTCAGATTTCAAAACCCCACCACCCCGAAGATGTAATATCAGTGGAAGAAGCAGGGGGCGCAGCAGTGGATTCGGTATTTATCGGCTCCTGCACCAACGGCTCCTACGAAGATATTAAACAGGCTGCGGCAATCCTCAAAGGCAAAAAAGTAGCTCCCGGCGTTATGGTGAAAGTAGTGCCTGCCACCCGCAAAGACTTTGGCAGACTCCTTGCAGAAGGTATAGTGTCAGACCTTTTTGAAAGCGGAGTTATCGTAAGCAACGCAGGCTGCGGAGGTTGTGCAGAAGGACAGATCGGTATGACAGGAAAAGGCGAAGTTCAGATCAGCACATCAAACCGCAATTTCAAAGGCAAACAGGGCAGCGGGTTTACATATCTTGCAAGCCCGGTTACAGCAGCAGCTTCAGCCATTGCCGGCAAAATTGTAACTCCGTAGTTTTTAAACAAACCAGTAAAACTACCGATTTTTACACCTGATACTCTTGTGTTTTAAAGATGAAGGTTCTGAAGGAACCCGCTTTTCACCGAAAGCGTGGTTCCTTCTTACTGTCCTGATTTCAAAAACAAAGACAATACAGGTTAATTTCATACCGTCTTTCAAAAATAATCGCAATATATCGACATTGTGAACCCCTCACAAAAGGTTGAATCAACCCCGTCGGTATTGTAATCATTTGACGGTCCCTAAAACCCTGGTCGGTCCCAAATTCTAAAAGTTTTGGGATGGCGGGTGCCTGCCCGCAGGGTGGGCGCGAGGTAACATTTTTCAAAAAGTTCTCTCCGGGTTCCGGAGTTTGCGGGAGGATACAGGATTGTTTTACCGGGGGACAGGCGGGGACGCCTGCGATCCGGCAATTGTTGGCGGGAGTTTGTGATTTCTGGGTTTGCCGGCGGTTCAGGTTTGCGTTGTGGGCGGACCTGCGGCTCCGCGTCGGGGTTGCAAACAATGCCCATGAATTAAGGCATGGATTAGTCTGATCGGATTTGAGTGGATTTTTGCTAATTCAGTGGCATTGTGGTTACTCCACCTGCCCTCCCTTTCAAAGCTTGTTAAAATAAGGTTTATTTGTGGTTGTGCTTCTGTTTTTTTCAGAATTTTTCAGATGACAGGGTTTATGCTTTTTGATCAGGGATTTCTTCTGAAGTAATGGGTTTGATGTCGGTAAATTATTATCTAAATAAAATTTTCAGGAGAAATAAATGAGTATTGATCCGAGAAATAACGAAGCTGCGGAAAAATTTGCAAAACTGCTTGATATAATGGACACATTGAGGGGCGAAAACGGATGTCCCTGGGATCTGGAACAGGACCACCAGACCCTCATGCCTTATCTGATAGAAGAAGCATACGAAGCTATCGAAACAATCGAGGAAAACAGCGATCCCAAAAGGCTTGCCGAGGAGTTGGGCGATGTTATGCTTCAGATAGTATTTCATTCGAGAATCGGCAAAGAGAAGGATGAGTTTTCAGCATCCGATGTCCTTGATTCCATAAACGCAAAGATGATCCGCCGCCACCCCCATATTTTCGGCGATGTAAAGGTCAGCAATTCTGACGAAGTCCTCAAAAACTGGGAAGAAATCAAATTGAAAGAAAAAGGCTGCGCACCCCGGAAGTCCCTGATGGACGGCATTCCCCACAGACTCCCCGCCCTTCTGTATGCACGAAGACTTCAGGAAAGAGCCGGTGAAGTTGGTTTCGACTGGGAAAAAATCGATGATGTGATGGATAAATTTGAGGAAGAAGCGGAAGAAATGCGCGAAGCAATGAAAGCAAACGATAAGGAAAAAGTATCGGAAGAACTGGGCGATTTACTCTTTGCACTGGTAAATGTAGCCCGCTGGCTCGAAATTAACCCGGAAGAGGCACTGAGAGCAACATCCAAAAAATTCATCCGCAGATTCAGAAAAATTGAGAACACTGCCGAATCCAGCGGAAAAATGATAAGTGATTTGTCCCTTGATGAGATGGAAGAAATCTGGCAGGCTTCAAAAAAGGACGAGAAGTAAAATTATCAGTGGGGATCACTTATACAGCGATAAATAACATGAAGGATTCCACTTTATCCTGTCGAATGCCGTAAAAGCTTATGGCGCATTAAAATACCGCTCTGAAGGAATAATTACCGTAGGGAAGGGATTGCTTCCCCATTTTAAAGAATGGGTTTGCAGTGAACGGGAACTGTGTTTATTCCTGAAAGCCGGTATAGGGAAAGGGGCGCCCTGTTTTGTTTTTACATGGCATTTGGAGGGAATTTTAAGGTTCAGGTAAATATTAAATAGAACTATATGAATAATCATACAGGAATTACGAACCGTAAGTCCCGTACATATATAAATGGAGGAAAGAAATGAAGGTAGAAGTCACCCGGAAATCTCCCATTGAACTGGCATTAAAACTTGAAGTTGAACCGGAGAGATATGAAAAACATCTCAACAAAGCGGTGCAGGATGTAGTCAGACATATTGCCCTGCCCGGATTCCGTAAAGGCAAAGCTCCTGCCAAGGCAGTTATAAGAAGACTCGGCATCGACGCCATAAAAAAAGAACTTCTTGATCAGCTTATTCCTGATGTGGCAATGGAAGCCATAAAGACAGAAAATATTCTGCCCCTCGGCATTCCCGGCTGCACACCTTATGAAAAGATCGTCCTTGAAGAGGGCAAACCTCTTGAATTTGAAGTTATGGTGGAAGTAAAACCCGAATTCGACCTGTCGGATTACAAGGGACTCACAATTGAGAAAAAAGCCCGCACCCAGGATCCCAACGAGATGCTGGAACAGAGAATCAAAGCTCTGCGCGAACAGGCTGCACAGATGGAGCCTTCCGAAGAGGATCGTCCTCTGGTTGAAGGCGATGTGGCTCATGTTGATTTTGAAAGCACCCTCAACGGCGAACCGGTTGAAGGCGGTTCAGCAAAAGATTATTATATGACCCTCGACAGAAGCAATTATATTGCAGATTTCTTCAACAATGTTCTGGGCAAAAAAGCCGGGGACGAGTTCGAATTTGACGCCGTATTCCCGGAAGATTACGCCAACAAGAAGCTTGCAGGCCAGCAGGTTCGTTTCAAAATGAAAATACACAGCCTGATGAAAAAAGATCTGCCTGAGCTTAATGATGAGTTTGCCAAATCGGTAAGCCCTTATCAGACAATGGACGAATTCAGACAGAACCTCCTGAAGAACTTCGAAGATATGCTCAGCGATCAGGAAAAGAACCACCTTCAGGAACAGCTTATGACCCAGCTCATCGAAAAGACACCGGATCTGATGGTTCCTCCGAGCCTGGTAATGTCTCATGTTGAAAGTTTTGCACGCAATATGGATTATCAGCTCCACATGTCGGGTTCAAGCCTTGAGCAGACGCTGAAACAGCAGAATCTTTCAATGGACGATTTTTCACGCCGCTTCTATCCTCAGGGAAGAGAAATGGCAAAAGTGGAACTTCTCCTCGACAAGATAGCTGAACTTGAAAACATTGAAGTTACTGACGAAGATGTAAATAAGGAAATCGCAGGACTGGCGGCAAGAGTAGGCGAAGACGAACTGAAAGTCAGAACCAGACTTGAAAAGAACAACCAGCTCGATTCGATGAGATACAATATCCGCAAGGGCAAAGTATATGATATTCTCATAAACAGCGCCAATATTGTGGACAAGCTCCCTGAACCCGAGAAGAAAGAAGAAGAGGCTCCCGCAGAAGCTCCTTCCGAACAGCACGAAACACAGGAGTAAAATATGTTTTCGAAAGGATTTGAGAATATGTCAAATTCAATATATTCATCCCACCTGGTACCAATAGTTGTAGAACAGACCGCCAGAGGCGAGCGTTCATACGACATTTATTCCAGACTGCTGAAAAACAGAATTATATTTCTGGGCGAAGCCATTGACGATGATGTAGCCAACCTCATTATCGCTCAGCTTCTTTATCTTGAACAGGAAGATCCCGATAAGGACATCGACCTTTACATCAACAGCCCCGGCGGCTCAACCACAGCAGCATTGGCTATTTATGACTGCATGCAGCTCATTAAACCCGATGTATCAACAATCTGCATGGGCATGGCGGCCAGCGGCGGCGCATTGCTTCTCCTCGGCGGAGCCAAAGAGAAGAGATTTGCCCTCCCCTACTCCCGGATAATGATTCACCAGCCGTGGATTAAGGGAATCGGCGGACAGGCAACCGATGTTGATATTCATGCCAAAGAGATTCTCAAAACCAGAGAAACCCTCAACAAGCTCATTGCCGAACACACAGGGCAGGATCTTGAAAAAGTACAGAGGGACACTGAAAGAGATTATTACATGAGTGCCACAGAAGCTAAGGAATATGGCATAATTGACAGAGTAATCACAAAAGAATCGCGGTAATCCGCTTTTATCCGGCGGATTTTTTCCGCCGGATATTTTGTTATAAGGTTTACACCGGATCAGGTGTATTTACTGGAGGTTAAAAAATGTTCGGTTTCAGCGACAGCCGTTCGCTGCGTTGCTCTTTTTGCGGCAAATCGCAGGATCAGGTAAAGAAACTGATTGCAGGATCAGGCGTTTACATCTGCGACGAATGCATCGAGCTTTGCAACGAAATCATTGAAGAAGAAATATCAAAAGTTAAGGAAGAACCGGTTAAGTTCAGGAATCTTCTGAAACCCCGTGAGATTAAAAATATTCTTGACCAGTATGTCATAGGACAGGAACAAGCCAAGAAGAGTCTTGCCGTTGCGGTTTACAATCACTACAAACGGATTTTCCATAAGGACAAAGACGGAGAAGAAGAGGTTGATCTTCAGAAGAGCAACATTCTGCTTATTGGTCCCACCGGATGCGGTAAAACATATCTGGCGCAGACCCTGTCGAAAATCCTGAAAGTGCCTCTTGCGCTGGCAGATGCCACTTCACTTACCGAAGCAGGCTATGTGGGCGAAGATGTGGAGAACATCCTGTTAAAGCTTATCCAGGCTGCCAACTATGATGTGAAAAAAGCTGAAAAAGGCATTATCTACATAGATGAAATCGACAAGATAGCCCGTAAATCCGACAACCCGTCCATCACCAGGGATGTTTCCGGCGAAGGCGTACAGCAGGCGCTGCTTAAGATTATCGAAGGCACAATCGCCAATGTACCCCCGTCAGGCGGAAGAAAACATCCCCAGCAGGACTTCATAACCCTTGACACTACCAACATCCTCTTCATCTGCGGTGGCGCATTTGAAGGGCTTAATGAGATAATCGAACAGAGAGTCAAAGACCAGTCTATGGGCTTCAGAGCCAATATTACCAGCAAAAAGGAAGAAAATGTGGGAGACACCCTCAAACAGATTCGTCCTGAAGATCTGCTTAAATTCGGTCTTATCCCCGAGTTTATCGGCAGAGTGCCGGTAGTGGTCACTCTCGAGGATCTCAATGAAGAGACCCTCCGCCGTATTCTTACAGAACCGAGAAACGCACTGGTCAGACAGTATCAGAAGATTCTCGCTATGGACGGCGTTGAACTGATTGTTACTCCCGACGCTATCGAAGCCATAGCCAAGGAAGCCAGAAAACGGAAAACAGGCGCAAGAGCGCTCAGAAGCATTATTGAGGAAGTTATGCTTGACATTATGTTCGACATTCCCTCCCTCGAAAATGTTAAAAAGTGCGTAATCACACCTGAAGTTATTCTGGACGGAAAACAGCCCACGCTGATTTTCGAATCGGATATGGAAAAGGAAGCTTCCTGATTAGAAGCTCTATTTTAAAAAAAGATAACGGTTGAAGCCGCCATGAACATGTGGCTTATGATCTTTATGGGAGTGGTATGCCTTGGGCTTGCTATCTTTGCTTTTGTCGGCGGATACAGGCTTGGTTTGTATCGCCGCCGTGAAAGACTCGATCCGGACGAGTTCCGTATTCTCGGAGAAGAATATGAAATCCGTATGAGGATTCTTCTCGATGAGAACAAGGAACTCTGCCGACGGTGGAATGTTATGGGCAAAGTGATAGCATCCCTTGGCACCATGAGGGAAAAACAGAAGTTTTTCCTTGTGGCTGCAAGACTACTCAAAGAAAACCTTTCCGCAGACTACACAGCGGTTCTTTCCAATGTTGGGGAAAAATACGAATTGGCTGCAGCAGACGGCTTTTATGAAGGAACCGAACACATACTGCACTACGACATCAACGATCCTCTGATTAGCTATATCGAAAGCAATAACGAACCCATAGCTCTCACTCCGAGGGACAGACAGTTTAAAACCTTCGAACTGATAACTGCAAAAATCGGAGAAGTCCTTATTATGCCCATGAAAATGGGTGGACAGATGCATGGGATTCTGATCGCAGCAAGAAATTCAAACAGAATGAAATTTACCGGCGGTGATAAGGTAGTTATTTCATACCTCGGAAACGCCATCGGTTATCTGACGAAAAATATAGAACTCATCGAAGAACTGGAAGGCAGGACCCTGAAGATAATTACAGGCCTCGCCAAAGCCCTTGAGCAGAAAGACGAATGCAGCAGAGGCCATTCCGACAATGTAGCCACTTATGCGGTAATGTTTGCAAAACATATCGGAGCATCACAGGAAGAGATTAACACCCTTAAAACCGCAGCTTTACTTCACGATATCGGATCAATCGGTATTCCGGACAGGATTTTGAACAAACCCGGCAAATTAACGGATGAAGAGTTCGAATATGTCAAATCACACCCCATGTTCGGTGCTGAACTGCTTAAAACCCTTGGATTCCTCAAAGAAGAACTGATTATTATAATGCACCACCACGAAAAATTTGACGGAACAGGGTATCCGTTCAAACTGAGAGGAAACCAGATACCCCTTGGGGCGCAGATTATTTCGATAGCAGATGTGTTTGATGCTCTGACAAGCGACAGACCCTTCAGAAAAGCATTCGGTATGGATGAAGCTCTGGAGTTGATGACACTAATGAGCGGCAAAAATTTTGAACCCGGATTGCTGAACAGATTTATAGAATTTATCCGGCATCAGTTACACTCAAGGAGAATGGCGTCTTATGATAGGACCTGAATGGAATCAGGAAAAAATGATTATATTTGCCCGCTGGATACTCATAGTTGCAGTATTTGCAGGCCTTTTCTTCTTTCTGGAAGGACAGGGTTTTCCGAACTCGGCAAATCTCGTAAAACTGGGAGCAGGGGCAATCCTCGGCGCAGCTTTTCTATCCGCAATGTTCGGAAGAATCAAGCTGAGCCAGTACCACTATTTCTGCTGGGTGTTTGATGTTACCCTCATTACCCTTCTGATACTCAACACAGGCGGCGCAGTATATGCAGCTCCAAAAGGAGCAATGGGAGTCTCCGTAAATATGTTCCTTTTCCTCTATCCCCTGCTGGTTCTCAGCAACTCATCAGGAAAACCCTGGTATTCAGGGATGGGAAGCGCTCTCATCGTCAACGGAGTAATCGCCTGGCTGTTTTCACGAACAGCAACCCCCCAGTGGAGTATGTTCGCCATTCTTGCAGTATTCAACTTCGCCCTCGGCGCATTCTTCATGTTTGCCGAACAGTGGATTGTAGTCGGTGACGTTGACGAAGCCAAGAAAAAGGAAAAAGAACTGGAAAAAGCCTACGAACACCTCCGCAAGGAAGTGGCACAGAGAGAAAAGCGGGAACAGGAGCTTTTCGACAAAACACGGAAACTGACTACGGTTATTCAGGTTTCCCGTATGCTGGGTTCATCCCTTCATCTGGGAGATCTTTTCGAAATTATGATTGAAAAAGCAAGGGAAGAAATGAACTCATCCCTGGCTTTCGTAATGCTTCTTGATAATCACGGCTCCCTTGAAGTCGTCCACTCCATCGGAATGTCGGAGATTACCAAAGACCTCTTCAGAGGCAAGGTAATGCCCGGCGGAGGCTTAATGAGCGATGTTATCCTCCAGTCAAAATCATACAGGCTCAATTCGAGGGACCATAAGGAAGTTCTCGGCCAATTTGCAGGAAGCATAGAAAAAATAAGAACCATCATCCTCGTCCCCCTGAAAGCTCCCAAGGACGACACCCCTCTTGGAGTTCTCGGCGTTGCCAATATGCTTGTTGGAGAAGAATACGGAGCGGATCACGAAGATTTTCTGGGTATCTTTGCCATTGAAGCTGCTATGTTTATCAAACAGCTCAAACTCAGGGAAGATCTGGAACGCAGCTACTTCGAGCTTATCATCACACTGGCTCAGGCTATCGAAGCAAAAGACCCCTACACAAGAGGACATGTAAACAGAGTGGCGGACTTTGCAATCAGACTGGCAAAAGCTCTCAAACTGCCTGCATCGGAAGTGGCAAGAGTGGAAAAAGCAGCTATTCTCCACGATGTGGGTAAAATCGCAACACCGGAACACATCCTCAACAAACCGGGCAGGCTCACCGATGAGGAATTCTGCATTATGAAAGACCATGTGGTGGAAAGCAAAAAGATGCTTCAGGAAATCACAACCGGTCTTGATGAACAGATTAAAAATTATGTGGGATACCACCACGAAAGATGGGACGGCAAAGGTTATCCCCAGGGCCTCAAAGGCGAGGAAATCCCCCTTGGCGCCCAGATTATCGCTGTTGCGGATACCTTTGACGCAATGACTTCCGACAGGCCCTACCGCAAAGGTTTTGCCAACGAGGAAGCCCTGAAAATGCTTGTGGATTCAGCAGGAACCCAGTTTAACCCAAGAGTTCTTTACGCATTTTTTGAACTGATGGATTTCGACCAGAAAACGGGAAAAATCAAACCCAGACTGGCAGACACAGTGGAAATGCCCGTTCAGAAGAACTAAACAGAGCAGGGTAATGGTTTGCAGAGATTGTGCAAAACTATATTTTTCACAACTCCAAACCCATTTTGATATCGTATTTGGGAGTTTTTCGCTAAACCAGACGCCTCTGGAACCAACACCGGGTTTTAAACAATGCCGCATGAATTAGCAAAATTTACTCTAATCCCGGACCCAATACTTTTGTTTTTCAAGGAGGGAGGTTCGGAGGGCAACCTCGCTTTTTTAAAAAAGCGTGGTTCCCTCTGACGGTCCCCAAACTCCCGTCGGTCCAAAATCCCCCCGGTCGGTCCCCCATTCAAAAAGTTTTGGGAAGGAGGTCCGGAGGAAACTTTTTCCAAAAAAGTTTTCTCTGGGAGCTGAGCAAATGGTTGCAAGTCTTGTGAGCGATCAGATAAATTCGTGCCTTAATTCATGGGCATTGCTCTGGAACCAGCACCGGGTTTTAACCCGGTGGCAAGCAGAACCGCATAACCACGGGCTTTAAACCATTTTAATGGTTTCTCTTGTATAGAATTCCCCCTGAATCTGACTCTTTGATTTTTGCCGGATTTGATTTTTTAATCTGAAAAATGCCCTTCGAAAAAGGCTTTTACAAAATCTCTACAACCCCAACGCGGACCCGCAGGTCCGCCCGCGACGCAAACTCAAGCCGAAAATCTTTCGCAAGTGCGGCAACTAAACGCCAACGACTGCCGGATCGCAGGCGTCCCCGCCTGTCCCCGGGTCCCCAAACCAACCGCCTACCGCCAGCAATCCTCATAACCACAAGCTTGGCAAAGGATCGTAGGAGCGGTTTTCAAC
>JAJTBE010000016.1 GCA_021287065.1 Bacillota bacterium
AAAACAATGAAAATCGATATGCAGAAAGCAGAATAAAAGAGAGCGGAAAAATGATGCACTGAAAGTTTTTGCCGGAAGGGTTTGGGAAACGAGCTTTTTTCAAAAAGCGGGTTTCCCAAAAAAAGATTCGTAACCATTTGCCCCGTTCCCAGAGAAAACTTTTGAATTGAGGGACCGACCGGGGACCGACGGGGGTTTTGGGGACCGGGGCGGTTTGCGGCGCGGGCGTGGTATATTGGTTTCCAGTAACACTGAATCAGGGTTGAAGAACGAAGTTTCCGTTTTTTACGGTCAGGACTACCAGATCCATCTTATTTCTGATTCCGTTTTTATTATATGTGATAGGTCCTGTTGCGCCTTCTATTTTCACAGAATTTCCAAGTTTTTCATGGAGGAAGTTTTTCAGTTCCTCAGTTGTATATACACCGTCGTTTAATGCGGCTGATATGGGCAGAAGTGAATCATATGCCAGAGCTGCGCGGAAGTTTGGTTCGGTTCCGTTGAATTTTTTACGGTAAGCATCTGTGAACTCTCTGGATTTCTCATTTTCACTTCCTGAGAAGAAATATGAGTTGAGTATTATACCTTCCACTGCGCTTCCCCCTTCATTTACGAGCTGCTGGGAATATGCCGCTACAGTGGCAAGGTGGGTTGCTTTAATTCCTGTCTGTTTCATCTGAGTTGCAAATTTTGCTTCGTGGTTGTGAAGGGCAACAAAGAAAACACCATCAGGATGAAATTCCTTAATCTCCTTGAGAACACTTTTATAATCATTAGCTTCAAGTGATGCATTGAAAACCTGAAGTTCCGCTTTATCCATTTTTTTAGCTTCGCTGAAGAACATTTCTCCGATAACTTTACTGTAGCTGTCGGTAGGATCATATACAACGGCAATTTTCTTCAGATTGAGATTTTCGAGAGCGTATTTTGACATAAATACTCCCAGATCTCTGCCGTCACCCGCAGTTCTGAAGATGTATTCCCCAAGATTTTCCACATCAGGGCAGGTTCCTGATGATGAAATCTGAACCATTTTGGCATTATTGAAGAATGAAGCTGTGGTTGCAAGGAATGAGGATCTGTTGGGACCGATTACGGCGAGGATATCCTTACGGTTCGCAAGTTCTGATGCGGTTTTGATACAGACTTCTGTTTTTGACTGATCATCATAAACTTCAAGGAAAATCTTCTTTGCCTTGCCGGACTGGGAATTATGCTTATTCTGAACTATCGCCAGACCGGAAAGAATCTGCATTCCGGATTCGAAATTTTCGCCGGTAAGAGAAACCAGACAGGGAATTTTCACCATTGATTTTTTCTGCATAAGAATATTGGCATTTTCAAGATAAATCTGACTGACCACATCTGTTGGGTGGGCAGTGGAGACTTTCTGAAGCTGGCTTATGGCAAGGGCGAGTTCGCTGCTGTCTGAGGTCTGAACTCCCTGATTGTAATGCTTGAAAGCATCTTCCCTGAGCTGGAGGATATGTTTATCCTTAACCTGTGAAAATGGTGATTCCACTGTATTTACTTTGGTATTTTTCTGTCTGAAAAATTTGTGGTAAATTCCAAAACCGAGAAACGCAACAATGAGAACGGATATAACAACCAGAAGCTTTTTTAAACCTTCGGGCATAGCCTTTTTTTCCACAGGCTCTTCGTCAAAAGATTCCCTTTTAGGGTCCTGCTTTCTTGCAGAGGGCTTCGGCGCCGGCGGAGGTGTATAGAAACCAACATTGGTTTTATCTGCTTCCCATTTCCCCTGAGATTTTCTGTCAGATGCTGATGAAGCGGTATCCGAAGAAGGGGAAGTTCCCCGTTTTGACAGAAGATTTTCCATTTCCCTTTTCATTTCGAGGGCGCTGGAGTATCTTTCCGCAGAATCATACTTTGTGGCTCTGCCTACTATCTCCTCAAGGGGAACTGAAACCTTGGGATTAACTTCCTTAATTGGTGCAAACTTAAATATATTGGACAGCTCAGCCGGATTTTTCAGGGTGAGCATCTGATGAAGTATAGCTCCGAGAGCATATATATCAGTTCTTTCATCATACACATCCCTTCCGAATTGTTCCGGAGGGGCGTATCCCGGAGTGCCTATTTTTTTTGCATTAACATCCTTTATGGATTTGAAATGTCTTCCAAGGCTGAAATCCACAAATTTGACCATATTGTCGCCTGTAATAATAACATTGGCAGGGCAAAGATCTCTGAAAACTATGGGAGGCGACTGTTTATGGAGAAAATGGAGAATTCCCGCCATCTGCATACCGATTTTCAGAACATCGGGTTCATACATGGGTTGAAAAGTGCCTTCGAGGACTTCTTCCAGATTTTTCCCCTTGATATACTCCATTACAAGGTATGCTTTATCCACAATAACAAAATAGTCTATAACTTCGGGAATGCCTGCGTGCTTGAGACCGGCGAGGATGGTAACTTCTTTTTCAAACTTATGGGTAGCTCTTGTAACTTCCTGGGGGTTTTCCACCTGAATGATATACTCTTTAAGCGCCCATTCCTTCATCAACTGGGAGTCTTCTATAAGGTACACATTTGAACGAACGCTGCTGCTGAGCACTTGTTTGACAGTATATCGATTTTTCAGTATATCCCCGCGTTTTAGCATAGACTACTCCATAAAATACAAAGATTCATCAGCCAGCATTTGTCAGTGTAACAGACAGTTTTTCACAAATTTTGGTTTCGGGGACTCAATACAAAGGGAACAGGGGCGATAGCCCAATTTTTCCGGTTTTTCCCGATTTTTAAAAAGCACTTTGTTCCTGTCGTTGATTTTCCCGGCATATTCACACCTGAAAGTGTGGTATTTCCCGCTTCTCGTGCTTGCTGTATATGCTGAAAGTGGTGAGTTCATAAGAATCATTACCAGCATCACAATTACAAGCAGAATATTTAACAATCCGGCATTCAGCCCGGTTGCCCCGTTTAACTCTTGGTCAGATTTCATCCAGATATATTTCTATAAGTTGCAGATATTTCCTTTACTCGTCATAGCCTTTGCCGGCAATTGACTCAATAGCGCTCTGTGCAATTTTACCCACAACGCCCCTTCCATGGAGGTCAAGGGCGACAGCCTTCTTAAAATCTTTCAGAGCTTCGTTAACATCGTTTTTCTGTATATATGCGAAGCCTCTGATCAGAAAAGCTTCGGAATTATTCTGGTTAATTTTTATTGCTTCCTGAGCATCTTTAAGGCCGCTTCCCGAATCTCCCTTGAGGCTGTGGGAAAGGCTTCTGAGAAGATAAGCTTCTTCTTTTTTTGTGCCGAGATTTACCTGAGTGGTAAATTCCTTAACTGCTTTTGCATACTGACCCGCTGCGAGTGCTGCAGTTCCGGGAGAACTTTCCTTCCGGCTTGCATACTGGGCTGCCCACTGTTTCAACTGATCCTGACTGACAGGTCCCTTTTTCCCGGTAAGAAAATCAAATAAACCCATTTGTAAAATCCTCCCCGATTTGGTAATTGCTTACATGAATTAATTCAATACAATGTTGTTAATTAGTATTTTATTTTTACACGATAATTCCTCTTTTAAGTATTTATTCACCCATTGCCTGAATTATCCAAAGCTTTGTCAGGCTGGGGTGGGTGGCGGGAATCCGGCAGGTGTTGGCGGGGGTGGGGGTTGTGGTTATGGGTGTTGCTGGCGGTTGGCGGTTGGTTTTGGGACCCGGGGGACAGGCGGGATGCCTGCGATCCGGCAGGGGTTGGCGAAGCTTGTGGTTATAGGGGTGCTGGCGGTTGGCGGTTGGTTTAAGGACCGGGGGACAGGCGGGACGCCTGCGATCCGGCAGGGGTTGGCGAAGCTTGTGGTTGTGGGGGTGCTGGCGGTTGGCGGTTGGTTTGGGGACCCGTGGACAGGCGGGACGCCTGCGATCCGGCAGGGATTGGCGAAGCTTGTGGTTGTGGGGTTGCTGGCGGTTGGCGGTTGGTTTTGGGGACCGGGGGACGGGCGGGACGCCCTTGAATTAAGGTATGGATTGGTATTATCGATCATGAGTATTGGAGTGGTTCGCCAAGCTCCCGGAGAAAACTTTTTTGAAAAAAGTTTCCTCCGGACCTTCTTCCCAAAACTTTCGAATTGGGGGACCCGACCGGGGACCGTGGGGTTCAGGGACCGTCAGAGGAGACCACGCTTTTTTGGAAAAGCGAGGTCTCCTCCGAACCTCCTCCCTTGAAAAACAGGACTATTGGGCTTGGGGATTGGAGTTTTTTTTGCCAATTCAGTGGCATTGGGGGCTGGCGGGACGCCCGCGAATTAAGGTATGGATTGGTATTATCGATCACGAGTATTGGAGTGGCTTGCCAAGCTCCCGGAGAAAACTTTTTTGAAAAAAGTTTCCTCCGGACCTCCTTCCCAAAACTTTTAAATCGGGGGACCCGACCGGGGACCGTGGGGTTCAGGGACCGTCAGAGGAGACCACGCTTTTTTGGAAAAGCGAGGTCTCCTCCGAACCTCCTCCCTTGAAAAACAGGAGTATTGGGCTTGGGGATTGGAGTTTTTTTTGCTAATTCAGTGGCAGTGAGGGCTGGCGGGACGCCCGCGATACGGTAGGGGTGGCGGAGCTTGTGGTTGTGGGGGTGCTGGCGGTTGGCGGTTGATTTGGGGACCGGGGGGACTGGCGGGATGCCTGCGATCCGGCAGGGGTTGGCGGAGCTTGTGGTTGTGGGGGTGCTGGCGGTTGACGGTTGGTTTGGGGACCGGGGGGAACGGTGCAAAGTCTATGAATTAAGGCATGGATTTATCTAATCGCTCACAAGGGTTGTGTAGGTTCGCCAAGCTCCCGGAGAAAACTTTTTTGAAAAAAGTTTCCTCCGGACCTCCATCCCAAAACTTTCGAATTGGGGGACCCGACCGGGGACCGTGGGGTTCAGGGACCGTCAGAGGAGACCACGCTTTTTTGGAAAAGCGAGGTCTCCTCCGAACCTCCTCCCTTGAAAAACAGGAGTATTGGGCTGAGGGATTGGAGTGTTTTTTGCTAATTCAGTGGCATTGGGGGCTGGCGGGACGCCCATGAATTAAGGTATGGATTGGTATTATCGATCACGAGTATTGGAGTGGTTTGCCAAGCTCCCGGAGAAAACTTTTTTGAAAAAAGTTTCCTCCGGACCTCCTTCCCAAAACTTTCGAATCGGGGGACCCGACCGGGGACCGTGGGGTTCAGGGACCGTCAGAGGAGACCACGCTTTTTTGGAAAAGCGAGGTCTCCTCCGAACCTCCTCCCTTGAAAAACAGGATTATTGGGCTTGGGGATTTGAGTTTTTTTGCTAATTCAGGGGCATTGGGGGCTGGCGGGACGCCTG